>JAAYBB010000010.1 GCA_012719075.1 Clostridiales bacterium | reverse complement strand
GTATTCAGCTTGGGAAGCTGATGTTCTGCCATTGAACTACACCCGCATGCACGTTCTCTATGGTACCACAAGGGCCAAGAAAAATCAAGTCAAAGCCGCCAAAATCATGGGTGCGGCGGCCCGGCCCCCGGCCCTGCAAACCCCCGTTTGCAGGGCCGGGGGGTCCTGTGGTACAATTTGAGCAATTGGCCCCGTGTGGAGGGCGCAGAGGGGAGGGCATGGGGGATGGCGAAGGTGCAGGCGGCCGGCGGTCGGCGCAGCGGTGGCTGGCGGGCCCTGGGCTGGTTTTTGTTTGGCATTGCGCTCTACTGCGCGACCAGCCTGCTGCTGGGCAGCCGCTTCTCCGCCGAGGCGGCCGCGCGGCTGCACCCGTCCATTGGCGACGGGCCGGCCCTGATCGGGCAGGCCGACGCCAGGCGCTACCGCTTTTTCTTTTTTGAAGATGTCGAGCACTACCGCACGGTGGCGGTGCGCCGGCGCCTGCCCTTCTGGAAGGCGCTGCCCGAGAGCTACTACGCGCCAAAGCGCGGGGAGGCCGTCCGGCTGGCGGGCTGGTACAGCATCGACCGACGAACGGTCCGCTACACGGTGGTGCCGGTGCTCTGCCTCGACGGGCAGGTGGCCGAACTCCAGATGGGGCCTCCCGACCGCCGCAAGACCCTGCCCTGCGGCGAGGGGGAGGGGCTGGTGGTCTTTGTCTGGAACCGCAGGGTCCGCTGGAGCGAGCTGGATGGCCTTGCACTGGACGCGCAGGGCGGCGTCCGCTACCGGTTGGGCTATGAGGACAGGGGGGCGCTGACCACGGCCGACGACATCCGCTGGTTCGAGGAGCTGTCCAAGGGCGGCGGGGCACAGGGGGACCAGGGCGGGCCGTGAGCCGACAGGGCTTGCGGTAAAGCAAAGCCGTTGTCCGTGGCAGGGTTGCCACAGGGTCCTTTGCCTACGACATGGCCGCCGTGCGGCTCATGTTAGGGCAGTCGCGCAGCCTTTGCCCATGGCAAGACGATCACGGAGTCCATTGTCCATAGCAGGGCGGCAACAAGGTCTTTGTCCTTGGCAGGGTCGCTACAGGACCCCTTGTCCCAGGGGAGGCCGCCACAGGGCCCTTGTCCCAGGATAGGGTCGCCACAGGGCCCTTTGCCCATGCCAGGGCCGCCACATCCCCACAAAACGGCCCTGCCGAAAAAGGCTGTGGTACCCCTTTCGGATGGACAGGCGGCGCTGATACCGCATTCACGGAAAGGGCGGGCCCGCCCTTCCCACAACAACATGCGCCTGCGCGCTTCAAGCCTCAAAGGAGTGACCCGGCAGCGCAAGCAGACGGCAGGTTCTTCTACGGTCGAGCTCGGTACGGTCGCCCAAAGAGGCCGGCACGGCCAGCGCAAGCAGACGGCAGGCTTTAATGCGGTCAGGCTCGGCACGGTCGCCAGCTCGTAGCGTAGCGCAACGTAAATTTGTCATGCGGCCTCAAGCGCGTCAAGCAGAGAGCAGGTCTCCTGCGGTCGGACCCGGCATGGTTACCCAAAGGGGCGGGCCCGGCGGTGCGAGCAGACAGGCCCGTCGGCCAAAAAGCGGCGGGTCTTGACAAGGACAGGGGCCCTCTAGGGCCCCTGTCCTGACCGGGATGCGATCCCGTTACAAAGCACACCTCAGCCCTCCAGCTCCTCGGCCAGCGCCCTGGCGTGCTCGGCCTGGATGCGCTGCAGCAGGTCGGGGTCGAGGAACAGGTCCATGGCGGTCAGTGCCAGCACCTTGGCGCCCAAGGGGATGGCGTCCAGCGCCCGCCGGGCCTTGGCGGCCTCGCGGAAGCCCTCGCTGTGGGCGGTCAGCGGCCCGTCCGAAATGCGCAGGCTGGGCTGGATCGTGGGCACGGCGTGGGAGACGTTGCCCACGTCGCTCGAGCCCATGCCGCCGCCCGTGACCGGGGTGAGCTGCTCGCCGCAGGACTCGAGGTTCTTCCGGTAGACGGCGTCCAGCGAGGGGGTCAGCAGCGTGTTGTCCACGCGGTTTTGGCTCAGGTACATCCGGCCGGCGGCGCCGGTGGCCAGCGAAGCCCCCTCCACGATGCGCTCCATCTTGTCGTAGAGGTCCTGGGCCGTCGGCTTTTTTGCGGCGCGCAGGAAGAAGTAGCAGGCGGCGAACTCGGGCACGATGTTGGGCGCGTCGCCGCCGTGCGTGATGATGCCGTGGATGCGACAGTCGTCGGTCACGTGCTGGCGCATGGCGTTGATGGCGTTGAAGACAAAGAGCACGGCGTCCAGCGCGTTGATGCCCTTCTCGGGCGAGGCGGCGGCGTGGGCCGGGCGGCCGGTGAACTCGATCTTGACGCAGTTGTTGGCCAGCGTCGTGGTGGTGAGCAAATGCCTGTCGCTTGGGTGGGCGCAGAGCGCGAAGTCGACATCTTTAAAAAAGCCCTCGCGGACAAAGCTCTCCTTTGCGCTGCCGTTTTCGCCGCCCTCCTCGCCGGGGGTGCCGTAGACCCGCACCTCGCCGCCGAGGTCGTCGACGATGTGCTTGAGGGCGCAGCCGGCCAGTGCCGAGATGGCGCCGAAGAGGTTGTGCCCGCAGGCGTGCCCAATGCCGGGCAGCGCGTCGTACTCGGCCAAGAAGGCCACGGTCGGGCCCGGCTTGCCCGAGCGGTAGCGCGCGTCGAACCCGGTGCGGTGGCCGGCCACGTCCACGCGGACGTCGAAGCCCTGCTCGGCCAGCTTGTCCGACAGGGTCTGGCAGGCAAAAAACTCGTGATTGCTGACCTCCGGCCTGGCGTGGATGGCCAGCGCGATGTCCTCAAAGGCCCCGGCCTGCTCCGAGATACAGCGCTCGATCCGCTCCCTGTACTTCATGCCAAATCGCCCCTTTTCTACAATTGCGTTAGCAGCATTATACCGGCTGGGGGGCCGAAAATCAACCGGTCCGGCCACCCTTGCCGGCGGGCAGGGGCCAACGGCCAGGGCGTGTAAAGGGCGCAGGGCGGGGCAGTCCGGCATCCACGTCCGGGACAGGGACTTTGTCAAATTTTGCGCCTTTTGGCGCGGCGGATGCCCAAACCGCGATCCTCGCTTGACTTTCCGGTACAAAATCGTTTATAATTACTGTTGCTCTTTCTGTCAGCAGAAACGGGCACAAATGCCAAAAACGGGCTGCCCGGACGTGAGGGGGAGCGGGGTGGAAAAAGGGCTTTTTCCACCCGCCCAGGGGCAAGGACAGGCGGGCGCTTTACGCCGCGCCTGCGGCCGCTTGGAGATCCCCGAGTTCACCATCTGGAGAGACCGGGTAAAACGATAGAGGAGGTGCCTGTTTTGAAGAGAACCTACCAGCCTAAGAAAAGGCATAGGGCCAAGGTTCACGGCTTTCGCAAGCGCATGAGAACCCGCCGCGGCAGAAGTATTCTGTCCAGCCGCAGAGCCAAGGGGCGGGAGCGGCTTTCGGCCTGACCTGCCGCAAGATGGGGACCGGGGGTGCTGTGCCCTTTGGGTCCCTGCTTTCGCGCCGCCCGGGCACGCGCCTGCGGACAGGCCCTGCGCCGCGCCGATCCGCAGTTTCTGTGCGGGGGCGGCCGGCGGGCCGGGTGTGCGCAGGGGCGCGCTGCGCCCGCCGCCTGTCTTGTGACAACCCCGGTTGCCGCCTGGCCCACACATGCAAGCCAAAGGTCACTGGAGCAGGTGACCTTTTTCATATCGCCCGGCGCGCAATCCGCTGCTGCAAGCTGCCTGCAGGCCCGCTGCAGGCGCCTGCGCGTTTTTGCGCGGCCGGGGCGAAGCAACCGGGGCAAAGCGACACAGGGTAGGGGGAGATTTGACCGTGCAGGCCACGCCGCTCACGCGAAACAACGACTTTCGGCGGCTGTATGCCAGGGGCCGCAGCGTGGTTGGCCGCCACCTGGTGCTCTACTACGCCAAAAACCGGCGCGGCGCAAACCGCATCGGCTTCACGGCCGGGAAAAAGGTGGGGGGCGCCGTACAGCGCAACCGCGCCAAGCGCCTGATGCGCGAGAGCTTTCGCCTGCTGGAGCCCGACATCAAGACGGGGTACGACTTTGTGCTGGTGGCCCGCGCGCACCTGCCGGGACTGAATTGCCGCGTCGTGCAGCGGGCGCTGTCCGAGGGGCTGACCACGGCCGGCCTGCTGACCGAGAGGGGGGCCGGCCAGTGCTGACCGAGCTGCTGCTTTTGCCCATCCGGCTGTACCAGCGCCTGATCTCGCCGCTGCTGCCCCGCGCCTGCCGCTACACCCCCACCTGTTCGGCCTACGCCATCGAGGCCATTCGGCGCCACGGGCCGGCCAGGGGCGGCCTGCTGGCCCTGCGGCGCATCCTGCGCTGTCACCCCTTCAGCCGGCATCCCTATTACGACCCCGTGCCGTAGAGCGTCACCTGCCTGCGCGCACCCGGGCCCTGCCCTGCACCGGCCCGCCCGGCCGACAAGTGCCTTCGGGAAGGGACTGCGCAAGGGATGGCATCCGCCCTCCGGCGGCATGCGGTTTTGACGGGTTCCCACAAAAGCTTGTGCCGCCCAACCGGCGGCGTTTGGAGGGCTACACCACATGTTCACCTGGCTCTATGACCTGCTCGGCACCATGCTTGCGCGGCTCATCACCCACCTCGACAGCTTTGTGCTGGCGGTGCTCGGCTTTACGCTGTTTACCAAGCTCATCCTGCTGCCGCTCGGCATCATTCAGCACCGCAGCACCATCCACCAGATGAGGGTCCGCCCGCGCGAGGAGGCCATAAGGCGCCAGTTCGCGGGCGACAACATGAAGATCAACCAGGAGATCACGGCTCTGTACCAGGAGAACAACATCTCGATGGCGTCGGGCTGCCTGCCGCTGCTGGTGCAGCTGCCGATCATGATCGGGCTCTACAAGGTCATCATGAACCCGCTGACTTATGTGCTCAAAATGCCCATCGCCACGATCGAGGGCATCAACAACTTTTTGAACCTGGGCGCCATCGACGGCAAGATCGTGCACGAGGCCATCATCGCGCAAGGCATGACCGAAAACTATGCCCGCCTGGTGCAGGAGGGCATCATCAAGGCCGGCACGCAGCTGCTCAACTTTGAGTTTTTTGGGGTCAACCTCTCGGCCAAGCCGACGCTGGCGCTCAACGCGCTGCTGCTCATCCCGATCTTTTCGGGGGTCACGGCCTTTTTGCAGAGCTACTACCAAAACAAGACCACCCCGCCCGCCGCGGCCGCGCAGAACACCCAGCGGCAGCTGTTGATCACCATGCCGCTGGTCTCGGTCTGGATCGCCTTTACGATGCCGGCCACCATGGGCCTCTACTGGGGCTTTTCCAACCTGCTGACCATCCTGCAGACCTTTATCTTCAACCTGGTCAAGAGCCCGCGCAAGGCGCTTGAAGAGGCCAGGGCGGCCGAGGAGCAGCGGGAGGAGGCCGCGCGCCAGCGCCGTGCCGCCAGCAAGAAGGTCAACCTGGGCGGCCTGAGGCCGGGCGAACAGCCGCCGGAGCGGGAGGTTGCCGAGGAGGAAGAGGAGCGGCCGCGGCCGGCCGACTACGGCAAGCACCTCAAGAAGCTGGCCGCCGCGATCCCCGACCCCTTTGACGACGGACTGACCAAGACGCCCGCCGCCCCGCAGGGGGGCAGGCGCAAAAAGAAGAAGGCGGAGGGCCTTGAATCCGAAGGGGATGTCAACATTCAAGAGGAGGCGCCGGAGCAGGAGGATGGGCCGGCCGCCGAGGCAACGCTTGCGGAAGGAGATCAGGAGCTGTGATTGTGACAAAAGAACTGATTGTCACCGCCAAGACCATTGACGAGGCCATTGAGAAGGGCCTGTTGGAGCTTGGCCTGGACCGCGACAGCATCAGCGTCGAGGTGCTGGCCACGCCCTCCAAGGGCTTCCTGTTCGGCATCGGCGCGACCGACGCCGAGGTGAAGATCTCGTATGAGGTGGAGGCCAAAGACCCTCCGCCGACAAGGCCGCCGGTCAAAAAGCCGGCCGAGCCGGCCGTCAAGACCGCGGAGGTGCCGCCGCGCGGCGAGCCCGCACAAAAGCCCCCGCGCCCAAAGCAGGAGCCCCAGAAGCCGGCCGAGAAGAAGCGCGAGCGGCCCGTGGCCGCGGAGCCGGCGCCGCCCAGGGCCCAGCCCGAGCCGGAGCCGGTGCCGGAGCAGAAGCCCTTTGTCCCGGTTGAGGGGACCGACGCCGAGCGCTTCCTGCGCGAGGTGTTCGGCATCTTGGAGATGGAGGTCTCCATGCGGGCCGAGACCGACGGCGAGCTGCTGCGGGTCTCGGTGCAGGGCGAGCACATGGCGCTGCTGATCGGCCGGCGCGGAGAGACCCTCGATGCGCTGCAGTACCTGACCGGGCTTGCGACCGGCCGGGGCGACAACGGCTATCGCAAGGTGTCCATCGACATTGAAAACTACCGCGCCAAGCGCGAGGAGGCCCTGGTGGCCCTGGCCCACAAGACGGCCGCCCGGGTCGTCAAGGAGCGCCGGGCCGTCACGCTGGAGGCCATGAACCCCTACGAGCGGCGTGTCATCCACGCCACGCTGCAGGGCGTGCCGGGCGTGCAGACCAGCTCGGTCGGGCACGAGCCCAACCGGCGCGTGATGGTCTCGCCGGCCGAGGGGGGCGCCCGCCCGTCGGGCGGCACGTCGAGCTCGCGCCGCCGCAAGCCGCGCGGCCGCGGCGGAAACCGCCCCACGCGCCCCCAGGGCGCAGCAGAGTCGGAACAGCCGTAAAGGAAGGCGTTGGCCTGCATGGCCCCCTGATGAAAACAGGGTCAAAAAAGGACGTGCGATCACGTCCTTTTTTTGCGAGGCAAATGCGGTGCAAAAACGGAGCACAAAGAGGATGTCCCCAGGAGGATGTCCCCATCGGTTCGCCCCTGTGGGGCAAGCCGTCGGGGGATGACAAAAACGTCGCGCGCCCACGTGGCCTTTGTTGGTTGCGGTCATCGTGACGCGGTGTGGCGGTGTAAGGGTTTAAGCAAAAAAGAGGGCGGGGGCTGGGCGCATGAAACGACTGCAGGGACTGATCCGCAGCGCGGTGGAGGCCTATGGCATGATCGAAGAGGGCGACCGCATTGCGGTGGGCCTCTCGGGCGGCAAGGACTCGCTGGCGCTGCTCACGGGGCTGGCCGGGCTGCGCGACTACTACCCGGCCAACTTTTCGCTGCAGGCCATCACGCTGGACCTCGGCTTTGAGGGGGGCGGCGACTTTGACGCGCTGGCCGCCCACTGCGCGCGGCTTGAGGTGCCCTTCCTGCTCGAGCGGACCGAGATCGGCCCGCTGATCTTCGACCGGCGCGCAGAGCGCCACCCCTGTGCGCTCTGCGCCCGTCTGCGCCGCGGCGCGCTCAACCGGCTGGCGGTGCAGCAGGGCTGCAACAAGGTGGCGCTCGGCCACCACCTGGACGACGCGGTGGAGACGCTGCTGCTGATGCTGTTTTACGAGGGCCGGCTGGGCAGCTTCTACCCCGTGACCGCGCTGTCCCGGACCGGCCTCACCGTGATCCGGCCGCTGATCCTGATGGAGGAGCGGGAGGTCGCCCGCCTGGCCGCGCGCCTGCGGCTGCCGGTCATGTACAACCCCTGCTGCGCCAACGGCAACACCAAGCGGCAGGAGGTCAAGCAGCTGCTGGCCGAGCTCGAGCGCGGCAACCCGGGTCTCCGGCGGCGCATCTTCGGGGCGCTAAGGCGCTCGGGCCTCTACGGCTGGGGTGCAGAGGAGACCCCGGCCGAGGGGGAGTAGGGAGTCGGGGAAGGGCCGGTGGAAAAGCGCCCTCTCGCCCAAGGCAGGCAACGCCTTGCGCCCTGGTCCCTTGCGGATGTAGCCGCAGAAGCGGGCCGGGGAGTAAGGGAGAGCGGGGCTTAGCCCTCTGACTTGGGCCTTTGCCTTGGCCCTTTGCCTTGGCCATTTGTCTTGCTCCTTTGTCTTGGCCATTTGTCTTGCTCCTTGCACCCCGGATCAGGTCCACCCGACCCACCGGCTTTTACGGTCGCCGGCGTGAGACTTGGCCGCAGAAACGCTGCCTCCTTATCCAGCCGCCCTTGAAAGGCTGATGGTATAGGGCTTGCCCCGGGCGCGCTGCTACCGGCCTATTACTCGCCCCCTTTATAAGGTCGCGGCCGCGGACCGCGAAACCATCCCGCCCCGCGGCCCGCGGCCGCGACCTTAAACTTTAAAAAAGCGCTTTATCTTGGCCGGAGAGTCCCCGGCCAAAGGGGTATTGAGCAATTTGCGGGCATTCCGGGCAGCCCGGCCCACCCAAAGGGATATCGAGCAATTCGCGGGCATCCCGGGCATCCCGGCCCGTCCCAAGGGGCCAGCCGGTCTCCCTTCCCGCAAGCCCTCACGTCCCGGGCAGCAGGCCCCCCACCAGCCCCCGCACGACCTCGCCGGCCAACAGCAGCCCGGCCACCGGCGGCACAAAGGAGAGGCTGCCCGGCGACTCTCCCCGCCCCTCGGGGCGGAGAATGGGCGGCTCCTTGGAGTACACCACGCGCAGCGAGCCGATCCCGCGGGCGCGCAGCTCCCGGCGCATCACCCGCGCCAGCGGGCAGACCGAGGTCTCGTAGATGTCGGCCACCTCAAAACGGGCGCCGTCCAGCTTGTTGCCGGTGCCCATGCTGCTGATGATGGGCACGGCCGACAGGATGGCCCGCTCGGCCAGCAGCAGCTTGGCCGAGACGGTGTCCACGGCGTCGACCACGTAGTCAAAATCCGAAAGGGGCAGGCCGTCGGCCGTCTCGGGGCCGTAAAACAGCTGCAGCGGCGTCACCTGCGCCTGGGGGTTGATGTCGCGGATGCGCGCCGCCATGACCTGTGCCTTGGGCAGGCCCAGCGTGGAGTGCAGCGCGATCAGCTGCCGGTTGAGGTTGGAGCGCTCCACGCAGTCTGCGTCCACCAGCGTGAGGCGGCCGACGCCGGCCCTGGCCAGCGCCTCGGCCGCGTAGGAGCCCACGCCGCCAAGGCCGAAGACCGCCACGGCGCTGTGCCGCAGCCGCTCCATGGCCCGTGGCCCGAGCAGGCGCTCGGCGCGCGAAAAAGCATCCCCCATCACAAGACCCCCCTTTGAGCGCATCCTGTTGTTAAACAAGCACACTTTACCACAAAAAGCCGCCCCAAGACAAGGGGAGGCGCAGGGACGCCCCAGACAGACGTTGCCACATTTCGAAAGTATGTACTTTATTTTTTCGGCCGGCTGTGATATAGTGGACAGCAAAGGCGGGTTTTGGCAGCTCGCCGCTGCATGGAATTTTGATGAATGGGGCGCGAAAGATGGGGAAGGGCGATCGCACAAGGCAGAAAATTTTTGATTTTGTACGAATCTACATCGAGGAAAACGGGTATTCCCCCACGGTGCGCGAGGTCTGCGCAGGTGTGGGGCTCAAGTCCCCCTCCTCGGCCTTTGGCCATTTGAAGACCCTGGCGCAGGAGGGGCGCATTGCGTTCAACCACGGGCAAAAGCGCTCCATCGCGCTGCCCGAGCAGAAGGGCGCGCCGGTGATGGTGCCGCTGGTCGGGCGCGTGACGGCCGGCCTGCCCATCCTGGCCGTCGAGGAGCTGGAGGGCTACCTGCCCATGGAGCGGGAGCTGGCCAGGGGGCGGGAGCTCTTTGCGCTGCGCGTCAAGGGGGACAGCATGAAGAACGCCGCGATCGAGGACGGCGACATCGTGGTGGTGGAGCAGTGCCCCACGGCCGACAACGGCGACATCGTGGTGGCGCTGCTGGAGGAGGAGGCGACGGTCAAGCGCTTTTTCAAGGAGCGCGGCGGCTTTCGCCTGCAGCCCGAAAACGAGGCCTATTCGCCCATCCTGACCGACCAGCTGGTGCTGCTTGGCCGCGTGGTGGCGCTCTACCGCAGCTACCGCTGAGCCTGCGCGCAGGGGGCCTTTGGCGGCCGGCCGGGGCGGTCCCTCCGGCTTGATTTTGTGCCGAGTTGTGCGAAGTGCATAAAATCCCACCTGTTTTTTCGTTGGCTTAAATGCCGCGAAAATCGGGCGAAGTGGGCATTTTTAGGGATAATTTAAACTCTGTGGCTTGACATTGGACAACGAAAAAACTAAACTATAGACGAGTCTTTTAGGGTTTTTGCGCCCTAAAGGGCTCGGTGAGCTTGTATTGTGAAAAGTTTCACAGGAAAATAAATCTTAGGAGGAAACGTGCATGAATGCCTACATTGCTCGCGTGCTCGACGAAGTCAAAAAACGTGATCCCCACGAAGTGGAATTCCACCAGACTGTGGAAGAGGTTTTCCATTCGATTGAGCCTGTGGTCGAAAAGCATCCCGAGTATGAGAAGTATGCCATTTTGGAGAGAATGTGCGAGCCGGAGCGCTCGATCCTCTTCCGCATTGCCTGGACCGATGATGCGGGCAAGACCCACGTCAACCGCGGCTTCCGCGTGCAGACCAATGGCGCCATCGGCCCCTACAAGGGCGGCATCCGTTTCCATCCCTCCGTCAACCTGTCCATCATGAAGTTCCTGGCCTTTGAGCAGACCTTCAAGAACAGCCTGACCAGCCTGCCCATGGGCGGCGGCAAGGGCGGCTCCGACTTCGATCCCCGCGGCCGCAGCGACGCCGAGATCATGCGCTTCTGCCAGGCCTATGTCACCGAGCTGTACCGCTACATCGGACCCGACGTGGACGTGCCGGCCGGCGACATCGGCGTGGGCGCCCGCGAAGTTGGCTACATGTATGGCCAGTACAAGCGCATCAAGGGCGTTTGGGAGAACGGCACCTTCACCGGCAAGGGCCTGTCCTTTGGCGGCTCTGTGATCCGCCCCGAGGCCACCGGCTTCGGCGCCATCTACTACACCGTCAACATGCTGGAAGCGCTGGGCGACAAGCTCGAGGGCAAGACCATTGCGGTCTCCGGCTTTGGCCAGGTTGCCTGGGGCACCTGCAAGAAGGCCGCCGAGCTGGGCGCCAAGGTCGTCACCATTTCCGGCCCCGACGGCTACATCTACGACAAGGACGGCATCTCCACGCCCGAGAAGGTCGAGTACCTGACCGAGATGCGCGGCTCCGGCCGTGACAAGGCCCAGGATTATGCCGACAAGTTCGGCGTCGAGTTCATCCCCGGCCAGAAGCCCTGGGGCATCAAGGTCGACATCTGCATGCCCTGCGCCACCCAGAACGAGATCGGCATGGAAGAGGCCAAGAAGATCGTTGACGCCGGCGTGAAGTACATGGTCGAAGTGGCCAACATGCCCTGCACCAACGAGGCCATGGCGTACTTCCAGCAGCAGGGTCTGGTCCTCTGCCCCTCCAAGGCCGTCAACGCCGGCGGCGTGGCCACCTCCGGCTTGGAGATGAGCCAGAACTCCGCCCGTCTGGCCTGGAGCCCCGAAGAGGTCGACGAGCGGCTCAAGACCATCATGAAGAACATCCACGACAACTCCGCGAAGGCTTCGCAGGAATACTACGGCAAGTACGACTTGGTTGCGGGCGCCAACATCGCCGGCTTCCTGAAGGTCGCCCAGGCCATGCTGGCCCAAGGCGTCTTCTAAACAGGAAAAAGCCCGTCAGGGTTGCAAGGAAACCATCCGGGAGAGGGGCGCGCCCCTCTCCCGTTCTTTTATTGCGTGCTGCCCGGCGCTGTGGGGGAAGAGAATCTTCGCCGGGGCCGGTGCCTTGGCGCTGCCGCACGGGGTTGGCGTCATGTGGGGTGGTGCTCTCCGCCCGGGCCGACACCCTTTGCGCTGACGTGCACCGTCGGCACTGTGCGGGGATAGCGGTGTCCCTGTTCAGGCCGGCACCCTTTGCCCTGACGCGCGCTGTCGGCGCCGTGGGGGGAGTGGCGTATCCGTCCGGGTCGACGTCCTTTGCGCGGTTATGCGCGGCCGACGCCACATGGGTGGGGTGGCGATGGGCTGCGCCTTTTGCCCTGCTACAGGGGACTGTACGGTGGAGTGAGGCCGTGACGGAGCTGTCCGGGGCGACCCCGTTGCGCCGCTGCGCGCTGGGGGCAGGGGCATCTCCACCCGGCCCGACCTTTGTCCGTCGTGCGCTATGCGGGGTGGCAATGCCCTCGCCGGGGCGGCCATCCTGGCCGTTGGCTTGCGCTGCCGGCGGGCAGGCACCAAAGTGCGGCAGCGTCCGGCAAGGCCCGATGGAACAAGCGGGCGCCGATTTCAGTCAAAAGAGGGATCAGGGGCCGTTAAACGCCCCCTGCCTTTGGGCGGTGGAGCGTGGCCCGCGCCGCAAGCCTGCGCCCGCGCACTTTTCCCATGGTCCATTTTTGGGATACTCGTGCGCCGCGGTCCTTGGGAGGACCTGTGGGAGGCGGATTGGTCTGCGCGGGCTGATTGGGATTGGAGGGACACCATGCGTATGCAAAGGGGCCTTTTACTGTTGCTGTTGCTGTCGGCGCTGCTGCTGCTCGCGGCCTGCGGCCGGAAGCAGGTCGACGCGCCGCCGCAGGAGCCGCCGCAGGGGGGCATACAGGCGGTGGACCCGGATCCAAACGGATCGGCCGAGGAGGAACCGCCCGAGCCGCAGCGTCTGCCCGAGATGCCTCCCGAGGGGACGGAGCGCCCGGCACCGCCCGAGATTTACGGGCAGCTGGCCGCCGCATTGGCCGAGACACAGGAGGTGGACCGGCTGGCCCCGCTGTTTTTGTTCTACGACAACCGCAGCAACGAGCTGGGCATGCTGCCCGACTTTGCGCGCGGCGAGACCCCGCCCTTTTCGGCCCTCTCCTTCTTTGTCTACCTGCGGGCGGTGTACGAGGAGGACGAGCTCGGGGAGACCTTTCTGTCGGCCGAGGACTTCGATGCGGCGGCCGTCATGCTGTTTGACGACCCGCTGTATGCGCCCGGGAACAGCGAGTACATCAGTCTGCGGGACGGGGTCTACCGCATCCTGCCGATGGGCCTGCCGCCGTTTGAGGTCCACCGCCTGCAGTCGCTCAGCCGGGGGGAGGACGGCATCTACCGCGCCGTCTTCAGCCTGGTGGCGCTGTACGACGACGAGGGGGAGAGCCAGCGGGCCATTGAGCAGGCGCTCATCGGCGAGGGGCGAAACCCGAATCTGGCGCAGGATATGGACGTGCTCTTCTCCTACCTGCTGCAGCCGGACTACGCCGACCTGTTTGTCGTCACGGGGCAGCGGACCGTGGAGTTTTGCCTGACCGGCGACCCCGAGTTTCCGCTGAAGTACCTCTCCAGCAGCCGGGTTGCGCCCGCGTAGAGCCGGCAGAAGGGCAAACAATCAAGAAGCGCATTGAACATCAGGGACACCGCCTCAACGGGCGGTGTCCCTTTCGTTTGCCAGATACAGGACGGACGTTTTCAAAACCGCGGGGCAGACGGCCCGGCAATCAGATGGACAAGAGGGAACGGACATGCGCCGCCCCTCCCGCGCAAAGGGGTGCGGACGGATGGGACCACCGGTCTAAGCCCTTCCTTTGACGTTGCAGGCGGTTGGGCACCGCCCATTCAAGCAGCGAAACAAGACGGCCTTTCCCATTCAGGAGGGGCAGATGCCCCTGAACGCAACTGCGCGGGCAGGGCTGACCTGCGCCGCCATTTCGGCTGCCCGCAACGAAACCTGCTCCCGCCCCTCAGCGGATCTGTGCGGATGGGACCCTGCGGAGGCAAAGCCCAACGGCGCAGGTGGGCAGCCCCGTTCGCCACGACGCGGCGATTTTTTGACGATCTCCGCCGGGTAAAAAATCAGGGGCTTTTCCGTGCGTTCGGGACGGCGCCTTTTGGGGCAGCGTCTTTGTTTTTTTCGAATATTTTTACCGGCCTTCGCCCAAACTGTAGGAGAACGCGCTTCTGCAACAGACAACAGCCGAAATCGGCAGCGGCGGCCAGCTGCGCTTTGCAAGCATTGCGGGCGTGCGCCCTGCCGACCGGGAAAACAAGTTGAGGTGAACAACGTTGAATATGACAAAAGCGGAATACGGCCGGTATGTCGAGTCGATGGCCGAAAAGTCGGCGCTGGTCAAAAACATGGCGCTCTCCTTTGTGATGGGCGGCCTGATCTGCGTGGTGGGGCAGATTTTTTCAAACCTGTATATGGGCGCCGGCCTCTCCAAGGATGCGGCCTCCACCGCCACGTCGGTGACCATGATCTTCTGGGGGGCTTTGCTGACGGCGCTCAACCTCTACGACGACATGGCCAAGGTGGGCAAGGCCGGCACCATCATCCCGATCACCGGCTTTGCCAACTCGATCGTCTCGCCGGCCATGGAGTTCAAGAGCGAGGGACTGGTGCTGGGGCTGGCCGCCAAGATGTTTGTAGTGGCGGGGCCGGTGCTGGTCTACGGCGTGGTGAGTTCAGTGATTTACGGCCTGATCGTACTGCTGGTACACCATATCAGATAGAGGGGGAGCCTGATGGGAAGCAGAAAGGGAAAGTGCATGGTGTTTGAGCGGCCCCCGGTGCTGCGCGCTGCGGCGTCGGTGGTCGGCAAGAAGGAGGGGGAGGGCCCCCTCGGCCACTGCTTTGACGTGGTCAACGAAGACGCCTACTTTGGCGAAAAGACCTGGGAGAAGGCCGAGGCCAGCCTGCAGCGCACCTCGGCCGGGCTGGCCATGCAAAAGGCCGAGCTGGCGCCCACGCAGGTGGACGTCGTGCTGGCGGGGGATCTGATCAACCAGTGCACCCCGAGCACCTTTGGCCTGGTGGAGTTCGGCATCCCCTTTATCGGGCTGTTCGGCGCCTGCTCCACCTGCGCCGAGGGGCTGGCCGTCGGCGCCGCACTGCTGAACGCCGGCTACGCCAAGACGGCGCTCTGCGTGACCTCCTCCCACTTCAGCACGGCCGAGCGGCAGTTCCGCATGCCGTTGGCCTACGGCGCCCAGCGCCCCCCCACCGCCCAGTGGACCGTGACCGGCTCCGGCGCCTTTGTGCTGGACGCCGGGATGCCGGCAAAGTCCGGGGAGATCTGCATCCGGGCGGCGCTGGTCGGCAAGCCGGTGGACATGGGCATTGTCGACGCCAACAACATGGGCGCGGCCATGGCGCCGGCCGCCTGCGACTCGATCCAGCAGTTTTTGCAGGACATGGACTGCACGCCCGCCAGCTTTGATCTGATCGCGACCGGAGACCTCGGCGCCCTGGGCTACGGCATCGTCAAGGACCTGCTCGGGCGCGACGGGCTGGTGCTCGACAACGTGTACGACGACTGCGGCCTCATGATCTTCGACCGCGAGACGCAGGAGGTGGAGGCCGGCGCGTCGGGCTGCGCCTGCTCGGCCGTCGTCTTGGCGGGGCACCTGCTGCAGCAGCTGCGCGAGGGCATCCTGAACAACGTGCTGCTGGTGGGCACCGGCGCGCTGATGTCGCCGACCTCCTTCCAGCAGGGCGAGAGCATTGTGGGCATTGCCCACTGCGTGTGGCTGAGCAGACAGCCATAAAAAACAGATCCCGCGGATGCCGCGGGATCTGTGGGTTGCCTCTGCGCAGGTGGGTCCGCCGCTTAGAGCTCTTCGCCCCGGAAGACGCGGGCGAGCACGACAAAGCCAAACAGAAGGCCAAGGGCAATGCCGCCGAGCACCAGCGCAATCTTGGCGATGAGCGGCAGGCCGCCCTCGTCGTGATTGAACAGGGTGCCCTTCAGGTGCTGCATCATCAGGTGCCTGCGGTACCTCCTTCTGTAGCGGTGGAGCTGCTTTCTGAGAACAGGATTCATAAACGCATCCCCTTCCGAAGATCGCCCGGTGTCAGGCGAATATAGTCTGATTCCATTGTACCCTAAACGGGCGAAAAACGTCAAGGGATTTATCGTGGCCCAAACTGACAAACGTTTATTTTTTAAGGAGAGCTGCCAAATGTTCAACAACCTCTTGCCCGCCTTTTTGGTGGGCGGCATCCTCTGTGCCATCGCCCAGCTCCTGATCGACAAGACCAAGCTGACTCCGGCCCGCATCGTCGTGCTGTATGTGGTGGTGGGCGTGGTGCTGACCGGCGTGGGGCTCTATGAGCCGGTGGTCGACTTCGGCGGCGCCGGCGCCACGGTGCCCATCATCGGCTTTGGCTACGCGCTGGCCAAGGGCGTGAGCAAGGGCATCGAGACCTACGGCCTGATGGGGGTGCTTTCGGGCGGGCTCACGGCCACGGCGGCCGGCATCGGCGCCGCCATCCTGTTTGGCTATGTCGCGGCCCTCTTTGCCAGGCCCGCCGCAAAATCCTAAGCCGCATATACCGGTATTAGGGCCGCAAATCAAGTTTTATCTGGGTAAGGGTCCTCGCATAAAGTGCCAACCCCGGAAGGTAACCCTTACTTCCAGACGCGAAGCGGATCAAATGGGAGGAACGCGTGGAAAAATCAGTTGTCTGAGCACTCGCAGGGTGCGAGTCCTGATTTTTCGAGTGTTCCTCTGACAATAGCAACAGGCCCCAAGGGACTTGGGGCCTGTTGTACTTTAGAGGCGCCGGGGGGTCCGGGGGGTCTCGCAATACCCCCCGGCGGCTTTTGCCTCCTTTTGCCCGCCGCAAAAGGAGGCGGTTTTGGTGCTTTTG
>JAAYBB010000065.1 GCA_012719075.1 Clostridiales bacterium | reverse complement strand
CAACAGGGCTCGAACCTGTGACCCCTTGCTTGTAAGGCAAGTGCTCTCCCAGCTGAGCTATGCTCCCCCGTTCAAATTGAACGCTCTATCAGTCTACACGATCTCATCTGAAAAGTCAAGCGACATTTCACGTGCTTTCGCCTTTTGTACAGAGGACCCTTTTGGAGCGGGTTTCCGGCAAGTGCGCGCCGGCCGGCCGGGGCGGGCACCCCGGCCGGCCGATCATTTTCCGCTGTTTGGAATCGTGGCCGGCTGGCCGTCAATACCCCTCCGGCAGGCCGCTGTCCCCGCGGCCGGACGAATCGTCCGGGGGCGGGGTCGGCAGCGTGGGCTGGGTCACGCCGGGCGTTGTGCCCCCCGACTGCCCGCCGCCGGAGGGCCGGCCGGACTGTCCGCCGTCCGAGGAGTGGTCCGACTGGCGGTCGTCGTCCTGCTCGTCCGGGTCCACGTCGTCCGGATCGGTCGGCTCCTGAATGCCCGGGAGCGTGGGGTCGATCGTATACATCCACTCGGGGATGGTGGGGGTAAAGGGATTCCCCTGCTCCTCGGGCGGAATGCGGTCGGTGGATTCGGGGTATCCGTAGTGAATGATGCAGAGGTGGTTCATGGGGTCGTCCACCCCGGGCGAGTAGCCGGATGTGTGCTCGGGCTGCAGCAGGTTCTGATAGACCGGGACCGAGCTGTCAATCGGGAGCGCATACCCGTCGGACAGCGGCAGATAGGTGTACTGTGCGTCGATCACGCCGAGCGCATAGGGAAACTCGCGCTTGATGTTGAGCATGTAGGCGGTGTAGGTGCGCGGGCAGTAAGGGCTTGCGATCATGTGGGAGTCGCTGCACAGCGTGACCGGGACGTGCATGTTGCAGGGCTCGGTGGGCGTGGTCCCCTTTTTGAAGTTGGCGGTGGCCACCCGGCTGCCCCGCGGGTCGTTGCGGCAGGCGTCGGTGGGCTGCATGCCGCTGTCGAGGCAGTAGCTGGCCGAGACAATGCCGGCCGGCTGCGCGAAGAAGCTGCGGTAGGGCAGGTCTTTGTGCACCTCGCGCATGACCGCCCGCCACCCCTGCAGCGCGGGGTTGGTCCCGCTGTAGCGGATGGTGCGCGGCTGATCGTAGCCGAACCAGACCACGCCGACATAGTAGGGCGTGTAGCCGACAAACCAGCGGTCGACGTCGTCGCTGGTGGTACCGGTCTTGGCCGCGACGGCCATGTTGGACAGCTGGGCCGCCGTGCCGGTGCCATAGCTGACCACGCCCTGCAGCAGGTCGTTGATCAGATAGGCCGTCTCGGCCGACATGGCCACGGTGGGGCTCTCCTTGTGCTCAAGCAGCACGCTGCCGTCGTTTGCCAGCACCTTGGTATAGGTGTAGGGGGCGTTGTAGGTCCCCTTGTTGACAAAGCTGCAGTAGGCCGCCGACATCTCGAGCGCGGTCACGCCGAAGGTCACGCCGCCCAGCGAGAGGGGCGACAGGTCCATGTCGGTCTTGACCTGGCCGCCGACGACCTCCCGGCGGACCAGCGAGGTGACCCCCAAATTGTCGTGGATGAAGTTGAAGGACCGCTCCACGCCAAGGTCGATCAGGGCCGCCATGGCCACGGTGTTGTAGGAGCGGTAGACCGCCTCCTTGACGTCCATGCGCCCCTTGTAGGAGGCATAGCTGCTGTCGTAGTTGCGCGGGAACTTCTTTTCTATGACGACCGGCGCGTCGTCATAGACGCTGCCCTGCGTGACGACGTTGTATTCGATGCCGGGCGCGTAGACGGCCAGCGGCTTGATGGTGGAACCGGGCTGCCGCTTGGCGTCGGTCGCATAGTTGAAGATGCGGGCGGCCGTCTTCTCCCCGCGCGCGCCCGCGATGCCGAGCACGGCGCCGGTGTAGGGGTCCATGATGATCATGGAGGCCTGCGGCTGCTCCTCGCCGCCCAGGGTCGGGAAGGTGCTCATGTCGATGAACTTCTCGTCCATGATCCGCTGGATGTCGACGTCGATGGCGGCGTAGATCTTGAGTCCGCCCGAGTAGAGCAGGTTGGTTGCGTAGGACCGCGTGTAGCCCTTTTGATCCTGCAGGTCGCGCAGCACGTCGGTGATGACCTTGTCCACATACCAGCTCTGCACCTGCCGCAGCTGCTCCTGCTGCTTGTCGGCCTGGAAGTGGAGCTCCTCGGCCTTGGAGGCCTGGTACTCCTCGTTGGTGATCAGGTTCAGCTCGCGCATCTTCCACAGGATGAGCTCCTGCCGCTCCTTGTTCTTTTCGGGGTTGCGGAAGGGGTCGTACAGGCCGGGGTACTGCGTGATGCCGATGATGCTGGCCGACTCGGCCAGGCTCAGCTCGCTGACGTCCTTGTCAAAGTAGACCTTGGCGGCCGCCTGCACGCCGTTGGTGTTCTGCGAGAAGTAGGCGGTGTTCAGGTAGAACTCCAGGATCTCCTCGTGCGAGTAGCGCTTGTGGAGGTTGAGCGCCCGCAGGATTTCCTCGATCTTGCGCATCATGCTGTAGTCGTCGTCGCCGGTGACGTTTTTAATCACCTGCTGCGAGATGGTGGAGGCGCCAAAGCGCGAGGAGCTGCCGGTAAACAGGTTGGCCACGGCGGCCAGCGTGCGCTTCCAGTCCACGCCCTTGTGCTTCCAGAACCGCTCGTCCTCAATGGCCACGGCGGCGTCCTGCATGTGCTTTGGGATGTTGACCAGGTCCACCCACTCGCGGTTTTCGGTGTCGTAGAGGGTTTCGAGCACCTTCTCCTCGCCGGTCTTGCGGTCGGTGTAGTAGACAAAGCTGGTATAGGCCAGCTTGTAGCTGGCGAGGTCGACGTTCATCTGCGGGTCCAGGTAGTTGACGATGTAGTACAGCATGGACCCGAGCACGATCACACCGGTGAAGCAGCCGATCAGAAACAGCGTGCCGATCACCTTCAGGGCCAGCCGGCGGCCCTTTTTGGACTTCTTTTTCTGGTTGGCCGCGCCCTGGACATCACTGTCCTGGCGCGGCGAATGCGCATTGCTCATCCTGATCAATACCTCCGAATAGCCCGACCGGAAAATGGGAAAATACCGGAGCAGCCATCTGTCTGCCGCGCGCCGCGGCTGCGCCGCAAAGGCGCCCTGCGGGGCGGGACGCGTGCGTCCTCTTGAATATCGACCGCCGCCCGGCCAAATTTGTTCCGGACACGCCCCATATTATAGCACACAAGCCCAAGGATAAAAAGGCGTTTTGCAAACTTTACCCACGGCGGGCGCTGTGGTATACTAGCCGCAAAGCGGCGAGTATACCGGTGATGTCCCCATCGCCTCCCGCGCTTCCCGCAAAACCGGCGAGGGATGACACCGTATGCCAGTCGGCTGTGCCGACAGGGTATACCGACCGCAAAAGCGGCCGCGCTGCGGCCCGACGTCCCCAGCCGGGGTGCCGGGCCAAGCGGGCAGGGCGTTCCCCGACCGCCAAAATCAAGGCTGTTTTCGCGGCGACCGCCGGCTGGCGGCCGCTTTGCCTGCCGAGCCAATGCGCCGTCCAAGGGCAATCGGAGTGAGAGATGCGCCAGCAAAAGACCGTTGTCATCGCGACCATGAAGCTGGATCTCGGCGGCGCCGAGACCCACATCGTCGAGCTCTGCCGGGAACTGCACCGGCAGGGCCACCGCGTTGTGGCCGTGTCGGCCGGCGGCCTGCTGGTGCAGGCCCTTGAGGAGGCGGGCGTCCGCCACGTCGAGGCCCCGCTCGACTCCCGCTCCCCCGCCGCCATGTACAGGGCCCGCCGCATTCTGGCCCGCCTGCTCGACGAGGTTCGGCCCGAGGTCGTGCACGCGCACGCCCGCATTCCGGCATTTTTATTGAATGCGCTCTGCCGCCGCCGCAAAATTCCGATGGTGACCACGGTGCACGGCAGCTACAAGGTCTCGCCAGCCTACCGGCTGCTGACCCGCTGGGGCATCAAGTCGCTGTCGGTCAGCGAGGACCTGACTTCCTATTTAAAGGACAACTACGGCATTTCCGAACGCGACATCTTTGAAACCGTCAACGGGATCGACACCGAACGCTTTGCGCCGGACCCCTCGCTGCGCGAGCAGACCCGCCGGGCCCTCGGCATCGCGCCCGGGGAAATCCTGGTGCTCACGGTCTCCCGCCTTGACCCCGACGCGAGCGGCGGCGCGCGCCGCCTGCTGGAGGAGGCACCGATGCTGCGCGCGGCCTGCCCCGCGGCCAGGATCGTGGTCGTGGGGGGCGGCTCCGAATTCGCGCAGCTCGCGGCGCAGGCCGACCGCCTCAACCGGGAGGCCGGCATCCCCTATCTGACGCTGACGGGCCCGCGCGTGGACATTCCGGTCCTGTGCAACGCGGCCGACCTCTTTGTCGGGGTCTCCCGCGCCGCGCTGGAGGCCGCGGCCTGCGGGTTGCCGGTGGTGCTGGCCGGCACGGCCGGCTACATCGGCCTGCTCGAACAGCAGACGCTGCAGACCGCTAGGCAGACCAACCTGACCTGCCGCGGACAGCCCTACGGGGCGCTGGGCTGCGTCGCGGCCGACGTGGAAGCCCTGATTGCGGACCCTGAACGCCGCCGGCAGCTCGGCGACTTTGGCCGGGCGCTGGTGCTGCGCGAGTACTCGGTGGCCCGCATGGCGCAGGACGCCCTCGACTGTTACCGCGCTGCGCTGACCGGCGCCAAATGGGCCCGGTACGACTTCCTGCTCTGCGGCTACTACGGCTACGGCAATGCCGGAGACGAGCTGCTGCTCTCCACGATCGTGCACAACCTGCTCGAGGCCGACCCCGACCTGCGCATCTGCGTGCTCAACCAGAGCAAATGGCAGGCCTCCTGCAGCCAGCAGGTGGCGCTGGCGCGGCGCTTTTCGCCGCACGAGGTGCTGCGCGCCATCCACCGGTCCTCGGTGCTGCTGTTTGGCGGCGGCAACCTGCTGCAGGACGTGACCAGCCGAAAATCCCTCTACTATTACCTCTCGCTGCTCTGGCTGGCCGGCCGCCTGGGCTGCAAAACCATGCTGTACGGCAACGGCATCGGCCCCCTGAACAACGCCGACAGCCGGCGGCGGACCGCCGCGCTGCTGCGCCGCGTCGACCGCATCACGCTGCGGGACCCCGACTCGCTGCGGCTGCTGCAGCGGCTCGGCCTGCCGACCGACCACATTTCGATGACGGCCGACGAGGTCTTTACGGCGCTCGGGGGGCCGCTGCCGCGCATGGAGCGGCTGCCGATGGGCGACTACCTCGCCGTCTCGCTGCGGGACTGGAGGCAAAACGACCCGGCCCTGGTTCCAAAGGTGGCGGCCGCGCTGGACGCCTTTGCGCAGCAGGCCGGCATTCCGGTGCTGCTGGTCCCCTTCCACGCCACCGTGGACACCGAAGCCTGCCGTCTGGTGCAGGCCGCCATGAAGACGCCCGCGCTGCTGTTTGAAGGCAGCAGCGACGAGGTGCTCTCGGCCATCACCAACGCCGCCCTCGTGGTGGGCATGCGGCTGCACGCGCTGGTCTTTGCGACGGCGGCCGGCGTGCCCTCGGTGGGCATCGTCTACGACGACAAGGTGCGGGCCTTCTTCGAGATGCTGGGCGAGCGGCGCCTGGTCGAGTGCGACGACCTCGACGGCGAGGCGCTGCGCCGCTATCTGCTTGACCTTTGGGAGATGCGCGCACAGGCCGCGCAGGCCGCCCGGCGAGAGGCCGACCGGCTGCGCGGGCTGGCGGCCCAAAATGCAAAGGCCGCCTTTGTCCTGCTGCGCGGGGAGGTGAACGAATGAGCCGAATCCTGGCCGTCGACTACGGCGACATGCGCACGGGGCTGGCCGTCTCCGACCCGCTCGGGCTGCTCGCGAGTGCCGCCGGCGTCGTCACCGGCGCCGATCCCGCACAGGTGGCCGACCGCGTGGTCGCCGAGGCCGTGCAGCGGGGCGCCGCGGTCATCCTGCTCGGCCTGCCCAAGAACATGAACAACACGCTCGGCCCGCGGGCCGAGAAGACGCTGGCCTTCGCCGAGCTGCTGCGCGCGCGCTTTGACGGCGAAGTCGTGCTGCGCGACGAGCGCAACACCACCGTCTCGGCCACCCGCATGCTCAACGAGACCGACACGCGGGGCAAAAAGCGCAAGGCGGTCATCGACGCCCTCTCGGCCGCCGTGCTGCTGCAGGACTACCTCGACAGCCTGCGCTAGGGGGTCTCCCGCTTTGGCCGATCCTTCGAGAACAGCTCCGAGAGTCCGGCCGCAAAGATCAGGCCGGCAAACAGCTTTTTGAGCAGGGCGGCCTCGAGCCGGCCGGCCAACAGGCTGCCGGCCAGCGCGGTCAACAGGCCGGCCGCGCTGCCGTAGGCCGCCGTCTTCTTTTCGATGTTCCCCTTTTTGAGGTGGATGCCCACCGCCACCGCGGCCGTGGGCAGGAAGTAGAGCAGGTTGATGCCCTGCGCCACCGGCTGCTCCACCTGCATGAAGGCCGAGAGCAGCACGATCAGCAGGCTGCCGCCCCCCACCCCCATGCCGCTCAGGACGCCGACCAGTGCACCGAGCGCGACCAGGATCAGCTTATCCCACATACATCCTCCAGGCCGAAAAGAGCAAAAACAGCGCAAACCCCTTTTTGAGCCACCTGGCCGGTATTTTTTTCAGCCAGAGGGCGCCGACGGCGCCCCCCGCCGCGCCGCCGACGGCCAGCGGCAGCGCGTACCCCCAGTCGATATTGCCCTGAAACAGGTAGACCACCAGGCTGACGATCGACAGGCAGAAGGTCGTGAGGATGGCGGTGGCGTGGGACTGGTGCACCCCAAGGCCGGCCACCCGCCGCAGCATCGGCACCAGCAAGAGCCCCCCGCCGCCGCCGAACAGTCCGTTGACCAGTCCCCCCACAAAGCCGGGCAGGCTGCGCCTGAGCTTGTCTCCCACCGCTCTTCCCCCTCTTGTTCTGGCATCTCTCATCCCTTAGTAATGCGCCGCGGCCCCGCTTTCATGCGCTGCGCAGTGCCCGTGGGTCGTTTTTGGAAAGGAGTGAACGGATGAAAACCATCGGCATCTTGGGCGGCATGGCCGCCGAATCCACCGTCACCTACTACCAGGTGCTCAACCAGGTGGTGGGCAAGGCGCTGGGGGACCACCACAGCGCCCGCTGCATCCTCTACAGCGTGGACTTCCAGGACATTGTCGACACCCACCGCAGCGGGGACCCGGCGCGCGCGGCCGACCTGCTCTGCGCCGCGGCCCGCGCGCTTGAGCGGGCGGGGGCCGACGTTCTGATCCTGGCCACCAACACCATGCACATCGTCGCGCCGCAGATCCAGGCGGCGGTCGGGCTGCCGCTGCTGCACATTGCGCAGGTCACGGCCGACCGGCTCAAGGCGGAGGGCATCGAACGGGTGGGTCTGTTGGGCACCACCTTTACGATGGAGATGGACTTCTACAAGGCGGTGCTGCAGCAAAACGGCCTGGAGGCGCTGATCCCCGAGCAGCAGGCGGTGCGGGACGAGCTCCACCGCATCATCGACGAGGAGCTGGCCTTTGGCGACATAAAGGCGCCCTCAAGGGCCTTCTACACCAGCGCCATTGAGGCGCTGCGGGACCGCGGCGCGCAGGGCGTGATCCTGGGCTGTACCGAGATCGGGCTGCTGATCGGCCAGCAGGACAGCTGTCTGCCGGTCTTCGACACGGCCCGCATCCACGCCGAGGAGGCCGCCCTCTACGCCCTGCGGGCCGACTGAACACGACAACCATCCAAAAGGGGGTGCGCCAGTGGCGACTGCCATGACCTTTGATGAGGTGGAGGCCTATCTGAGCCGCTTGGCCGAGGCCCTGCCCGAGCCGCTGTTTCGCGAGCTCAACGGCGGCATTGTCCTGTTGCCCGACACCGTCATGCCCGCCCATGACCGGGACGGCCAGCTCTACACGCTGGGGACCTACCACCACCAGCCACACGGCCTTGGGCGGTACATCTCGATCCACTACGGCTCCTTTGTGGCGGTGCACGGCATGGACAGCCGCAGGCGGCAGCGCGAGGCGCTGCGCCGGGTGCTGCTGCACGAGCTGACCCACCACATGGAGAACCTCGCCGGCCTCCGGGACCTCGAGGAGAAGGACCGGGGGCAGCTTGAGCGCTACCTGGCCCAGTTTGACGACGAGGACTGAACGCCGGCCTTTGGCAGGCCCGGTCATTTTAGAAAGCGACAGGGGCACCCTCTATAAGCAGAGGGTGCCCCTGTGGTCTCATTTACCGGTGTGAATGCTCATACATCCTCAGCCGATGAACATCTGGGTCCAGTAGTTGCCGCTGGCCAAATAGCCCACGCCGATCTGGGTGTAGGAGGCGCCAAGGATGTTGGCGCGATGGCCGGGGGAGTCCATCCAAGCCTGCACGACCTCCTCGGGGGTGCGCTGTCCCCTGGCGATGTTCTCTCCCGCCGAGCGGTAGGAGATGCCAAACTGCCGCATCATGTCAAAGGGGGAGCCGTAGGTCGGGCTCGTATGCGAAAAGTAGCCGTTCTTGCGCATGTCCTCCGACTTCAGGCGGGCGACGTCGGACAGCTTGTTGTTCATGGTCAGGGCGCCCAGCCCGTTGCGGGCGCGCTCCTGGTTGACCAGCTCCACGACCCGCTGCTCATAGCTGCTCGGGACAGAGGGGCTGGGGTCGACCGGGTCGGGATCGACGGGATCGGGGTCAACGGGATCCGGGTCAACCGGGTCGGGATCGACGGGGTTGGGGCAACCCGGATCAGGGCAGACCGGATCGGGACAGACCGGATCAGGGCAGACCGGATCGGGGCAGACCGGATCGGGGCAAACCGGATCGGGACAGACCGGATCGGGATCGACCGGGGTGGGATCAACCGGCTTCGGAGAGGGGTCGACGGGTGCCGGTTTTTCGGGCCGCCTGCCCAGGTACTCGAGCAGCGCCTTCAGCAGCGATGAAAAACGATCCTTCTGAATGGTCGATGTACCATTCCCGGCCTCTGTGGTGCAGCCGGGAAGCCTCAGCAGTTCGCAGGCCGCCTTTGAGATTCCGCCGTCGGCAGCCATGGCCGGCAGGGCGATGGAGAAGACCAGCATCATGGTCAGCACGAGTGAGAGCAATCGTTTTTTCATTTTCATACCTCCTTGCCCAGATCATACCCAGCCTGCCAAAAGAAAACAACGCCAAATAATTGGAGAAATTGGATGACGTTTCCTCTCTGCTGCGGTTTTCTGTAAAATTCGCTAAATCTGGGGATTATTCCCTTGGATGAGCAGGCTTTTTATAGGATAAGGGGTAGTCTTTTCATAAAGTGCCGTTTTTTCCGTCCAAAAGTTCCATTCCACGATTGGCGCAAAAAGGCACTGCATCCGGAAAAAACGGCTGCAGTGCCTGTCCTGTGGCCCTGATTTTGACGGATAATGACGCCCTGAAGGGCGCCTTTATCTACTGAAAGAGCTGGACGGGGTCGACGCTCACGCCCTTTTGATAGACCTCGAGGTGCAGGTGGGCCTCCTCCGCGATTTCGCTGAGGGCGGTCTCGCCGACGCCCGAGAGGATGTCCCCCATCTTGACCGCCACGCCGGTCTTGATGCCGGCCGCATGTCCCTCCAGCAGGTTGCAGTAGCGGCTGATGGTGCCGTCGGTGTGGGTGACCTCAATCACCGAGCCCAGCAGGTCGTCGGTGTAGATGTCGGTCACGGTGCCGTCGGCCATGGCGCGCACCTTTGCGCCGACCTTGGCCGCGATGTCCACGCCGGTGTGGGTGCGGTAGTCGCCCAGCGTCTGGCTGTAGACCAGCTCACCCGCCGAATAGGGCTTGCTGATGGCCCCCTCCAGCGGCTTGATATAGAGCTGCTTGACCGGGGCGTCGCCGGAGGCCAGCACCGGCACCGCATCCTCCCCGCCCCCGCTCTGCTCGGACGGCTCCTCGGTCGGGGGAACCGCCGTGAGGAGGGCCCCGTTTGCCGGCTCCTCTTCAACCGGCAGCTCGGGTGGGGCCGCGGTCTCCTGGAGGGGCTGCGCCTCGGGGGGCTGCGCAACCCCGGTTGGCGGATCTTCGGTCTGCTGCGGGATCAGCAGGTAGGGTTCCGACGGCTCTTCCTGCGGCAGCTTGGAGATGGAATCCTTGACCGCAAGGTAGGTAGCGCTCCCCGCCAGAAAGGTGCCCGCCAACACCAGCGCCAGCAGCATGTTGCCCTTGCTCACGCCGCCCTTTGCTCTGCTCATGTGATCACTCCATTTCATTCCACACGTGTGATGGTGTGATCACATTGTTGACCATCTGCAGACAGGTTATACCGCTTTCCCCTACTTTTTCTTTGATAGGGCGGGTTTTACCGTCAAGGGTCGAGCTGCTGCAGTCGGCAGCCCGGATAGTAGCGCGCGAGGATATCCTGATAGCCGGCCCCCTCCAGCGCCATGACCTGCGCGCCGTACTGGCTCATGCCGACGCCGTGCCCGTATCCCCGCACCCGGATCTGCACACCATCCCCGTTCAGCGTGACCCAAAACTTGGTCGAGCGCAGCCCGAGCAGGCGGCGCACCTCGGTCCCGGCGGTCTCGACGCCGCCGACGTTGCAGCGCAGCACGGCGTCGCCGGCCGAGCGCCGCAACACCACCATCGGCGCCAGTTCGCGGTCGGGATTCAGGGGGGCCATCGCCTCCCAGTAGGCCGACAGCGACAGGTCGACGGTGGTCTCATACCCGTCGAACTGATCCTCCCCGCCCGAGGGAACGCTGACAAGGTAGGGAACTTCACTGCCCCACACATCGACCGCCGACTCGGTGCGGCCGCCCGACATGGCGTGGAAGACGGTCTGTGCCACCGTGTCCTCATAGACCAGCACCTGTCCGGCCGTCTCCCGCAGGGCGGTGGCGTAGAGGGCGCGGGCGGCCTCCTCGCCGGCGCCGAACTTTTCGGCATAGCGCGCCTCGGGCAGCCAGGCCTTGCAGTGGGTGTAGTCGGTGCAGAGGTCGGCGCCCCCCTCGTGCAGGCCGGTGCCCGACTTGCTGAGCAGGTAGGAGCGCGCGGCCACGGCCTGCGCCTTGACGGCCTCGAGGTGGAAGGAATCCGGGATTTCGGCCGCAAGCACCCCCAGCAGGTGCTGCTCCAGCAGCACGGTGCGGGTCTCCCCCTGTTCGTGGAAGTAGACCGTGATGGCCACGTCGTTTTGCGGCACCATAAGTGTTTGGCCGGTCTGGCCAAGCGGTTTGCCCTCGCTCTGCGAGACCGGCACCGCCGGCGGCTCCGGACCCGACTCCACGGGGTGGCGCTGGTACTCCACCAGCAGCAGCGGCAGCACAAAGGCCACCACCCCCGACAGCAGGGGCAGCCAAAGCAGCGCCGGGGTCTTGCGCCGCCGTCTGACATGTCGCCTCACGTCCGTCGCCCTCCTTCGCCTTTATCGGCCTGCGCCGATCGTCTTCTCCCCATCCTATGAGGGCGCCTGTGAGAATATACCCGGCCTGTCCAAACGGCGGCCGGCCGGGGTGCGCCAAGACGCAAAGAGCGCCCGGCCCCCCTTCATCGGGGGCCGGGCGCTCTTTGCGTCTCGAAATCCTTGCCTCTACGCGTCCCACAGGGACTCGGCATCCTCCTGGCCCTGGCGGAAGGCCTGCCGCATCAGCGCCAGCAGCGGCTCCCGGTCCGAATAGTCGCCAAAGTGGGTCAGCACCGCCGTAAACAGGACCAGCGCCTCGCGAAACGCGCAGCTGTGCTCGTAAAAGACGCTGCGGTCGAGCGGCATCTCCACGTGGTCGGCGTACTGGGCGCAAAACTGCACCACGGTCCGGGTGTTGCCGTCACGGAAGGCGTGCACCTTCCAGAGCTCGGCCACGCAGGCCGCAAAGCGGCTCACCTGCTCCTCAAAGGAGAGGGCGGCCCAGTCGATCGAGGTCATGCGCGTGATGGCGGCGGCGGCCAGCGCCGGGATCTCCCGGTGCGGCGCATAATCGACCGACTTTCCGCCCAGGACCTTTTCGGGCTTGCAGATGTCCATCATGCGCGGGGCGCCGCTCCACGCGTAGATGTCCTGAAACAGGTACTGGTGGATGGCGCAAAAATGCGCGTAGTCGTAGTCGCCCGGAAGCGGCGACAGCGCGATCTCGCGCAGCCGCAGGGCCGTGTAGTTGGCCTCGATCTCGCGCAGCAGCCCCTTGTCCTCGGTGCCGAACTTATTTTTGAGAATCTTCTTCTTTTTGTTCAGGTATCGGTCAAGGCCCACCGTCAACGCTTCCTTTCAGGGGGGAGCTGGACATACTTTTGATTGAGGAGCTCAAGCATTTCCCCGGTGGTGATCTCCCCGCGCTTTTCGCGTTCCACCAGCAACAGAAAGTCCTCCGACGGGCGCAGCCCGTCCACCCGGATCAAGCCGAGTGCATAGTTCCAAGCCTGTTCTCTGTCCACGGTCATCCCCCTTTGGGTCTTTGACGTCTTGCTCTGACTCCACTTTAGCACGATCCGCCAAAAAGGTCAACGATTCGCAGCGCAGCTTGTGCAGCCCAAACAAATTGCATTCACCGGGAAAATCCGGTATACTGTCCTTGGACATTTGACCCGGTCAACGGACGGAAAGCGGAGGTGCTCCTGATGAATTCGGACCTGCTGATCCATCGGCTGGACCGCCAGTTCCCGGGGCTCGGCTTTGCCGAGTGGCGCGCCGGGCCCTATCACGCCCTGTGGGAGGCGCGCGCACAGCGCATTGGCTTGGTCCCCTTTGGTGTGGACGGGGCCATCCACGGCCGCGCGCACACCAGGCGGGTGCTGCTGCTGTCGGCCTTTTTGGCGGCCAGGCGGTCGCTGGCGCCCGAGATGGCGGACCGACTGTTCATGGCCTGCGTCTACCACGACACCGGCCGGCAGGACGACCAGGTGGACCCGACCCACGGCGAGTGCAGCTGTGCGGTCTACCGGCGGGAAAACCCGCCCGACGAGGTGGTCGAGGCGCTGATCCGCTGGCACTGCATCACCGACAAGGTGGCCATGGAGCAGATCGGCCGGCTGCCGCAGGGGGCCGTGACCGCCTTTCGCATGCTCAAGGACGCCGATGCGCTGGACCGGCAGCGCTTTGGCGACCTCAGGGCGGAGATGCTGCGCCTGCCCGACTCACGCCTGCTCATCCCCGTGGCCAAGTACCTGGTCGACTTCATGCGCTGACGGCGGGGGGAGCTTTGCAACCGCCTCGTCGTATTCCCGCCAGAGGTGCAGTCGCAGGCAGACCCGCCCGTTTTCGAGGAAGGTGACCCCCTCGCGCTCCAGCATGGCGCGCTGAACCTCGTAGCCGCCAAAGGCGTGGCTCGGGGCCAGCCCGCCCAGCCGGTTGACCACCCGGTGACAGGGCAGGCGCTGATCGGCCGAGGCGCCGCTCATGGCGTAGCCGACCTGGCGCGCCGCGCGCGGGTGTCCGGCCAGCAGAGCGATCTGCCCATAGGTGGCCACGCGGCCGGGCGGAATCTGCGCCACCAGCGCATACACCCGGCTGTAAAAAAGGCTCTTTTTGACCCGGCCGGCGGCGGCCATCCCCATCCCCCCTTGCTTTAGATACAGTATAGCGCCTTTGCCGCCGGCGGGCAATGTAAACCGATTGGAGGAGACCTGTCTTCGATGAAACTCATCTCCTGGAACGTCAACGGCCTGCGTGCCTGCCTTGGGCGCGGCTTTATCGAAAGCGTCGGGGCCCTGTCGCCCGACATCCTCTGCCTGCAGGAGACCAAGATGGTGCGCGGCCAGGCCGAGGTCGACCTGCCCGCGTACGAGGAGTACTGGAACAGCGCCGAGAAAAAGGGCTATGCCGGCACCGCCGTCTTCACCCGCCGCAAGCCGCTCTCGGTCAGCTACGGCATCGGAATCCCCGAGCACGACCGGGAGGGCCGTGTGATCACGCTGACCTTTGACGACTTCATCCTGGTCAACGTCTACACGCCGAACTCCCGCAGCGAGCTCGTGCGGCTGGACTACCGCATGGCCTGGGAGGACGATTTTCGGGCCTACCTCTGCGCGCTCGACCAACGCAAGCCGGTGGTGCTCTGCGGCGACCTCAACGTCGCCCACCAGGAGATCGACCTCAAGAACCCCAAGACCAACCGGCTGAGCCCCGGCTTTACCGACCAGGAGCGGCAAAAAATGACCGAGCTGCTGGAGGCCGGCTTTGCCGACAGCTTCCGCAGGCTGTATCCGACGCTGGAGGACGCCTACTCGTGGTGGAGCTTTCGGGCGAACAGCCGCGAGCGGAACGTCGGGTGGCGCATCGACTACTTTGTGGTCTCGGAGCGCCTGATGCCGCAGGTGCAGCAGGCCACCATCGAGGCCCACATCTACGGCAGCGACCACTGCCCCGTCGGGCTGCAGCTGTCGCTGTGAGGCCGCTGGCCGCGTTTGGACACAAGGCGTATTCGCCCTCGAAGGCGCGCTGGTTTCTGCGGAGTTGAAGCGTACGGACCCGCTGTGTCCACACCTCGGCAATACGCCTTGTTTGACAGGATAAAAAAACCGGCCGGAGGTTACTCCGGCCAGTTTTTTTATCAAAACGCAGTGCGTTACAGCTTCATTTTCAGCAGCCGCGCCGAGTTGAGGATGGCCAGCATGGCCACGCCGACGTCGGCAAAGACGGCGGCCCACATGTTGGCGTACCCGGCCGCGGCCAGCAGCATGACGGCCGCCTTGACCCCGAGCGAGAGCCAGATGTTCTGCCGCACCACCCGCCGCGTGGCCAGGGAGGCCTTGAAGGCGCTGAGCAGGCCGCCCAGCTTCTCCTCCATCAGCACGACGTCGGAGGCCTCGATGGCGGCGTCGGAGCCCATGCCCATCGAGATACCGATGTCGGCCATGGCCAGCACCGGCGCGTCGTTGATGCCGTCGCCCACATAGGCCACGCGCTCGCCCTTCTGCGCGCGGTCGAGGATGCTGCGCAGCTCCTCCACCTTCTGCTGGGGCAGCAGCCCGGCGCGGGTGTCGGCAATGCCGACCTGGAGCGCGATTGCCTCCACAGCCCCCGGTTGGTCGCCGCTCAGCATCGTGACGCTGCGCAGGCCCAGCGCGCGCAGCTGTTCAATGGTCGGCGCGGCATCCGCCCTGACCGTGTCGTCGGCCAGGATGCGGCCAATATAGACGCCGTCGCGGGCCAGGTAGACGGCGGTGCCGCCCTGTCCCTCGGGGACCGGGATGCCCTGCTCCTCCATCAGGCGCCGGTTGCCGCACAGCACCGCGCGCCCTTCGACGACGCAGCGGATGCCGCGGCCGGGCAGCTCCTGCGCCTGCTCCAGCTTCAGCGGCGAGGGGCCGGCATGGGCGACCACGGCCTGCGCGACCGGGTGTGTGGAGCCGCTCTCGGCCGCCGAGGCGAGCTCGAGCAGCTCGCGCGCCGAGACGCCCTCGGGCTCCACGGCGGTGATGCTGAGCTTTCCGGTCGTCAGCGTGCCGGTCTTGTCAAACACCAGGTGCCTGACCTCGCCGATGGCCTCGAGGTAGTTGCCCCCCTTGACCAGCACCCCGTTGCTGGAGGCCAGCCCCAGCCCCGCAAAGAACCCGAGCGGCACCGAGAGCACCAGCGCGCAGGGGCAGGAGATGACCAAAAAGACGCAGGCCGCATAGAGGCCCTCCATCCAGGTCCGCCCCAACAGCGTGGCCGAGACCAGCGCCGTCAGCAGCGCGAGCGCGCAGACCACCGGCGTGTAAATGCGCGAGAACTTGGTGATGAACTGCTCGGTGGGGGCCTTCTGCGCCGCGGCCTGCTCCACCAGCTCCAGCACCTTGGCGGCCGTGGAGCGGTCGGCCGTGACCAGCACCTCGGCCTGCAGCACCCCCTCGAGGTTGACGGCGCCGGACAGCAGCTGGTCGCCCACCTGCACCGGCACCGGCAGCGACTCCCCGGTCAGCGCGGCGGTGTTCAGCGCGCTGACGCCCAAGGTCACGCGGCAGTCGGTCGGCACCCGGTCGCCCGGGCGGATCACCACGAGGTCGCCCACCCGCAGCGAGGCCGAGGGCACCTCGGTCTCCAGCCCGTCCTTGAGCAGGATCGCCGTCTCGGGGCAGAGCGCCATCATGGCGTTGATCGAGGCCAGCGAGCGGTCGACCGCGCGGTCCTGGAAGTGCTCGCCGACCAGGTAGAACAGCATGACGCCGCAGGCCTCGGCATAGTCCCCGATCACAATGGCGCCCACGGTTGCGATGGTCATCAGAAAGTTTTCGTCAAAGATCTGCCCCCTGGCGATGTTTTGTATTGCCCGCCGGATGGGCCCTGCGCCCGCAAAGGCGTAGGCCAGCAGCAGGCCGTAGTCGGCATAGGCCGCAAAGGCGGTCCGCCGCAGCAGCAGCGAGGCGATGAACAGCCCCCCGCCAATGCCCAGCGGCCAGAACTTCGCCTTGCCGTGTGCGTGTTCGTGCGCATGGCCGTGTCCGGCCGGGGCGTCGTCGTGGCCGTGGTCGTCACAGTGTCCGCAGCCGCAGGAAATGCTGACGTCAAACCCCTGGGCAACCCGCCTGGCGTGGTCGCCCGAAAGTATGGGGTCCTGTGTATGGGCGTGCCCGCAGTCCTCGTGCGGCGCGTGGGAGGCGCAGGCCGCGACACCGCCGTCCCCCCCTCCGTGGGGATGCCCGCAGGCGCCGGTTGCGCCATTTATGGGCTGTTCATGGTTCTGTGCATGATCTTGCCCGCATCCGCAGCCCTCGTGTACTTGGGTGCGGGCCGGGGCGCCCCCGGCCACCGGGGCCGACCGCGCCCCCGATAATCGGTGTGGGTCGTCCTCCCCTCCGCCGGGATCGTCCTCGTCGGTCTTTACGGCCTGCCCTGCCGGACGGGCAGCCGTGGCGACGCCACCGCTCCCCTCTCCGTGGTGGTGTCCACAGGCGCAGGTCGTGCCGTGCGTATGCTGCGCGTGGTCCTGTCCGCATCCGCAGTCGTGTCCGTGTTTCATCTTGGTACGCCTCATTTCCGGGGCTTTGCGCCCCCTTTGATGGGTTGGCAATTCAATCCGTGCCGGCATATGCTGAGGAAATATGCCCTGTGGAAGGGGTCTGCCCAGATGGGGTTTCTGATTTTGCCGGCGCTCTCGATGCTGCTGGCCGTCGTGCTGCTCCTGCTGTTCTCGTATGTCGCCGCCAGGGGGCGGCAGGGCGCCTACACGCGCCTGCCGCCTGAGCTTGCGGCAGAGCGATTGCGCGGCGACGAAGGCGCACTGCTCATCGACCTGCGCACCGATCCCGAAGACCTGAAGGTGTGTGCAATTGACGGTGCGGTCCACATCGCCCTCCGGCAGCTCGAGGGTCGGATCGGCCGCCTTGCGCCCGACCTGGACAGGGTCATCCTGCTGGTCTGCGACACCGGCCTTTACAGCAGGGCCGGCGCGCTGTTGCTGCTGGAGCTGGGCTACCGCCGGGTCTACGACGCCGGCGGCGCCTGCGCGCTCAAGCAGGCACTTGAGGCCTGCGCTAGTGCGGCTTAAAGCGCTTCAGCCGCAGCGCGTTGCTGACCACCGAGACCGAGGACAGCGCCATCGCGGCGCCCGCGATCATGGGGTTGAGCAGCGGACCGCCGAAGAGGTGCAGCAGGCCGGCCGCCACCGGGATGCCCAGCGTGTTGTATCCAAAGGCCCAGAACAGGCCCATTTTGATGTTGCGCACCGTGGCGCGTGAGAGTTGGATGGCGGTGGGCACTGTGTTCAGGTCGCCGCGCATCAGCACGATCGAGGCCGACTCCACCGCCACGTCGGTGCCGGTGCCGATGGCCATGCCGATGTCGGCGCCGACCAGGGCGGGCGCGTCGTTGACGCCGTCGCCCACCATGCAGACCCGCTTGCCCTGCTGCTTCAGCTTATTGACCTCGTCGGCCTTGTGTTCCGGCAGCACGTCGGAAATCACGTGGTCGATGCCGACCTCCGCCGCGATGACCGCGGCGGTGTTTTGGTTGTCGCCGGTCAGCATCACGACGTCGATGCCCATGTCGCGCAGGCGCTGCACCGCCTCGCGGCTGGTGGGCTTGAGCCGGTCCCTGGCTGAAAACAGCCCGGCCAGCCGGCCGTCCATGGCCACGTACATCAGCATCTTGCCCTGGCCGGCCATGGCGCGTTCGGCCTCCTGCGCCAGCTCGGTGTCCACATTGCGGGCCTGCATCAGCCGTCGGTTGCCCACCAGCATCGAGGCGCCCTCGACCGCCGCCTCGATGCCGTGCCCCGGGATGTTCTGAAAGTCCTCGGGCCGCGGCAGCTCCAGCCCCCGCGCAAGCGCCGCCTCGACGATGGCCCTGGCTACGGGGTGCTCCGACCCCTGTTCGGCCGCGGCGGTCAGGCGCAGCAGCGCCTGTTCCTCGCCCTCAAACACGACGATGTCGTCCAGCACAGGGCGGCCCTCGGTGATGGTGCCGGTCTTGTCCAGCACCACCGTGTCGACGCGGCCGGCCGTCTCGAGCGCGTCGCCGCCCTTGATCAAAATGCCCAGCTCGGCCCCCTTGCCGGTCCCGACCATGATGGCGGTCGGCGTGGCCAGCCCAAGCGCGCAAGGGCAGGCGATGACCAGCACCGAGACAAAGATGGTCAGCACAAAGACCATGTCCTCGCCGCGGGCCCACCAGAACAGCGCCGCCGCCACCGCGACGCAGAGCACGATGGGCACGAAGATGCCGCTGACCACGTCGGCCAGCTTGGCGATCGGGGCCTTTTTGCCCTGGGCCTCCTCGACGATGCGCACGATGCCGGCCAGCGCCGTATCGCCGCCCACGGCGGTGGCCTCCATGACCAGCAGGCCCTCTCCGTTGATGGAGCCGCCGGTCAGCTTTGCGCCGGCCTCCTTCTCGACCGGCAGACTCTCGCCGGTCAGCATGGACTCGTCCACGGTCGAGGCCCCCTCGACCACCAGGCCGTCGACCGGCACGGCGGCGCCCGGCTTGACCAGCAGCCGGTCCCCCACCACGACCTCCTCCAGCAGCACCTCGACCTCCCGGCCGTCGCGGTAGAGCAGCGCGGTCTTGGGCGAGAGGTTCATCAGCCGCTCTATGGCCTCGGAGGAGCGCCCCTTGGCCCTGGCCTCAAAGTACTTGCCCACCATCACCAGCGCCACCACCATCGTGGCCGACTCATAGTAGACGGCGTGCAGGTAGTGCATGTCGCCCGCCACCACCACCTGCCAGGTGGAGTAGAGGCTGTACAGGAAGGCGCTTCCGGTGCCGATGGCCACCAGCGTGTCCATGTTGGGCGCCCTGGCGAAGAGGTGCCGGAAGCCCTTGATATAGAAGTTCCTGCCCGCGATCAGCACCGGGATCGACAGCAGCAGCTGCGCCAGCACAAAGCGCGTGGACTGGGCGTGCATGTCGAGAAAGGCGGGCAGCGGCAGCTTGATGCCAAAGGGCAGCATCTGCCCCATCGCAATATAGAAGACCGGGATCGCAAACAGCAGCGCCACGATGAGCTGGCTGCGCTGGCGCGCAAGGGCGCTCTGCTCGTTTTCGCTGCGGACATTGCGCTCCACGTCGAGCTCCTCGACCTCGTAGCCGGCCTTGCGCACCGCCGCCCTTGCCTCCGAGGGCCGCAGCTTGCCCGGGTCGTAGACCAGTTCGGCCGTGTTGGTGACCAGGTTGACCGAGGCGCTTGAGACGCCGGGCAGGCGGCGCAGCGCCTTTTCAACGGCCGCGGAACAGGCCGAACAGGTCATGCCCTTTACACCAAAGCGCAGCGTCTTTTCGGTCTGGACGGCCTCGATGCCGTAGCCGGCCTTCTCGACCGCCCTGACGACGGCCTCGACCGGCGTGTCGTCCTGCATCTCGACGTACAGGCGCTCCATGATCAGGTTGACGGCGGCCTTCTGCACGCCGGCCACCCGTCCCACCGCCTTTTCAACGGCGGCCGAGCAGGCCGAGCAGGTCATGCCGCTCACGTTGAACTCCCTTTGTTGCACAGTGATTCCCCCCTTTGTCGATCAGCGTGCAAGCTGCTCGAAAATTTGCATAAACTCCTCGGAGAGGGTGTCTCCGCCCTCTCTGACGTCGGGCAGCACGCAGGTGTTGAAGTGCTCCTTGGCCAGCTCAATGCCAAAGGCGCGCAGCCCCTTTTCGGCCGCCGCCACCTGGTTGAGCACGTCGCCGCAGTGGCGGTCGCTCTCGAGCATGGCGCGGATGCCCTTGATCTGCCCCTCGATGCGGCTCAAACGGTTGGTCATTCTGCGAAGCCGCGCCCGTTCCCAGGGCTCTCTGCGCGGCTTTTGTCCCAGTTCCTGCATGCCGGCCCCCTCCTTTGCTTCTGTCACGTCCATGATATACCCCCTATGGGTATTTGTCAATAATCTATACAAAAATAATATAAATTAGTTTGTTAAAGATAACTTCTGTGGGATTTCCAGAAAATATCGCCGCCCAAGCGGCGAAGTTTTGCCATATTTGCGCCCTCTGTGCTATACTAATAAAATTGATGTCAAGCGATTGAAAGGGGGCCCCACATGCACCCTCTCCAAGGCGCCCTGAAAAGGCCGCTTGTCCTGCTGACGGCGCTGATGCTGCTGCTTGCGCCCCTCGCCTCTGCGGCGGGGGCGGCCTATTTTGAAGACATCCCCCGCAGCGAGGTCCCCTATGCGCAGATGGTCTACGAGCGCTATGACCTCGGCCGGCTGCAGGGACTGCTCGAACAGCTGGCGGCGCTCTGCAGCGCCCCCGGCAACGACCGGGCCGTCTCGGGCCTGCTGGAGACCCTGTTGAAGGAGGCCGATCTGGTCGAGACCCAGTATGCGCTGGCCGACATCGCCTATTACAAGGATGTGGAAGATCCGCTCAAGCAGCAGGAGCAGGCCCACATGCGCGCCGTCCTCGAAAACGCCTACGACCTGATCTTTGAAGCCCTGGCCGAAGTGCTGCGCAGCGGCGGGTACAACGAGGTGATCGCCTCGGTCATCGGCGAGGAGCTGGCCCGCTCGCTCAAGTACTACGAGCCGCTCAGCGACTACGAAAGGGCGCTCGGCGAGCGCGAGAACGAACTGATCCAGACCTACTACAGCCTCGAGACCGGCGGGCTGAGCGACGAACAGTACAACGGCCGGGTGGGCAGCCTCTACCTCTCGCTGCGGGACCTCCGCATGGAGATGGCGCGCGTGGACGGCAGCGACAGCTACGCCGACATGGCCTCGAGCCAGTACTTCGGCAGGGACTACAGCCTGCGGGACATCCGCCGCTTTTGCAACCTCATCAAGCAGATCATCTCGCCGACCTACCGCGAGCTCTACGACCGCTATACCGACAAGACGCAGCAGGCGCTGGACGCGGTGCCGGAGCTGCCGCCCGACCGGCTCATCGAAATGCTGGGCCGGCACATCGGCAAGCTCGGGCCCGAGATGCAGCAGAGCTACGACCACCTGGTCCGGCTGGGCCTCTACGACATTGAAAAGAGCGACCGCAAGGCCGCGGTCGGCTTCACGACCGCCCTGCCCGCCTACGGGACCGCCTTTATCTTCGACGCCCCCACCGACTCGCCGCTCTCCAACTTCGGCACGCTGGTGCACGAGTTCGGACACTTTACCAACGACTACTACAGCAGCACCCCGGCCATGCTGCGCGACCAGTCCTTTGACCTCTTCGAAGTGCATTCACAGGGCCTGGAGCTGCTGTTTTTCCCCTATTACGAGGACCTGTTCGGCGCCGGTGCCCCCCACCTGATCCAGTACCAGCTCGACGATTTGCTCTACGCCATCGTCTACTACGCCTACCTGGCCGAGCTCGAGATCGAGCTCTACAGCCACCCGGAGTACAGCCTGCAGGACATCAACCGGCGCAGCGGCGAGCTGCTGGAGGCGTACGGCATCTCCTTCTCCTACCTGCCCCTCAAGCAGGACCTGAGCTGGATTTACAGCGACCATCTGATCACCTCGCCGCTCTACTCGATCAGCTACGCGATCTCGGGCATGGCGGCGCTGGACATCTGGATGCAGAGCCTAACCGACTATGAGCGGGCGGTGGACACCTATCTGCGGCTGCTCAGCTACGACACCACGCTGCCCTTTTTTGACGCGATGGAGGCGGTGGGCATCGGGGACATCTTCACCGAGGGGTATGCGCGCTCGGTGGCCGACACCCTGCATGCGCGCTATGGGAGCCCGTTTTCATTTTTGGCCCTGTCCACGCTGCGGTTTCCGGTGCTGGCGGCGGGCGGCCTGCTCCTGCTGGCCCTGCCCTTTCTGCTCTGGCGCCTTTTGGCCAGAAGGCGCTTGTGGCGGCAGTAGCCGTAGTACGGCGCGGCTTCAAGGGCGCAGCGGCCCTGCGGCAGAGGCATTTTGCCGAAAGTTCGCTCTTTTTGACCGTTTTGTTGACAAGCTTTTGGACATCCCCTATACTGGGGATCAACGCAGGCGGTTTTTCAATCGGCCGGTTGACAGCCGGCAACACACCCGACAAGCCGGTCAGGGGGAGAACATCGATGGACAAGCTGGAGTATTTTAAATCGCGCATTGAGGCCACCATCTCGCCGATGGAATTCATGCAGGTGAGCCGGGCCGACCCCGCCAAAATGCTGCTGGTGGACGTGCGCAACGCCCCGCCGGAGAAGATGGGGGGCAAGATTGTCGGCGCCCTGCACATCCCCCAGAGCGCGCTGCCGGACCATCTGTCGGAGCTGCCGAGGGATCGGATCATCGTGGTCTACTGCTGGGATGTCTGGTGCAACCTGGCCGCGCGGGCGGCCATCACGCTGCTTGAAAACGGCTTTGACGCGCTGGAGCTCATCGGCGGATTTGCCGCCTGGAACGCACTGTACTTCCCGACCGAGAACCTGTGAGCAGATTTTTAAAATAAGCAAAGCAGCCATAAACGATGGGCGGCACGCGGAAAATTTCCCGCATGCCGCCCTTTTTTGTGTCCGTCCGCTGTGTGAGGGGCCCTGTGTCTAGACCAGCTCCACCTTGTACACGTTCTTCTTGCCCTTCTTGACCACCACAAAGCCGTCCTTGAACTGCTCCTTGCCCACCGTGGCGTCGATGCCCTCGACCTTGAGGTCGTCGATGACAATGCCGCCCTGCTCGACCAGGCGCCTGGCCTCCGACTTGGAGGGGGCGATGCCGGTGGCGGTCAGCAGCTCCAGCACCTCGATCCTGTCCTCCGCAAAGAGGTCCGCGGACAGCTCTTTGGTGGGCATTTCGCTGTGCACGCCGCTGACCGAGAAGACGCTCTGGGAGACCTCTTTGGCCTTTTCGGCCTCCTCGGTGCTGTGCACGGTGCTGGTCAGCTCAAAGGCCAGCGCCTCCTTGGCGCGGTTGAGCTCCTGCCCCTCCAGGCCTTCAAACTCGCTCTGGATCTGCTCGACGGGCAGGAAGGTCAGCATCTTCAGGCACTTGATCACGTCGGCGTCGTCAATGTTGCGCCAGTACTGGTAAAACTCGTAGGGGGAGGTCTTTTCGGGGTCGAGCCAGACGGCGCCCTTTTGGGTCTTGCCCATCTTGACGCCCTCGGAGGTGGTCAGCAGCGAGAAGGTCATGCCCTCCGCCTGCTTGCCGTTCATCCGGCGCACCAGGTCGGCCCCCCAGATGATGTTGCTCCACTGGTCGTCGCCGCCGCACTGCATGTTGCAGCCATTCTGCTGGTTGAGCACCACAAAGTCGTAGCTCTGCATCAGCATATAGCTCATCTCGAAGAAGGACAGGCCCTTCTCCAGCCGGTTTTTGTAGTTTTCCGCGGTCAGCATGCGGTTGACCGAGAAGTGCACGCCCACACTGCGCATGAAGTCGAGGAAGTTCAGGTCCAGCAACCAGTCGGCGTTGTCCACCATCGTGGCGCCGCCCTCGCCGAAGTCGATGAACTTCTTCATCTGGGCGCGGAAGCAGTCGGCGTTGTGGTTGATGTCGTCGCGGGTCATGAGCTTGCGCATGTCGTTTCGCCCCGAGGGGTCGCCGATCAGCGTGGTTCCGCCGCCGATCAGCACAATGGGCTTGTTTCCTGCCCTCTGCAGACGTGCGGTCGTAGAAAGCTGGAGGTAGTGTCCGACATGAAGACTGTCGGCCGTTGCGTCGTAGCCGATATAAAACACCGCATCCCCATTATTGACCAGCTCTCTGACATTGTCCTCGTTGGTTGTCTGCGCCACCAGGCCGCGCGCAACCAGATCTTCATAGACACCCATGCTCGATTCCTCCTTTTTTCTACAAATTTTTATATTTCCTTCAAACCGCATGGCGGCGGTTGAATGCGCCCTGTCGTGGTGAGGGGACTCCCTCAGTGCCGGTTGTGCTCGAGCATCTCGCGGGCGGCCCTTCGGGCGGCCTCGGTCACCCGGGTGCCGCTGATCATGCGGGCGAGCTCGTCCACCCGCTGCTCGGGGTCAAGCCTCGACACCGAGGTGTGGGTGCGGCCCTGCTGCTCCCGCTTTTCGACCAGCAGGTGGTGGTCGGCCAGGCTGGCGATCTGCGGCAGGTGGGTCACGCAGAGGACCTGCCGCTCCGCCGAGAGGGCCCGCAGCTTGAGGCCGATCTTCTCGGCCGCGGAGCCCGAGACGCCGGCGTCGATCTCGTCAAAAATCAGGGTCTCGACCCCTTCGCGGCGCCCGAGGATGCCCTTGAGGCTCAGCATCACGCGGGAGAGCTCACCGCCCGAGACGATCTTCGAGAGCGGCCGCGGCTGTTCGCCGGGGTTGGGCGAGATCAGAAAGGCCACCTCGTCGGCGCCGTTCTCGTCGTAGACGTCCTGTCCGGCCGGCAGGATCTGCACCACAAAGCGGGTCTTGTCCATGTTGAGAAAGGCCAGCTCCCGCTCCACCTGGGCCTCGACCTGTGCTGCGCACGCGCGCCGGTGTTCGGTCAGCCGGCCGGCCAGATTTTGTACTTTATTATAGCGGCTTCTCTCCTGCTGCGCAAGAGCTGTTTTCCGCTCCTGCGAAAAATTGAGCTCCGCGAGGCGGCTCCTCGCCCGCTCGGCGTAGTCGAGGATCTGCTGCTCGTCCTCGCCGTACTTGCGCCGCAGTTTGCCGATGTACATCAGGCGAAGCTCGATCTCTTCGGCCTCGGCGGGGTCAAAGTTCAGCCCCTCCTGAAAGTCGCGCAGCTCGCCCGAGAGGTCCTCGAGCTGGTAGTGCAGGTCGGCCAGGCGCTCACAGAGCGCCTCGAGCTGCGCCGAGAGGGAGGCCCCCTCCGACAGCAGGCGCATCGCGGCGCCGGTCAGGGTCAGCGCCCCCTCCCCCTCGTCGGAACGCAGGGCCTGCCTGGCCTGTCCGACCGCCTCCGAGAGCTTTTGGGCGTTTTGCATGAGTCTTCGCCGATCGGCGAGCGCCTGCTCCTCGCCGGGCTGCAGCTCGGCCGCCTCGATCTCCTCGACCTGAAAGCGCAGCAGCTCGAGCTCGCGCGTGCGCTCGGCCTCGTCCTGCTCCAGCGCGCGCAGCTGCCGGCGGGCCTCGGTCCAGTCCCGGTAGGCCTCTCGGTAATCGCTCAGCAGCGCGTCGTCGGGCGAAAAGGCGTCGAGGTACTCGATGTGGCGCTCGGGCTGCAGCAGGTGCTGGTTGTCGTGCTGCCCGTGGATGTTGAGCAGCAGGCTGCCGAGCTCGCGCAGCAGCGCCATGGGGACCGGCCGCCCGCCGATCTTGCAGCTCCCCCGCCCCTCGGCGTTGACGCTGCGCTCCAGCAGGATGTCCTCCTCCACCGAAAAGCCCTCCTGCGCAAGCAGGCGGGCGGCCGGGCCGTCCGGCGCCAGCGAAAAGACCGCCGTCACCTGGGCGGAGCTTGCACCGGTGCGGATCACGTCGCGCGAGGTCCGCTCCCCCAGCGCCATGTTGATGGCGTCGATGACGATGGATTTGCCTGCGCCGGTCTCGCCCGTCAATACGGCAAGGCCTCCCTCGAAGTCAATGGAGGCCCGCTCAATTACGGCGATATTCTCAAGATAGAGGCTTCTCAACAACTGGGCTCACCTACGAATTGACGATATTGCGCAGCTCTTCCATGAAGGTGATGGAATCCTCCTCGGTGCGCAGCACGACCAGAAAGGTGTTGTCGCCGGCGATGGTGCCCACGACGCTCGGCATCTCCGAGACGTCGATGGCCTCTGCGGCGGCATTGGCCATGCCCGAGTGACAGTGCACCACCACCAGGTTGTTCACATTGTCCATATTGACAATGGTCTCCCGGATGATGGCCGAGTACTTTGGAATGATATAGCCGCGCGCGGCCCTTGGGATGCTGGCCGCATAGTGATAGGCCGAATCCGACTGCACCTTGACCAGCTTGAGCTCCTTGATGTCCCGCGAGACGGTGGCCTGGGTCACCTTAAAGCCGACCTTGTTGAGCTCCGAGACCAACTCCTCCTGGGTGGTGATGGGCTTTTCCTTGATGATGGTCAAAATTTTCTCGTGTCGTTTTTGCTTCATCGCGCGCTCCTTTCATCCCGTTCATCAACGGCCGTGCTCTGATGCGTTTGCCGCATTTAAAATTCCCGCAGTTTAATGCGCATCGTGCTGTAAAAGCTGTCCGGCTTCATGCGCACAACGGTGGTCTTCTGCCGTGCGCGCTGCACCGCAATGGTGTCGCCGTGGTGGATCAGTACGCTGGAGGCGCCGTCGTTGAACAGGTGCGCGCTGCGCCCCTCTTCGAGGCGGGGCAGGATGGTCAGCTTGGCGTTGCTGCCAAACACGATGCTGCGGTTGGCCAGCGAGTGGGCGCAGATCGGGGCCACTTCAATACAGTTCGTCCGCGGGTCGATGACCGGCCCCCCGGCGGAGAGCGCATAGCCCGTGGAGCCGGTCGGCGTGGCCACGATGACGCCGTCGCCGCGGAAGCGCGTGATCATCAGGTCCCCGTTGTGGACGTCGGTGGTCAGCAGGCGGGGCACGATGCCGCGCTGCACCGTCACGTCGTTGAGGGCCAGCCCCCGGTGGTAGCGCTTGCCGTCGCGCAGGATGGTGAACTCCAGCATCATGCGCTGCTCCAGCGTGTACTCGCCGGTGAAGAGGCGGCGCAGCTGCTGCAGTTCGCCCACCTCCAGCTCGGTGAGAAAGCCGGTGGTCCCGCGGTTGATGCCGAGCACCGGCACCCCCTGCGGAGCCGACAT
>JAAYBB010000064.1 GCA_012719075.1 Clostridiales bacterium | reverse complement strand
GCCACATCCGGCAAAGCGGCCTGGAGAAAAGCTAAATGTCTGGAAACCCTTTATTTACAAGCTTTTCAGTTCTTTATTTCTCAACCCTTGACATCAATGTAACGCACTCAACATGGGCGGTGCGCGGGAACAGGTCAAAGGGCTGTGCCTCGCCGGCGCGGTAGCCCAGCTCCAGCAGGACGGCCAGGTCGCGGGCCAGCGTGGCCGGGTTGCAGCTGATGTAGACGATGCGGCCCGGCGCCATGCCGGCCACGGTCTGCAGCAGCGCCCGGTCGCAGCCCTTGCGGGGCGGGTCCAGCACCACGACGTCGGGGGCAAAGCCCTCGTCGGCCAGCTGGCGGGCCGCCTGTGCCGCGTCGGCGCAGAGGAAGCGGGCGTTGTGCAGGCCGTTTTGCCGCGCCCCCTCGGCGGCGTCCAGGACGGCCTGCGGCAGCAGCTCCACGCCCAGCACTTCGGCGCAGTGGGGCGCCATCGACAGGCCGATGGTGCCGATGCCGCAGTAGAGGTCCAGCACCCGCTCGGCGCCGGTCAGCCCGGCCAGCCGGATGGCGCAGCGGTAGAGGGCCTCGCACTGCAGGCGGTTGATCTGGTAAAACGAGTGCAGCGAGATGCGGTGGCGGATGCCCAGCAGCAAGTCCTCCACCTTGTCCTGCCCGAACAGCAGCGTGCTGCGCGCGCCCAGCAGCAGGTTGGTCCTGGCGGTGTGGTGGTTGAGCTGCAGCGAGACCAGTCCCGGCAGCGCCGCCCGCAGGGCCTCGGTCAGGCCCTGCGCCGCGGGCAGCGTTTGGCCGTTGACGACCACGGCGGCCATGTACTGCCCGGCGCCCTGCCCCGCCCGCACGAACAGGCTGCGCACCAGGCCGCTGTGTGTGCGCTCATCGTAGACCGAAATCCCGTGGCGGTCGATGTGGGCGCACAGGGCCTGCGCGGCCGCCGACACCTCGCGCGGCTGCAGCAGGCAGTCCTCGCAGGGGACGATGTCGTGGCTGTGCAGGCGGTAGTAGCCGGTGACGGCATGCCCGCCCTGCAGGCCGACCGGCAGCGCGATTTTGTTGCGGTAGCGGTCGATCTCCGGCGAGGGCACGACGTCCGCCACCGGCGGCGGGTCGGGCAGCGCCTTGGCCAGCGCCGCCTCCACCTGGCGGCGCTTGGCGGCCAGCTCGGCCGTATAATTGATGTGGCGGTAGGCGCAGCCGCCGCAGCGCGGAAAGGCCGGGCAGTCGGGCGGCGGCGGAAGCCGGTCGGGCGAGGGGTCGATCAGCGCCTCCAGCCGGCCGTAGCCGAAGGAGCGGCCGACCTTGACCACCCGCACCTGCGCCAAATCTCCGGCGGCGGTGCGGGGCACAAACAGCACATAGCCCTCTTTGGTGCGGCCGACGCCTGCGCCGTCGTGGGTGTAGCCGGTGATGGGCAGCGTGAGCAGGTCGTTCTTGCGCATGGGCGGGCTCCTTTTTTGGGCGGGGCGGCGGGCGGCGCCCCGGATCTACTCAAAACTATAGGGGATGCGGACGGCGCTGTCAACCGCGGGCGGAGGACCCGCCGAGGGCGGCCGGGAATTTCGCGCGGCGGCGGGGCACAGCCATTGCCAGCCGCCGGCCGCCTGTGCTATACTGAGCTAATCTTCTCGGTTTTTCGCACAGAATTTCGCGGGAGGTGCCTGCATGTCCACGGTTCGCTTCCTCGAGGGCTTTGCGGCCCACTGCAAAAAGACACCCGGCCTGCTTGGGCTCTTCCTCACCCACGCGGCGGGGGAGGAGCTCCTGCTGACCGCCGTCTGCACCGAGCGCGGGCTGGCCGACCTCGCGCGGGTGCTGCCCGGCTGTGCGGCGGCCAGCGGGCCGCTGGTCGGCCACCTGGAGGAGGAGGGCCGGCAGACGCTGCTCTTTGCACAGCCGCCCCACCTGGTGACGGTGGCGCTGCTGGCCGGCCGCGACTTCTACGGCCTGGGCCCGCAGGATCAGGTGGTCTGGGAGTGGAACCGGGGTCTGACGAACACCCGGCGGCCCCGCGCGGAGCAGGAGCTGCCCGAGCTGCTGCAGTGGGTAGAGGAGCGCTTTTGGGTGACGCTTTACCGCGCGGCGCTCTGCGCGCGGCAGGACCGGCGGCTCGAGGCGGCCGACCTCTGCGCACTGCTGCGCAACCGCATGCTGCTGCCGCTGCTCTCGCTGCACAACCGCCGCCATGCCGGCGCGCCCGAGCACCGGGCCGGCGCCTATGCCGAGCAGCTGCAGCGGACCCACCCCGCGCTCGACCGCGAGCGGCTGCTCGACGCGCTCGAGGCCGCACGGCAAATTTACTTTGCGCTGCGCTACGAGCTGGCGACCGAGCGCTTTGTGCGCTGCGAGGAGGCCGAGCTACTGGCCACCGCGCTGCTCGAGGCCCCCTGACCGAGGCCCGCGCCCCCGGCGCCGGATGGCCGCCGAGCAACGCCGAACAACAAGAGCCCGGCCCGCCCGCGGGCCACCCCGCAGGCGCCCTCCGGGCGCTGTGCCGCAGGGAGGCCGAGCTGCCGACACCGCGCTGCTCGAGGCCCCCTGACCGAGGCCCGCGCCCCCGGCGCCGGATGGCCGCCGAGCAACGCCGAACAACAAGAGCCCGGCCGGCCTGCAAACCCACCCCGCAGGCGCCCTCCGGGCACTGTACCGCGGGGAGGCCGGCTGCCGGCGCCGTGCTGCTCGAGGCCACCTGACTGAGGTCCGCGCCGGACGGGCCTCCGGCCCCTGCTTTGGCGGATGGCCGTGCGGCTCTTTAACGGCTCTTTACGAATAGGATGCCCGGCCGGCCTGCAAACCCACCCCGCAAGTGCTGCTTGATTTCGATTTTTTATGCTTCAATCGCCGAGGCCGAGGCGGCGATTGCTGGATTTCGATCCCCGCTCCCCGTGTGGGGAGCGACCGTTATTTTTTCCTCATTATTATAGATTTGATATTAAGTTTAGAGAGGGGTCTTCCCTTTGCAACAGACGGCGGCCCAAACGAAAAAGCCCTTTTACGGCTGGCGTGTGGCCCTTGGCATGGCCATGGTGTTTGGGGCCAGCGCCGGCCTCTTTTTCAACTGCAACGCCGTCTTTACCGAGCCGGTGCCCACCGACCTCGGCTTCAGCCGCGGCGCCTTTTCGATGTACACCACCATCGGCGGGCTGGGGAACATGGCGGCCATGATGGCCTACGGCGAGCTGTACCGGCGGCACCCGCTGTCCATCCGCAAGTTCATGCTGGCCGGCAGCGTCCTCTGCTCGGCCTGCGTGCTGGGCTACTCCTTCTCCAGCCGGCTGTGGCACTTTTACGCGCTGTCCATCCTGTTCGGCCTCATGCAGTCCACCATCTCGGGCCTCTCGCTCACCACCATCCTCAACCACTGGTTTGTGGAGAAAAAGGGGCTGGCCATCGGCATTGCCTTTGCGGGCTCGGGCGTGGTGGCGGCGGTGGCCGCGCCGGCGGTCACCAAAATTGTCGCCGTCTACGGCTGGCGCTGGGGCTACCGCGCGCTGGCCCTCTCCGGGCTGGCCATCCTGCTCTTTGCCATCCTGGTGCTGATCCGGGAGCACCCCTCCCAGCTCGGGCAGCAGCCGCTCGGGCTCGAGCGGCTGCAGGGGGTGGAGGGCGCCCCGCCCCAGCCGGCCGAGATGACCGGCCTGACCCGGGCGCAGGCCATGCGCACGCCGGCCGTCTACCTGCTGGTGGCCGGCTTTATCGGCATCGGCGTCTGCGGCAACGGCACGCTGCCCCACGTCATCGCCTACCTCGGCGGGGCCGGCTACGCCCATGTCTCCGGCCTGGTCATGTCCATCATCATGATCACGATGACCGGCGCCAAAATTTCGCTGGGGGCGCTGTTTGACCGCATCGGCCCGGTGCCGGCCAGCATCGTGACCGGCTGTAGCATCTTCTTCTCGGTCGCGGCCCTCTACCTGGTGGGGCTCGGCCCCTTCATGCCCTTTGTGTTCGCGCTGATCTACGGCTTTGGCTCCTCGATCATGACGGTGCCCTACTCCTACCTCGTGAGCGAGAACTTCGGCACCCGGGAGTTTGCCGCGATCTACAGCTTTTGCAACATGCTGTCGGGCGTGGTGACCTCCTTTGGCAACCCGCTGTCCGGCGCGCTGTTCGACCGCTTTGGCAACTATCAGGTGGTGTGGCGCCTGTACATGCTGCTGGCCCTGGCCGGCACGGTGCTGCTGGTGCTGTCGTCGATCCTCTCGGGGCGCGGACGCTACAAGAGCCGCTGAGCGGAGCCTGCCCGCGCCGAAAATGTTTGTTGACACCGCGCCCGCCAAGGGGGGATAATGAAGGCTGCCGGGCCCGCGCAGCCGGCACAGAAAAGGAAGGGGCGACGGTTTTTTCCATGAAGCCATCAGACAAGAAAGAGACATTTTTTTACGGCTGGATCATTTTGATCGGCTGTATGCTGCTCCAGGGGGCCGGCACCGGCCTGTTCAGCAACTGCAACGGCGTCTTCACGCAGCCGGTCCCGGAGGCGCTCGGCGTCTCCCGCGGCACCTTTGGCCTCTACACCACCATCGGCGGCCTGATCGGCATGGGCGGCATGGTGGTGTACGGCGAGCTCTACGGCCGCAACCCCAAGAGCTTTCGCAAGTTCATCATCCTCAGCACGGCGGTGTGCTGCGGCTGTGTCTTCGGCTACTCCTTTGCCACCAGCGTGTGGCACTTTTACATCCTGTCGGCCATTTACGGCTGCTTCTTCCCGGGGCTGGCCGGCATCTCGATCACCACGCTGGTCAACAACTGGTTCATCGAGAAGCGGGGCCTGGCCACCGGCATCGCCTTCACCGGCTCGGGCATCTCGGCCGCGATCATGAACCCGATCGTCAGGCGGGTGGTCGAGGTCTACGGCTGGCGCTACGGCTACCGCCTGCTGGCGGTGACGGCGCTGGCGCTGATGGTGGTGGCCATCCTGATCATCCGCGAGGTGCCCGAGAAAAAGGGGCAGCTGCCGCTCGGGGCCGAAAAGCTGGCCCGCGACGAGGGCGGCGCCGCCGTCATGCCCGAGCTCGTGGGCCTGCGGCGCAGAGAGGCGCTGCGGGAGCCCGCCTTCTACCTCATGGTCCTCGGCTTCACCTTTCTCGGCCTGGCCGGCATGGGCATCAGCTTTCACAACATGGCCTTTTTGACCGAGATCGGCTATGGCGGCATCGCCGGCTTTATCGCCTCGATCTACCTGCTGGTCATGACCGGCGCCAAAATCCTGCTGGGCGGCCTGTTTGACCGGCTGGGCTCGGTCAAGTCGGCGCTGCTGACCGGCTCCTGCATGCTGGCCTCGGCCGTTGCGCTGCGCTTTGCGGGGGCCAGCCCCATCATGCCCTATGTGTTTGGCGTCTGCTTCGGCTTTGGCTACTCCACGCTGACGGTGCCCTACTCCTACCTGATCGCCGAGAGCTTTGGCACGCGGGAGTTCGCCGCCGTCTACAGCGTCTGCATGATGCTGTCGGGGCTTGGCGGCTCCTTTGCCAACCCGATCGCCGGCAAGCTGTACGAGCTGTTTGGCAACAACTACACCTCGGTCTGGAACATCTTCATCGTCTTTACGCTGCTGGCCACCGCCTGCATGGTGACGGCCACGCTCATCGCCCGCCGCAAGAACCTCAACCCCAACGCGCTGATCAAGTGAGCCAAAAACAGAAAACAAAAAAAGACGGGGGCCAGCCCCCTCTTTTTTTGTCGGCTTTTTTTAAGCGGTCACTCCGCCCGCTCGATGCGGTCGATGATGACCGGATTGATGGGCTGGTCCAGGTAGTTGACCATGTTCTTGCAGACCTGGTCGATGACCTCCTCGCCCTCGATGACCTTGCCGAAGGCGGCGTACTTGCCGTCCAGCTGCGCGTTGTCGCGGTGCATGATGAAGAACTGGCTGCCGGCGCTGTTGGGGTCGCTGGTCCTGGCCATCGAGATCACGCCGCGCTTGTGCTGCAGCGGGTTCTTGTGGCCGTTGTCGGCAAACTCCCCCTTGATGGTGTGGGCGGGGCCGCCGGTGCCGTCCCCCTTGGGGCAGCCGCCCTGCATCATGAAGTCGGCGATGACGCGGTGGAAGGTCAGCCCGTTGTAAAAGCCCTCGTCCACCAGCTTGAGGAAGTTTTCGACCGTCAGCGGCGCAACGTCGGGGTAGAGCTCCAGCAGCATGGACAGCCCGTTTTCCAGCGTGATCTTAACCTTTGTGCTCATGTTGGTATACACTCCTTGCAATTTATCGTTTATCCATTAAAAAACGTAGACCAGGATGCCGGCCACGCCCGACAGCGCGATGGCGACAATGGGGTTGAGGCCGCCCTTTTGGATGGCCAGAAAGACCAGTGCGGCCAGCAGCAGCGAGAACAGGTGGGGGCCGGCCGCAAGGCCGCCCGGGAAGAAGGCCCCCCGGCCGATCGAGATCACGGCGGTGGCGATCAGGCCGACGGTGGCGGGGTGGATGCCTTTCAGCACCCCCTTGGCCGCCGGGCTGTCCTTGACGTTGTTGAAGAAGGCGGCGATGGCGGCGATGATGAGCATCGAGGGCATGATGACGCCCAGCGTGGCGAACACGGCGCCCGGGATGCCGGCCGCCTTCATGCCCGTGAAGGTGGCCATGTTGACCGCGAAGGGCCCCGGCGTCATCTCGGAGATGGCGATCATGTCGATGACCTCGTTGATGGTCACCCAGCCCTTTTCGGTCAGGATGCCCTGCATCATCGGGATCATGGCGTAGCCGCCGCCAAAGGTGGTGCCGCCGATTTTAAAGAAGGTGAAGAACAGGTCGAGCAGCAGGCGGATGGCGGTGCTCATGAGGTCTTCGCCTCCCTTCGGGCGACCAGCCAGCCGGTCAGGCCGGCGATCAGGATGACGGCGACCGGGTGGAGGTCCAGCCAGATGACCAGCGCAAAGGCCAGGCCGGCCATCGCCCAGTCAAAGCGGCGCTTGACGGTCTTTTTGCCCAGCTTGAGCACGGCCGAGAGCACCAGCGCCACCACGCCGGCGCGGATGCCCTGCAGCGCGGCGCTCACATAGCGGTTTTCCTTGAATTCGAGGTAGAAGGTCGAGAGCACGCAGATGATCAGCAGCGAGGGGAGCGCCACACCGACCGCCGAGACCAGCCCGCCCCAAAAGCCCGCGACCTTGATGCCCACAAAGGTGGAGGAGCTGATGGCCAGCGGGCCGGGCACCATCTGCGAAATGGCGATGATGTCCAGCATCTCCTCCTCGGTGATCCAGCCCTTTTTGTTGACAAAGGCGTCGTCGATCAGCGGGATCATGGCATAGCCGCCGCCGAAGGTCAGCGCGCCGATGACAAAGGTGGTCGTAAAGAGCTCGTACAGCAGCCGCAGCCTGGGCGGGTGGGAGCGCGGCTGCTGGGCCTGGTCGGGGGTCTGCATCACAAAACGCCTCCAATGTAACAAAACAGGACCTGAACGGTACGGGAGAATCTATGTCGGTCAATCTGATCAACGGTGGATGGACGGCCTGCCGGCGGTTGGTGGGACCCGGTGGCTTTCCGCGCGGCCGTTCGTGAACTTTATATACGGGCAGTCCCATGTTTCAGGAGGGCCGGCGGGCGTGACCGGTTGCAAGCCTTTTAACCGGCCAGTCCCCACCTTCAGGGGCGGGGCTCGGCCGCCAGCTTGACGCGGATGTCGGTGCCGACGAAGCGCAGCACCTCGAACTCGCCCATAATGCGGGAGAGGATCTTCTGGGTGTAGACCTGCTCCAGCTCGGCCAGCGTGAAGTTGGTGCTCAGCACCATGCGCAGGCCGTTGATGATGCGCGTGTTGAGCACCGTGAACAGCGCCGAGAGCACAAAGGGCGAGACGAACTCGCTGCCCAGATCGTCGATCATCAGCAGGCTGCAGGTGGTGTAGCGCCCGGTGTCCTCGCCTTGCCCGCGGCCGAACTTCTCGCGCTCCAGCGCCGCAAACAGCGCCGAGGCGGTCTCGTAGACCACCTCGTGCCCGCGGGCGGCCAGCGCGTTGCCGATGGCGGCCGAGAGGTGGGTCTTGCCCAGACCGCAGCCGCCCTGCAGCAGCAGGCTGCGCGGCCCCTGCTCAAAGGTCTCGGCAAAGCGGCGGCAGCGGCGCAGGTTGACCTCCATCATGGCCCTTGCGCTGCCCCCCCGCTCGAGCGGCCGGTCGTCGTAGTGCCCGAGCGAAAAGTTGTCGAAGGTCTTGTCCCGCAGCGCAGCGCCCATCGGCGAGTTCTCGTAGGCCATGCGGCGCAGCGCGCGGTCGTAACAGCCGCAGGGGCGGCCCTCCACAAAGCCGCGGTCCTCGCAGAGCGGGCACTCGTACTGCAGCCGCAGCGCGTCCTCGGGCACGCCGTGCTGCAACAGCAGGCCGGCCCGGCGGTCCTGCAGCGCCTGCGCCTCAAGCAGCAGCGCCGAAATGGCCGCCGAGGGCGCCCCCCTGGCCACCGCCTCGGCCATGCGCCGCAGGCCCTCGGCCTGCAGGCGCTCGACCTCGCCCAGCTCGGGGATGCGCCCGTAGAGCCAGTCGCGGCGACGGTCCAGCCGCTCCTGGGCCGCGCGCCTGCGCTCGGCCAGCAGCGCGTCGGTCTGCGCAATCAGCTCCCGGCTGTACTTCATGAGGGCTCCTCCCCTTTCGCCTGGCTGTAAATCTGCTGAAAGGACCAGTCGTCGTACTGCTGGGTGTCAAACGAGGCGGCCTGCGCCGTGTCCACCACGCGCGCGCCCTTTTTGGCGGCGCGGCGGGGCGGCAGCGCCTCGGCCTCGGCCTCCTCAAGCGTGCGGATGCCCTTTTCGGCCCAGCTCTCGAGAATGCGGTTGACATAGTGGAAGCTGAGCTTGCCGATGCGGTCGACGCCGCGGTTGTAGGCCAGCTCGAGCAGCGGCTCCTCAAAGCGCAGCACCCCGGTCCAGTGCGCGATGTAGGTCTTTTCGGTGGGGGACAGGTTGCGGTCGCCCAGCCCGAAGATGCGGCGCACCAGCCCCTCGGCCCGCTGCCGGGCGGCCAGGTCGACCAGCGCCTTTTCGGCCTCCTCGCCGGTCGAGATGCCGCGGGCCTGCCAGTTTGAAGCCACCTGCTCCAGCGACATCCAGGAGGTGCGCCGCAGCGCGTGGCAGTAGGCGAACAGGCGCAGGATGGCCTCGGGCGAGAGGCCGTAGTAGTCGTACAGGCTGTAGAGGCGGGCAAACTCGGTGGGCCCGACCTCTCGGCCGAGCGCCTGCGGCGCCCGCCGCAGCACCTCCCGCAGGGCCTCGTTTTGCGCCAGCGCCTGCTCCACCGCCTCCATGTGGTACTCGGGGCGGGTGGGCGCCTCGGCCGTGCGGCGCTCGGGCTTGGCAAAGGTCAGCGGGGGCTGGGCCAGCGTGACCAGCGAGCCCTCCATGCACAGCACCCCGCGCGAAATCCAGGCCGCCACGGCCTCCTTGAGCTGCCGCTCGGTCAGCGAGAGCGTGCGCAGCAGGTCCTGCTCGTCGGCCTCGCGGCCGCCGTGCAGCAAGCGCAGCAGCACCTTGAGCTCGGTCTCGGTGGCCTTTGCCAGGTGCTCGGTCACGACCGAGGCGGGGACCAGAAACCAGGTCTCCGCCGCCGCAATGTGAAAGTGGATGGCCACGGCAACCGCTCCTTTGCGCCAGGGTGGACATGGGCGTGTTGTTTATTGTAGCACAGCAGAAGGGGCCGGCACAACCGCACAAAAAATTAAGACGACGGGTCGGGGGGTACCCCGATGTGCAGCTGCAGGTGGTTGAAGGTCATGCGGATGGCCCGCTCGTCAAAGACCTCCTTGACCGTCTCGAGCAGGCTGAAGGTGGCGGTGCGGTACTGCGCGTTGTTGACCCACACGCGCAGGATGTATTGCACGTACTGCTCGCCGAAGCTGGAGACGCCCACAAAGGGCTCGGGGTCGTAGACCACGTTCTCCACGCGGTCCACCGCCGCCAGAATGGCCTGCCTGGCCTGCTCGACCGGGGTCTCGAGCGCGGCGTTGAAGTAGAGGTCGACGCGGCGGTTGGCGTTGCCGCTGTAGTTGATGATCTTGACCGACGACAGCTCGCTGTTGGGCATCAGCACCACCTTGTTGTCGGGGGTGTTGAGCGTGGTGTACACCAGCCCGATGTTGACCACCGTGCCGCTGACGCCGGCGGCCTCGATGTAGTCGTCGACGCGAAAGGGCTTGGTGGCCAGCAGCACCAGGCCGCCCGCGAGGTTCGAGAGGGCGCCCTGGATCGACAGCGACACGGCCAGGCCCACCACGCTGATTAAGGCCACCAGCGCCGACGGGGGGACGCCGAGTGAGAGGGCCACCAGCACGACCGTGATGCAGACCAGCCCAAAGCGGGTCAGCGACAGCAGGAAGCCGTGCATGATGGGGTCGACCGAAAAGCGCCGGAACAGGAATTTGAGCAGCCAGAGCAGCAGCTTGCCCAGCACGAGGCAGACCAGCAGCAGCAGTGCGGCCGAGAGCAGCAGGTGGCCCAGCCCCTCGCGCAGCACGGTGGCCTTGAAGGAGGCCCAGAGCAGGCCGGGCAGGTCGCCGGGCGGGGCGACGGGATTGGTGGCGGCGTCGGGCATGTCGGCGGGCTCCTCTCTGTCAGCGCGGCGGCCCCGTCAGGGGCTGCCGGAAGCGTTCGGTATAGACCAGGCCGGCCAGGGTGTGGTCGAAGCGCAGGTCTGTTCCGGCGGCGGCCCCATCAGGGGCTGCCGGAAGCGTTCGGTATAGACCAGGCCGGCCAGGGTGTGGTCGAAGCGCAGGTCTGTTCCGGCGGCGGCCCCATCAGGGGCTGCCGGAAGCGTTCGGTGCAGACCGGGCTGTCGGGATTGCGGCGGGGCTGCAGGTCTGTTTTGGCGCCGCTCTCACCCCGACAGGGGCTGCCGGAAGAGCTCGGTGTAGACCAGCCCCTCCGGCCCGCGGTCAGAGCGCATGAGGCTGACCGCCCGGACCGGCATGGTCAGCGCCTTGGGCGCAAGGGTGTTTGGGTCGACGTCGGGCGGCAGCCGGACCTGCCTGCCCAGCGTCAGGTGGGGGCGGTAGGGGCGGTCGTCAAAGTCCAGCCGCTGCGCCAGCAGCGCCGCGCGCAGCTGTGCGTGCAGCACCTGCAGCGGCGCCGAGGCGTTGACCCCGACCCACCAGAGGGCCTGCTCGGCGCGCCCAAAGCGGCCGACGCCCTCGAGCGTCAGCGAAAAGGGCTCGGCCGCAAGGCTGCGCATCGCCGCCCTGGCCGGCTCCGGCGAGGGCAGCTCGCCGAGAAAGATCAGCGTCAGGTGCAGGTTGCCCGGCCGCACAAAGTTCCCGCGCAGCGAGGCCTCGCGCAGGCGGAGCACCAGCGCCTGCAGCGCCCGGTCAGTGTCCGCGTCGGGCAGGATGGCCGTAAACAGGCGCATGCGGCGCCCCCCTTCGGTATGCTTTCGTAATAATATTGATAATGTCATCGTTATTTCCCGACGCAAAAGCGCGAAAAAATGCTGTCGAGCACATCCTCGGTCACGTCCTGGCCGGTGATGCCGCCCAGCTGCAGGATGGCCTCGCGCAGGTCGATTTCGGCCATGTCGGGCTCGACGCCGGCCGCGATGGCCTCGATGGCGGCGCCCAGCGCCGCGCGGGCGGCCCGGATGGCCTCGGCGTGGCGCAGCGAGGTCAGCAGCGTCTCCTGCGGCTGCGGCCGGTAGCGCCGCGCCAGCTCGGCCTCGAGCGCCGGGAGCCCCTCGCCGGTCACGGCGCTGACCGACAGCCGCGTGTCAACGCCCTCGAGCGCCGCGGCGTCAAAGGCGGCCGGCAGGTCGCACTTGTTGATGAGCGCCACCGCCTCCCGCCCCGCGCACAGCGCCATGACCTCGCGGTCCTCCGGCGTGAGCGGCTGCGCGCCGTCGAAGACGCAGAGCAGCAGGTCGGCCTCGCCGGCCGCCCGCAGGCTCTGCGCCACCCCCAGCGACTCGATGCGGTCGCCGGGCGCGCGCAGGCCGGCCGTGTCCTGCAGCCGGATCAGCAGGCCGCCGATGGTCAGCGGGTGCTCCACCACGTCGCGGGTGGTGCCGGCCAGCTCGGTCACGATGCTGCGCTCGATGCCGGCCAGCGCGTTGAGCAGCGAGGACTTGCCGACGTTGGGCCGCCCGATGATGGCCACCCGCAGCCCCTCGCGCAGGATCTGGCCGCGGGCGCAGGTGGCCAGCAGCCGGTCCATCTGCGCAGCCGCTTCGCCCATGCGGTGCAGCAGCTGCGCGGGGTCGGCCTCGGCGATGCCCTCGTTTGAAAAGTCGACATAGGCCATGATGTCGGCGTCGCAGTCGACCAGGATCTGCCGGATGTCCCGCACCCGCGCCGAGAGGGCGCCCGCCGACTGCGAGAGGGCGGCCCGGGCCGCCGCCTCGCTCTCGGCCATGATGAGGTCGATCACGGCCTCGCTCTCGGCCAGGTCCAGCCGGCCGTTCAAAAAGGCGCGCTTTGTGAACTCGCCGGGGCCGGCCGGGCGGGCGCCGGCCCGGAGCAGCGCCCGCAGCGCCGTGCGCAGCACCACCTGGCCGCCGTGGCAGGAGAACTCGGCCATGTCCTCGCCGGTGTAGGAGCGGGGCGCGGCCCAGCAGGTCAGCACCACGAGGTCGATGTCGCCCTGCTGATCGAACAGGTGCCCGAGCGCCGCCTGCCGCGGCGGCGGCAGCGGGCGGCCGCCCAGCGGGCGGAAGACCCGCGCGGCCACCTCGAAGGCGCCCTCGCCCGACAGGCGCACCACGCCGATCGCGGCGTTTTGCAGCGCCGTTGAAATGGCGGCAATCGGAACCCCTGCGGTCGCCATGCAAACCCCTCCCCGCTGCCCGGCAGCTTGTCTTTTATAGGATGATGTTACCGCAGGACGGCGACAATGTCAAAGCCTATCCCTGTCGGAAAAGGCGCTTTTCCCGCCGGCGGCGCGGGCATGCCTACCCCCGGGCGGCCCCGCACCGGTCGGCCCGGCCCCGCCGGTCAGCAAGACGCCCGGCCGGCGCCGCTGTCCCGGCCGGCAAAAAACCGCCCAAAACCGCCCCTCTGCGCCCGGCCGCAAAAGCTGGAATGAATCGTGAATACGAGAGACATTTTGCGCAATTTTGAGAGAAAACGAGCGATTGGGGGATTTATTTTAAAAAACTGACTTTTTGCCGGTTGACAACCAAAACCCGCGTCGCTATAATAAACGGGCAACCACAAAAATGAATCGTTTGGACCTACCACCAATTCAAAGCCAAGCGGCCGACTGCGGCCACGCCCGGCTTTCGGCGGCTTGGCCTTGAATTGGGATCTAGGTGCCCGATTTCAAGGAGGTAAAATCATGTCCACCTTTATGCCAAACGCGGCCACGGTCGAGCGCAAATGGCATGTGGTCGACGCCGCGGGCAAGCCGCTCGGGCGCCTGGCGGCCGAGATCGCGGTGCTGCTCAACGGCAAGCACAAGGTCGACTACACCCCGCATGTCGACGGGGGCGACTTCGTGATCGTGGTCAACGCCGGCGACGTCCGGCTGACCGGCAACAAGCTGACCCAGAAGTACTACCGCACCCACTCCGGGTACCCCGGCGGCCTCAAGGAGGTCCAGTACCAGAAGCTGATGGAGACACGCCCCGAAAAGGCCGTGATGCTGGCCGTCAAGGGCATGCTGCCCAAGAACAGCATCGGCCGCCACAGCCTGACCAGGCTGAAGGTCTATCGCGGCGGCGAGCATCCCCACGCGGCCCAAAAGCCGGTGGCCTACGAAGGAGGCGCGAAGTAAGTTATGAGCATGTATGACACCAAGCCCTATTTCTACGGCACCGGCCGCCGCAAGAGCTCCGTGGCCCGCGTGCGCATCCTGCCCGGCACCGGCGCCATCCTCATCAACGGGCGCGACATCGACGACTACTTTGGGCTCGACACGCTCAAGCTGATCGTGCGCCAGCCCTTTGAGAGCACCGACACCCTGGGCAAGTTCGACCTGATTGCCACGGTGGCCGGGGGCGGCGTCTCGGGCCAGGCCGGCGCCATCCGCCACGGCCTCTCCCGCGCCCTGCTCCAGGTCAGCGAAGAGTATCGCCCGCTGCTCCGGCAGTCCGGCTTCCTCACCCGCGACCCCCGCATGAAGGAGCGCAAGAAGTACGGCCTCAAGGCCGCGCGCCGTGCGCCCCAGTTCAGCAAGCGATAAAGGCCCGGGCGCGCTGCGCCCAACTGGCTTACATGCGCTCCGCATGGCTGTGTTGTATGGTTCCACAGAGCACGTCGGTAGAGTACAAAATTTGGGCGGAGCGCGGCATGCGCTTCGCCCAACGGTTTTTTTGGGGATTATGTCAACCGACGCCTCCCCGCCGCGCGGACGCTGCCGGAGCGGCCGCCCAACACAGCCCGGTAAGGCCCGTAAAAAAATGCCGCCGCACAAAATTCCTGTATTTTCCTGATGCTGCTTGGGTATACTCTTGGCAAACCCGGCCTGTCCACCCTGTGGACCGGTTCGGCACAACCCCGGCAGGCGGGAGCGGCTTTTGTGTGGCGATGACCACGCTCGCGCGCACGCCCGGCGGACAAGCGAAGGGGGCCCCTGCCCCACCGGCCTCCCGCTCCGCCCCGACCGGACCTTTGCTTTTTGGAGGTCCCTTCGCAGAACGCGCCGCGCAGGTGAAGGCCGCCTGCCTTGACCGATGAGCGTACGGAGGTAAGGCTTTTGTTTAAACGATTGGACCCGCGGTCTGCACCGTCCCCCTCGCAGCACCGCGCGGCGGCCCTCGCCGGCCTGCCGTGGCACCGGGTGCTTGCGCCCTGGCTGCTGCTGCTGGCCACGCTGCTGTACCTGGCGCTGATGGCGAGGGGAACCCGCATTGCGACGATCCGCATGGGCGACGAGGTGGCCGTGCTGCGCACGGTCAACACCGACCCCGAGGTGATCGTCGCAGGCAGCAAGTTCGCGCTCCGGCCCGACGACGTCGTGCAGGGCGGGGGCGGCGGCGCCGGCTTCATCAGCCTGTCGATCGCGCGCAAGTTCCCCGTCAGCATCCAGGTGGACGGGCAGACCCACATCCACAGCACCTATGGCGGCACGGTGCACCAGGTGCTGCTGGAGGCCGGCTTCCCCATCGGGGAGTACGACGTGCCCAGCCTGCCCTACAACACCGAGACCGAGCCGGCGATGCGCATCCGGCTGGACCGCGTCTGGTACGAGACCGTGCAGAACGAGGTGGAGATCCCCTTTGACGTGCGCCGCGTGCCCTCGCTCTCGGTGCCCGAGGGCAGGGTGGCGGAGACCCAGTCGGGCGTGCCCGGCCTGGCCGTCGCCACGCTCGAGCGCAAGGTCGTGGAGGGCACCCCCGTCGAGACCCGCACGCTGTCTTCGGAGGTGGTCCGGAACCCGGTCACCGCCGTGGTCACCTACGGCACCGGCGGAACGGTGGCCACCTCGCGTTCGGCCACCACCCGCTTCTCCTATGTGCTGGATGTCACGGCCACCGCCTACACCTATGGCGAAAGCGGCAAGTGGGGCGACGTCACGGCCACCGGAAAGGCCGTGCAGGTGGGCTATGTGGCGGTTGACCCGCGCGTGATCCCGCTGGGCAGCCGGCTGTATATCACCTACCCCGGCGGCGAGGTCTGCTACGGCTTTGCCGTGGCCGAGGACACCGGCGGCGCCATCAAGGGCAACCGGGTCGACTTGTTCTTTGAATCCCACGAGGAGGCCGTGCAGTTCGGCCGCCGGCGGGTCAAGGTCTATGTGCTGGCCGAGTAGCCGCCCGTGGGCGGGCACCGCCCCCGCGCCCCGCGGGGCGGAGGTCCCTTGCATGTTTTAAAACAAGCGCCGCCGCCCGCTGCCCAGAGGGCAGTCGGCGGCGGCGTGGCCGCTTTTGGGGCAAATTTTTTCGGCAGGGAGGCCGCCATGCGCGTCGAGCACCCCTTTTCGCCCATCTTTGACCGGCACTCGGCCGTGCTGATCCTGGGCAGCATGCCCTCGCCGGCCACGCGGGAGCGGGGCTTTCCCTACGCGCACCCGCAAAACCGCTTTTGGCCGGTCATGGAGGCGCTGTTTGCCCAGCCGGTGCCCAGCTCGATGGAGCAGAGCCGCGCCTTTTTGCTGCGCAACCGCCTGGCGCTCTGGGACGTGCTGCACAGCTGCGAAATCGAGGGGGCCTCGGACGCCAGCATCCAAACCCCCGTGCCCAACGACCTGAGTCCCATTTTGCAGGGCGGGAACATACGGGCCATCTTCACGACCGGCGGCGCCGCCCACCGCCTCTACCGGCGGCACCTGCTGCCGCTGACCGGCCTGCCCGACATCGCGCTGCCCTCCACCAGCCCCGCCAACGCCAAAATGCGCCTGCCCGAGCTGGTGGAACACTATCGCCTGCTGCTCGACTATCTGACCTAGAGGAGGGTTGCCCGATGGAAGCTCACCCGCTGCTCGAGCGGCAGCGCGCCTTTTTTGCCGCCGGCGGCACCCGTGCCTGCGCCACCCGCACGGCGGCGCTGCGGGCGCTGCAGGCCGAATTGACGGCACAGGAGCCCCAGCTGCTGGCGGCGCTGCTGCAGGACCTGGGCAAGAGCGCCCACGAGGCCCGCATGACCGAGCTGCTGCCGCTGCGGGAGGAGCTGCGCTTCTTTTTAAAGCGGCTGCCCGAGCTGGTGCGGCCGCGCAGCGTGCGCCCCTCGATCGCGCAGTGGCCGGCCCGCTGCAGCCTGCAGCCGGAGCCAAAGGGCGCGGTGCTGGTCATCAGCCCGTGGAACTACCCGCTGCTGCTGGCGCTGCACCCGCTGATCGAGGCGGTGGCGGCCGGCAACACCGTGCTGCTCAAGCCCAGCTCCCAGGCGCCGGCCACGGCGCAGGCGCTGCAGGCGCTGCTCGGGCGCTGCTTTGCGCCGGGGCACGTGGCGGTGCTGTCCGGCAGCCGGGCCGAGGCCGAGGGGCTGCTGGACCTGCGCTTTGACCACATCTTCTTCACCGGGGGGCCGGAGTCCGGCCGGCAGGTGCTGGCGGCCGCGGCGCCGCACCTCACGCCGGTCACGCTGGAGCTCGGGGGCAAGAGCCCCTGCATCGTCGATCAGACCGCCCACCTGCGCTCGGCCGCCAGGCGCATTGTGGCCGGCAAGTTTTTAAACGCCGGGCAGACCTGCATCGCCCCCGACTACCTGCTGGTGCACAGCGCGGTCCGCGAGCGGCTGACCGTGCTGCTGCGGCAGGAGATCCGCGCCCAGTACGGCCCCACGCCGCTCGACAACGCCGACTATGCCAGCCTGGTCAACCGGCGGCAGCTGGAGCGGCTGCAGGGCCTGCTCGAGGGGGTGCGCATCCTGCTGGGCGGCGGCACCGACGGCGGCCTGCGCATGGAGCCCACGCTGGTCGAGGTCGACGGCGACGGCGGGGCGCTGATGGAGCAGGAGATCTTCGGCCCCATTCTGCCCATCCTGACCTACGAAGAGCCGCAGCAGGTGTTTGAGCACCTGGCGCGGCAGCCGGCGCCGCTGGCGCTCTACCTGTTCACGCGGGACCGCGACTTCAAGCGCCGCCTCACCGAAGAGGTAGCCTTCGGCGGCGGCTGCGTCAATGACACGCTGCTGCAGGCGGTCTCGCTGCAGCTGCCCTTCGGCGGCGTCGGCCAGAGCGGCATGGGCCGCTACCACGGCGCCTACGGCTTTGAGACCTTCTCCCACCTCAAGACGGTGGTGGAGCGGCCGACCTGGGCCGACCTCGGGCTGCGCTACGCCCCCTACACCGACGGCAGGCAGCGGCTGCTGCGCCGGATCGCCAGGTAGCACCCGCCGCCCCGCTCCCGCATACCATGAGGGCAAAGGGAGGGGGAACACCGGTGCAGGAACTGCTTGAACAGCGGCGCATTGAGGCGGCGCCGCCCGTGGAGGGGGTCCGGGTCTACCACCTGACCGCCGCCTACCCGCGCCTCAACCGCGACGGCAAGGGTGCCGACCGCATCAACCGCTATTACCGGGCCCTGTCGGCCGGGTACGCCCGGCGGGTGGACCGCAGCTGGCGCGGGCCCGAGGGCCGCCGCATGCGGCGGGAGGGCGAGGACTTCTCGCCGCGCGGCTTTGCGATGGACAGCCGCGTCACGCTGAGCGACCGCCACCTGTTCGGCCTGGTCCGGCAGCGCGAGACGCCGCCCGCCGGCCCCGCGCGGCAGGCCCTCTTCGCCGACTGCTTTGACCTGAAGACCGGGACGCCGCTCGGCTTTGACGAGGTCTTTGTGCGGCCGCAGGCCGCCCGCGAGACCGCGCTGCGCACCATCGTACAGCAGCTGGAGCAGCGCGCCCGCCTGCCCGGCAGCCGGCTGCACAGGCGGGCGGCCAAAATCGCGCAGCGGCAGTTTGACCGCCAGTGCTTCTGGCGCGACGAGCGGGGGCGCTTTGTCTTTTACTACGCGCCCGGCCTGCTGGCCGACGCCGACGTGGGGCCGATGCAGTTTGTCATGCCCGCCGCCTTCGGTGAGAAGTACTACGGCGCGCCCTGACAACCGCCGGGCAATTTTGCGTTGTTCATAAAAAATTTACAATTTTGTGGTAAACTGTACGGGAGGAAAACCGGGCCTACGGGCCCGCCTGCCGGCGGCAAAGGGGGACAGGCGCCCCGGCCGCCCGGGCAGGGCGGTTTTCATCCGGCCGAAAACACCGTCCGGCCACGGGCCGGGCGGGCATGAACACCCGGGAGGAGATGCCCCGCATGGGTACCGATGGTTTAAAGCTGGTCTTTTGCATCATGGAGCGTGGCAAGGCGGCGGCCGCCCGCAAGGCGGTTGAGGCCATGGGCGTGCAGTTTGCGCTGACGGCCTACGGCCGGGGGACGGCCGACTTTGCGCAGGGCGGCTGGGAGGGCGAAAAGGACCTTCTGCTGTTTGCGGTGCCCGGGGCCCGCGAGGCCCGCGCACTGGACACGCTGACCGCCGTGCTCGGGCTGGACCAGCCCGGGCGCGGGACCGCCTTTACGCTGCCGCTGTCCGAGGTGGCCGATCCACGGACGCTCCAGCTGCTCAGCGGCGCGCAAAACAGCCCGGAGGAGGGAACCCTTTGAAAACGTTTGAGCTGATCATGGCCATTGTCAACCGCGGCCGCGCCGAGGACGTGATGCGGTCCGCCAAGCGGGCCGGCGCCACGGGCGGCACCGTGGTCTACGCCCGCGGGACCGGCATCCACGAAACCGAGCTCAACTTCGGCGTGCTGATCCAGCCCGAGAAGGAGCTGGTGCTGATCCTGGCCGAACAGGGCCAGACGCCGCCGATCCTGGAGGCCATCCGCCAGGGCGCGGGGCTGGACCGGCCGGGACAGGGCATGTGCTTCTCGCTGCCGGTGGACGCGGTGGCGGGCGCCCGCCGCCTGCTCGAGGAGACCGGGGACTTGCAATAGACGGGCCGTTTGGGGCCCCGTCATCATACACAGGCCACCGGCGCGCAGGCTGCGCCGGTGGCCTGTGCGCCGTCTGCACAGGGCCTTGCCGGTTGACGCCGGCCCCACCCGGCCGCTATACTGAAAAAAACGCCAACGGCACCGACGTTGAGATGAGAGGGAGGGCTTTTTATGGGGAGCTGTCCGCGCGCAGACGAGGGACTGGCCTTCATGCTGCGGTACGAGAATGTGGCCTGGTACGAGCGGGGCTGCGTGCGCATCCTGGACCGGCGCATCTACCCGATCGAGACCCGGTTTGTGACCTGTCACACCCATGGGGAGGTGGCGCAGGCCATCGCCGACATGGTGACCCAGTCGGCGGGGCCCTACTCGGCCGCCGCCATGGGCATGGCGCTGGCCGCCCACGAGGCGGCCGGCCGGGCCGACCTGCCGGACTACCTGGCGCGGGCCGCCCACACGCTCTCGCACGCGCGGCCCACCACCGTCGCGCGCATGGAGCGCATCACGGGCGACTGCCTGCAGGCCGCCTGCGGGGCGCTCGAGCATGGCGAGTCGCCCGAGCAGGCCATCTTCGACTACGCCCTCGGCATGCTCGAGCACCGCTACCGGCGGCTGTCCAAGACGGCCGAGCACCTGGTGGACCACTTTCCGCGCCGCGGCACCGTGATGACCCAGTGCTTTGCCGAGACCATCGTGGGCACCATGCTACGCGAGGCCGGCCGGCGGGGCTGCGACATCGCCCTGATCTGCCCCGAGACCCGCCCCTACCTGCAGGGCGCCCGCCTGACCGCCTCGGTGGCCTGCGACATGGGGGTGGAGGTCACGGTCATCACCGACAACATGCCGGGCCATGTGATGGCGACCAAGGGGGTCGACCTCTTCACCTCGGCGGCCGATGTCATCTGCATGGACGGGCACATTGTGAACAAGGTCGGCACCTTCCAGATCGCGCTGTGCGCCGACTACCACGGCATCCCCTACTTCGTGACCGGCGCGCCCGACCGCGGGCACGCGGAGATCGGCACGGTGCAGATCGAGGAGCGGGACGGCGCACTGGTGCTCGAGGCGCTGGGCACCCGCACCACCATGGCCGGCGTAAAGGGCTTTTACCCGGCCTTTGACGTCACGCCGCCCAAGCTGGTCTCGGGCGTGGTGACCGACCGGGGCATGTTCTCGCCCTACGACCTGCACAGCTATTTTAACGAGGAGTCGGCCGGGCGGTATCCGGTGGCAAACGCCTAGGTGGACTTGCGGCCGGTTGACCGGGCAGGGTCCCGGGGAGAGCCGTCGGGCAGGGTTCCCAGGTGGGGCCGCCGGGGGCGGGTCCTTGGGTGGGACTTCTTGGAGTGACCCTTTCCGCCCAGATAAAGTGCCGCCTTACTCGCTGTTTTTAAAAGGTCGCGGCCTGCAGGCCGCGACCTTTTAAAACAACATAATGTAGCAACGCTTAATAATGTAGCAACGCCTAATTTAGGGGGAAAGGCTGCCGGTAAAGGGCGCCTCTCAGGGCCCGTTCCCCAGGTATTGGACCTGCCTCGGGGCAACCGGCCACCCCCAAAGGCCATCAGACGGGTTGGGGAGCGACCCTAGGCGGGCCTCTCTAGGCCTCCGTCGGGCCCCTCCCGCGCTCCTCCGCCAGCCCCTTCCGTGCCCCTTCCCCCGGCCCTCCCCGGTCCCTAGAGCCCGGCGTGTCGGAAGATCTCCTGTGCCGACCGGCCGTGCGGCCGGTTGAAGCGGCCGAGTGCATAGAGCTGCTCGGCGCTGCCGTCCAGCAGGTTGATGCGCTCGTTGCAGGTCAGCGCGACCTGAAAGCCCATGTCCTTCAGCGTGTCGAGCGATTCGGTGCTGATGTAGCCAAAGGGGTAGGCAAACAGCACCGGCTCCCACCCGAGGTACATCCTGCACTGCGCCTGCAGCCGGCCGAGGTCCTGCCGCAGCGTGTCCTCATAGGCGTCGGCCGACTCGCCCGACACCCGCATGGAGCCGCGGCGCCCGCGGTCGTAGGTGTGCAGGTCGTAGCTGTGGTTGCCGATCTCCACCAGCCCGCTCTTCTGCAGCTCGTCCAGCTGTTCCCAGGTGCAGTGGGCGTAGTTGAGGTTGTGGTCCTCGTGGTCGGTGTAGGCGTCGGCATAGCGCCCGATGACCGTGTAGACGGCACAAAAGCCATACTCCTGCAGCAGCGGGTAGGCGTAGGCGTAAAAGCTCTCGTACCCGTCGTCGAAGGTCAGCATGACCGGCTTTGGCGGCAGCGGCACCCCCTCCCGCACAAAGGCCAGCAGCTGCGCGACCGTGACGGTCTGGTAGCCCTGGTCGGCCAAAAATTGCAGATCGGCTTTAAATTCGTCGGGCGAGATCGTATACTTGTTGTGGCGGGTGCCGTCGCGCAGGATGTGGTGGTACATTAAAATGGGCAGCGGAACCCGCTGGGCCGCATCGGCCCGCAGGGCCCGCCCGCGGCCGGCCAGCAGCAGCAGGGCGACCAGCGCGAAGGCCGCTGCGGCGCGGCCGGCCCGTTTGAGGGGAAGCTTGATGACCAAACTGTCTGCACCTGTCTTTCGGCTTGATTTTTTTGATCCCTACCGTTCATCTATACCGCGGGCCGCCGCCCATTATGCATTTGGCCCGGCCCCTGCGGCGCCTTCTCTATGCAGAAAACATCCGCCGTTCACAAGGCGGACATTTCGCGTTGATATCTTGGAGCATAATTGCTTTGCGCGCCGGGCGCATTGGCCCGACCCTGCACAGTCCATCAAACCGGAGGTGGCCCATGAACCAAACCCAAGCCCCGTCAACGGCCGCAGAGGCCCCGCCCGCCCCGATCGAACGGCGGGAGGACGCCAAGCCGCGGCAGCGGAAGTCCAAAAGGAAGACCTACCTCGTGCTCGGCGCGGCGGCGCTGCTCGTCGCGGTCTGGCTGCTGCGCCCGGGCCGCGGGGGCACCGCGCCGGGCGCCGACCTCACGCCGACGACGGTCACGCGCGGGGACGTCCAGTCGCTGATCAGCAGCTCGGGCACCGTCAAGCCGATCGAGCAGTACGACGTCGTCTCGCTGGTGTCGGGCGAAATCCTGGCCGACTACCTGACCGTCGGCGACGAGGTCTCCAAGGACCAGCTGCTCTACGTGCTGGACAGCGAAAACGTTGAGAACAACATCCGGAAGGCCGAGCTCGCGCTGCAGCAGCAGGAGCTCTCCTACCAGCGGGTGCAGGAGTCGGTGGGCAACCTCACGGTCGGCATGCCCATCTCGGGCACGCTGACGGCCCTCTATGTCAAGGAGGGGGACAGCGTCAATACCGGCGCCAAGATCTGCGACATCGTCGACCAGGACCGGTTGACCGTCAAGCTGCCCTTTCACGAGAGCGACGCCGCCAACCTCTTTGTCGGCCAGCCCGCCCTCGTCTACCTCGAGGACAGCGGCGAGCAGTGCCAGGGCAGCGTGACCGAGCGCCCGTCGGGCAGCACCGTCACGGCGGCCGGCAACATCGTCACGCACGTGACCCTCTCGTTTGACAACCCCGGCGCCGTGATCGAGGGCAGCTCGGCCACCGCCATCGTGGGCGACTACGCCTGCGCCGGCGCCGGCCGGGTGGAGTTTGGCCGCACCGAGACCGTGACCGCCAAGAGCGCCGGCGAGGTGACCGGCCTGGGCAAGGTGCAGGGGGACCGGGTGTCGGCCGGCGAGGTGCTGCTGTCGCTCGACAACCGCTCGCTGCTGCTGGACAGCCAGTCGGGCGCCCTCTCGCTCGAGGACCGCCGCCTGTCGCTGAACGACAGCTACCGCATCCTCGACAACTACAACCTCAAGTCGCCGATCAACGGCACCGTGATCTCCAAGAGCTACAAGGCCGGCGACAAGCTGGACGCCAACCGCACGACGCTTGCGGTGGTGGCCGACATGAGCCGCCTGATCTTCACAATGAACATCGACGAGCTCGACGTCAAAAACCTGCGTGAGGGACAGCAGGTGCAGGTGACCGCCGACGCGATGGAGGGCGTGACCTTCACCGGCCTCATCGACTCGATCGGCATCATCGGCAGCGGCGGCGCCGGCGTGACCTACTACCCGGTCGACGTCATCATCGCGCAGTACGAGGGCCTGCTGCCCGGCATGAACGTCAACGCCGACATCGTGATCGACCAGGCCAGGGACGTGCTGCGCCTGCCGGTCGCCGCGGTCTCGCGCGGCGACGTGGTGCTGATCTCGCAGGAGGAGGCCGACCGCCTGGGCGCCGCCTATCCGGCGGCGGACGACGCGGCCGGAAACGGGGCGCAGCAGGGCGGCGCGGCCGGAAACGGGGCGCAGCCGGGCGACACGCCCGGAAACGGGGCGCAGCAGGGCAGCGCGGCCGGAAACGGGGCGCAGCCGGGCGACACGTCCGGCAATGCGGCACCGCAGGGCGGCAGCCCGAATGGCCGGACACAGCAGGGCGGCACGGCCGGCGGCCGGGTACAGACGGGCGGCCTGTCGACCTTTGCCGTGCAGGCCCCCGGCACGCTCGTGGAGCGCGCCGGCAACCCCGAGGGCTACGTCTGGCTCAAGGTCGAAACCGGCCTGGCCGACGACAACTTCATCGAGATCAGGGCCGGCCTCGACGAGGGGGCGACCGTCTACATCCAGCCCACCGCCGTGGGCGCTGGCAACTTCTTCATGGGCGGCATGCCGGGCGGAAACGTCCGCACCACCGTGACCAGGGGCGGTTGATGGGGGGCGCACAGATGAACAAACCCGGCTTTTTGTCCACGGAGGTCTTGATCGAGTTTGACCACGTCTATAAAATTTACGAGATGGGCGACGCCGAGGTCCGCGCGCTGGACCACGTCTCCTTTCAGATCCGCCGCGGCGAGTTTGTGGCGCTGGTGGGCCAGTCTGGCTCGGGCAAGTCGACCTGCATGAACATCATGGGGGCGCTGGATCTGCCCACCGCCGGCCGCTACTACCTGGCCGGCCAGGAGATCGGCTCCTTCAGCGACGACGAGCTGGCCGAGTTCCGCAACCGGATGCTGGGCTTTGTGTTCCAGCAGTACAACCTGCTGGCCAGGATCAACGTGTACGAAAACGTGGAGCTGCCGCTCATCTACTCCAACCGCACGGCGGCCGAGCGCAGGGAGCGGGTGCTCTGGGCGCTTGAGCGGGTCGGGCTGACCGACCGCATGCGCCACATGCCCAACCAGCTCTCGGGCGGGCAGCAGCAGCGGGTCTCGATTGCGCGGGCGCTGGCGGGCGGCCCCTCGGTCATCCTGGCCGACGAGCCGACCGGCGCGCTGGACTCCCGCACCGGCATCGAGGTGCTGGAGCTGCTGCTGGAGCTGCACGCCGAGGGCAACACCATCGTGCTGGTCACCCACAACAACGACATTGCCAAAAGCGCGCCGCGCATCCTGCGCCTGGCCGACGGACGGCTGATCTCGGATGCGGCCAACCAGCCGGCAACGCCCGCCGCCAGGCTGCCGGCGCCCGCAGAGGAGGTGTCCGTCCCATGAGGTTTTCCCAGTCCTTCAAGCTGGCCTTCAAGAGCATGGCCGGCAGCAAGGTCCGCACGATGCTGACCATGCTGGGCATCATCATCGGTGTGGCGGCCGTCATCATCCTGGTCAGCCTGGTGGGCGGCTTTTCCAAGGAGATGACCGACTCCTTCTCCTCGCTGGGCTCCACCACGCTCAACGTCATGCTGTTCGGCCGCGGCGGCAACGTCGAGGTCGACCCCGACGAGCTCATGGCCTTCACCGAGCAGCACGCCGACCTCTACCTCAACTGCTCGCCGGTGGTGGGCGTCGGGGGCGCCGTGGTCAAAAAGGGCAGCAGCAACATCAGCTCGACCGTGACCGGCGGCAGCGAGAGCTACCACCTGCTGAACACCTTTACGGTCGAGAACGGCCGCGCGCTGTCCTACGCCGACCTGCAGCGCCGCGCCAAGACCGCCGTCATCGGCACCTATGTGGCGCAGGAGCTCTTCTCCGGCGACCCCATCGGGCAGGACTTCCGCATCAACGGCGAAAAGTTCACGGTGGTGGGCACGCTGGAACAGAAGGGGGACGGCGGCGAGCACTCGGACGACAACACCGTCATCATCCCCTACACCTCGGCGCAGCGGCTCAGCAACAACGCCCGCGTGACCAACTACCGGCTCTCGGCCAGCGACATCACGACGGTGGAGCGGGCCAAGACCGAGCTGGAGACCTTCCTGGCCGACCGCATGGGCGGCACCGACTACTTCTATGTGCTCAGCGTCTCGCAGGTGCTGGACGCCATCGACCAGCTGACCGGCACGCTGACCACCGTGCTGGTCGGCATCGCCGGCATCTCGCTGCTGGTGGGCGGCGTGGGCATCATGAACATCATGCTGGTGTCGGTCACCGAGCGCACCAAGGAGATCGGCATCCGCAAGAGCCTGGGCGGCAAAAAGCGCGACATCCTGCTGCAGTTTGTCATCGAGGCCGCCACCACCTCGGCCGTGGGCGGCGTGATCGGCATCCTGCTGGGCTGCGGCGCCTCCATCCCGCTGGCAAGCGCCATGGGCATCCACTCCTTCATCTCGGCCCCGGCGGTCATCGTGGCCTTTTCGGTCTCGGTCGGCATCGGCATTCTGTTTGGCTACTACCCGGCGGCCCAGGCCGCCAGGCTCAACCCGATCGACGCTCTGCGATTTGAATAGGAAGGGGCCGTACACCATGAAAAAGACAACCCGTGCCCTGGCGCTGGCCCTCTCGCTGCTGCTGGCCTTTTCCGGCCTGACGGCGGCGGCCGCGCCCGAGGCCGGCGAGCTCTACCGCATTTTAAACGCCGCAGAAATCATGACCTTTGACGCCGGGGGCGACTTCAACGCCGGCGCCTCGCTGACCCGCGCCCAGCTGGCCAAGATCCTGGTCTCGGCCTCCGAGCACCGGGGGCAGGCCGGCGACAGCTCCCGCATCTCCCCCTTCCGCGACGTGCCCTTCACCCACTGGGGGGCGCCTCACATCGCCGTGGCCCGCGACACCGGCCTGATGCGCGGCTACGCCGACGGCCGCTTTGCGCCCGACCAGCCGGTGCTGTACGAGGAGGCCGTCGTGGCGGCGCTGAACTTGCTGAGGTACTCGGCGGCCGACTACACCGGCGCCTACCCGCAGGGGCCGGTGGCCAAGGCCAAAAGCCTCAACCTGCTGGACGGCGTGAGCGGCGGCATCGGCGCCTCCATGACCCGCGACGGCATGGCCCACCTGATTTACAACGCCCTGAACAAGGTGCCAAACGGCGGCGCGCAGCCCCAGGCCGCGCTGCTGGGCTACAAGATCACGGCCGACACGCTCTCGCTCGGCGACGTGACGGCCGACAGCAGCAAGGGGCCCTTTACCTACAAGGACGCCTCGACGCTCGCGGGCTTTGGGCTTTCGAACCCGGCCGTCTACCGGGGCGGCGAGCCGGCCTCGGCGCAGGCGCTGCAGCGCTATGACATCCTGTACTACAGCGCGCAGGCCAACACGGTCTGGGCCTACAGCAAGAAGGCCAGCGGCACGCTCGAGGCGGTGCTGCCCAACCGCGAGGCCCCCGCCTCCATCCTGCTCTCGGGCAGCAGCTACACGCTCTCGTCGGCGGCCGCCTCGGCCGCGGTCGGGACGGGCGGCATCGCCACCGGCAGGATCGTGACGGCGCTGCTCGACCGCGACGGCCGGGTGGCCGACCTCTACCCGGCCGAGCAGGTCAACGGCGAGCTGATCGGGCTGGCCGTCGCGGCCGGCACCAAGCCGGTGCTCGGCAGCGGCGGCACCGCCGTCTCCTCCCACTTCCTCACCGTGGCGCTGATGGACGGCAGCCGGATGGATGTCCCGATCGCCGCCGACCGCCCCGACATGGTGGGCAAGCCGGTGCGGGTGACCCTCTCGGCCGGCGGGGCCTCGGTGCAGGGCGTGGACGAGCAGAGCGTGTTCGGCGCCGTCAGCGCCGCGCAGCGCAGCATCGGCACGCAGCGGCTGAGCGGCGATCTGCGCATTCTCGACGTCGACGGCTTCGGCAACATGGTGCAGGTGCCGCTCGAGCGGCTGGACGGCCTGACCCTCAAGACCGCGCAGGTGCACGCCGCCACCCGCAACGCCGCGGGCGAGGTGGACAGCCTGCTGCTGGCCGACGTGACCGGCGACGGCCGCCGCTACGGCATTTTGAACAACCTGCAGGAGGTCGATCTTTCGGGCGCCCCCGGTGGCGACAAGCAGGTTTCGCCCCCGACGCTGTCCGGCCTCTACCGCTACGACCTGGCCGGCACCGCCGGCAGCGCCACGACCAGCGGCCTGCTTCTGCGCGCCGTGCCGGGCCCCGCGGGCTTTAGCTTCAACGGGGCCGGCCAGCTGCTGGGCATCCTGAATCTCGTCAAAATCGAGGGCAGTGTGGCGCAGCTCGGCGCCGCCAGCCTGACCACTGACAAGGGGGTGCGCCACAAGCTCTCGGGCAGCGTGGCGGTCTACGACGTCTCGGGCGTCGACCCCCGGTACAGCTCCATCGACGAGCTGCTGGAGCAGGGGCACAGCAGCATCACGGCCTATGCCGACAAGCCCGAGGCCGAGGGCGGCCTGATCCGCGTGATCTACTACAGCTGAAGCTACAGGCCGATGAATGGCACGACACCCCCGCCGGACGGCGGGGGTGTCGCTTTTTTTGCCCGCGGGCGAAAAGGGGTTGCGGTGGCCGCTGCGACCTGGGGCCGCCATGGCCCCCCCGGGGTGCGAAATGGGCAGTCCTTCAGGGGTGGGAACCGCCGTGCGCATTCCCGCCGGTCGGCGGGGGTGTCGCTCTTTTTGCCCGGGGGCGAAAGGGCTTGCGATGGGTCGCTGCGACCTGGGGCCACTATGGCCCCCCCCCCCGGGGCGCGAAATGGGCAGCCCTCCAGGGGTGGGAGCCGCCGTGCGCATTCCCGCCGGCCGGCGGGGGTGTCGCTTTTTTGCCCGGGGGCGAAAGGGGTTGGCGGTGGCCGCTGCGGAGCAGGGCCACTGTGGCCTCCCCCGGGGCGCGAAATGGGCAGTCCTCCAGGGGTGGGAACCGTGCGCATTTCCGGGTGGGGTGACATGTTTACCCGGGGCCACTGCCCGGTCCCCCTTATAAAAAAGAGCGCCTTCGGCCACGGCCGAAGGCGCTCTTGCGCGTGATGTAACAAACCGGGGCCTTTGAGCCAAAGCCCACCCCGACAGGCGGCTCAGCCCACCTGCGTGGTCAGGAAGATCGGCAGCGTCATCTGCTCGATCTGGTCCTGCATCTCCTCGATCTCGTCCATGTGGCGGTCCTCGTCGTTGAGGATCTGCGTCAGGATGTCCCGCGTGGCGTGATCCCGCAGCTCGCCCGCAAGCGCAATGGCGTCGTTGTAGGCCCGGATGGCGCCCATCTCGGCCAGGCGGTCGTTCTCCACCTGCTTGGGCACCTCGTCGCCGATATGGATCGGCTTGAGCTCGGATACGATCGGCGTGCCGCCCAGGAAGAGGATGCGCCCGATCAGCTTTTCGGCGTGCTTCATCTCGTCGATGGCCCGCTTCTCAAAGCCGTGGTGCAGCTTGCCATAGCCCCAATCCTCACACATTTCGGCGTGGACAATGTACTGGTTGATGGCGGACAGCTCGTCGGCAAGCAGGTCGTTCAACACCTCGATCAGTTTGGGATCTCCCTTCATTGCAATCGCTCCTTTCAGTGGTGATTCTGTTGAATATGGCCGCTGTTCCAGCGCCGGTTGGAGGGCGCGAACATCCGGTTCGGCAAAGGGCAGCACATGGCAAGCGCGCCAACCGGCGGCCTTTTTCGCCGCTTTGTGCCGCTTTGCCCGCACGCCCGCGGCGGGTGTCCGCTTGAGATCGTGACAAAGGTCGGCGCACGGGTCAACGGCCCTATCCTGTCGACAAGCCCATTTTAGCATGCCCCACAGGAAGAATCAAGAAAATCCGCCACCCTCCGACGGCCTGCAGCACGGCGGGCCGCGCCGGATCGTGTACCGCCGCTTCAGCCGGGCGGCGGGAAAAATCCCGCCAAAGCGCCGGCATTCGCACCGGCCCCCTCCTTTGCAATGCCGCGCCAGAGGCCGAGGGACCGGGCGCGGCTGCGCCCGGTCCCCTCAGGCCGTTTGGACGTTTCCCATTCCGGATGCTCAGCCGAGCTCGATGTGCTGGCGCAGGTCCCGCAGCGTCATGCGGCAGACGATGGTGGCGACCTCGCTGCGCAGGATGTTGCTCTGCGGGTTGAAGGTGCCGGCCGCGTCACTGCCCGTGAGGATGCCGGCGCGATAGAGCGCATAGATTTCTTCGGCATAGGGATGGCTCATGGCGATGTCGGGGATGGCGCCGTCGGCCACCAAATTGATCTGGTCGTAGCTGTCCCGGGGCATGGCGGCATAGAAGATGTGGACATACTCCTCCCGGGTGATCTTGGCCGTGTAGTCGGCATACTGCCAGGGGATGTCAAACTTCTTCGCGTAGTCCACATAGGGCTGATACCAGGGCTCGCCCTCGCCGGCCTCGCCGATGAAGGTGTCCTCCTCGTGGCCCTCATCGCCCGAGAAGTAGAAGGCGCGCATCCGGGCGGCCAGCGTGATGGCCTCGGCGTAGGTCAGATTTGCGCCGGGCGAGAAGGTGCTGCCGTCGCCGGTGCCCCGCACGAGGCCGAAGTCGGCCGCAAGGTAGACATACTCTGCGTACCACGCATCGTCCGACACGTCGGAAAAGAGCGGCGCGCCCACCGCGGGAACCTCTTCGCCCGAGCCCCCGAAGGCGCCGTCGGCCGACGCCAGGTAGGCGACCAGCGCGGCGTATCTGCCGTCTTCATAGGTCTTTGCATACTCGCCGAGGCTCTGCGCGCCAGCCTGCGCCAGGGAGGCGCCAACGTCCACCGTCATGCTGTGCAGCTCCTGCGCAAGGGCCGGAACGCCCTGCACCGCGGCCACGAGGTCTGCGGCGTCCGCAATGTCCGCGAAGTACAGGTATTCCCTGAGCATGTCGAAGTACGGGGCGTACAGGCCGCTGAGGTCGGCCGGTTCGCCGCCGGCCGATTCGCCGGTAAAGTCAAAACCCATGCCGCCCACGGGGTACAGGATGCCGTCGAAAAAGCCGCCGGTGAGGCTAAAGCTCGCATCATAGCCCTTGGCGACCACGGTCGCCATGTATTGGCCCTGGCCGTCAAACTGGACGGTGCAGGTGGCGGTGGAGGCGGAGGCGCCCGGCGCGGGGATGTCGACGCGCAGCAGCTCCGCGCCGTCCCTTTCGAGCAGCAGCTGCGGCTTCAGTTCGCTGAAATTGTGCCGGAAGTCCGCCGCGTCGTCCGGGGTGCTGTAGGAGGTGCCCGCGTAGATGTGGGACAGCGTCACGGTGACGGCGCCCGTGCCGTCGCCGTTGTCGGCCACCGTCCATTCGGCCTGGAAGAAGTACTCCAGGTCGGCCATGGCCGGAGCCGCCAGCAGCGCGACCAGCATGGCCGCCACCATGAGGATTGTGAGTGCGCGCCTGTGTCTGTTCATTGATTTTCCCTCCGTTGTTGAGATCATATTTATATATAGGGGATTAACGCGGTTTTTAGCGCCCGGAAACGCGCAGGTCCGGGTGTGGAGCGCTTTTTGGAGGGCCTGTTCACCGCCCGGATGCCCGTCCCGATGCGCTGCCGGCATCGGTCGGCGCGCGGCTTGTCCTCCCGCCGGAGACGCCCCCGCGCCCTGGTCTCGGCGGGGGCCGGGGCCAGGGCACGGGGGAGCTTTGCGGGACGCCTATACGCATTTCCAAGTCAATTCATCATTGATAGACCTCTCCAAGTATATCCTGCAAAAATGGGCCTGTCAACAGGTTTTCTCGCCTCAAAATGGGCCCCCGGCCCTCCGATTGCAGCGGAGGGCCGGGGGCCCAAAACGCAGGGCGCCCAAAGGTATCCGGGCAGCCTTGGCGCGCCTCCGTGCGCGTGTCGGCGCGGGTGGCCTTGCGGCTGTGCGGGGGCATTTTCAGCAGGACATCGGGCAGCAAAGCCGTACGCTTTTGGCGCAATTTGCAGGGTCGCGTCCCCGGTGGTAAAGGGCCGTGCCGGACTTGGCGGCAGCCGTGTCAAGCCCGGCGGCCGTCAAGCGCGGTCCCGGAAAATCCGCCCAGAGAAAAACCGCCCGAGACCCGCAGTTTTCAGGCGTTTTTTGGAGCGTATGGTCAGACGCGGACCGACGCGTTGTGGTTGTCGGCAAGGGCGGCCACCCATGTGCCGACATGCAAAATCAGCACCGGGCGCCATCAGGCGAGCCAGGGCACGGTTCGCCACCATGAGGCATATAGTATATGGAGCAAAATTGTCTCTGTGCCGCTGCTCAGAATGGAGGCTTATCAACAGATCATGAGCCATAACCATCGATGCAATTCATGTAATGCCTGCCACGGCGGCTGTTGCTGCCATGCGGGCTTTTGTTGTTGTCCCCCGGGCCCCCAAGGGCCGCAAGGCCCAACTGGACCCGCAGGCCCCATTGGCCCCGCAGGCCCCATCGGTCCTGAAGGCCCCGCAGGCCCCGCCGGTCCCATTGGCCCCACTGGTCCCGCCGGTGCGGACGGAGCCGTTGGCCCTGAAGGACCCGCTGGTCCTGCCGGTCCCGCCGGTCCTACCGGTGCGGATGGCGCCGTTGGCCCTGAAGGCCCCACTGGACCCATTGGCCCTGTCGGTCCCATTGGCCCCGAAGGCCCCACTGGTCCCGCCGGTGCGGACGGCGCCGTTGGCCCTACAGGCCCAACCGGCCCCATCGGTCCTGAAGGCCCCATTGGTCCCGAAGGTCCTGCCGGTCCCACCGGTCCCGCCGGTGCGGACGGAGCCGTTGGCCCAGAATGCCCTGCCGGTCCCGCCGGTCCTACCGGTGCGGATGGCGCCGTTGGCCCTGAAGGCCCTGCCGGTCCCGCCGGTCCTACCGGTGCGGACGGCGCCGTCGGCCCAGAAGGCCCTGCCGGCCCCACAGGTCCCGCCGGTGTGGACGGAGCCGTTGGTCCCGAAGGCCCTACAGGTCCCGCCGGTGCGGACGGAGCCGTTGGCCCCGAAGGACCTACAGGACCCGACGGTCCCGAAGGCCCAATCGGTCCTACCGGTGCCTTTGAACCTGGCGACCCATTATTTACGATTCAAGCAAACGGTGTTCCGGTTCCGGTCAACTACGGAGACCCCGTATTCTTTACGGGAGACGGGATTTCCGTTGACACTTTTGGGCCGCCGGCAAATGTCAACTTTAAGCTGCTGCGAAAGGTGTACGATGGGATTTATTCCATTGAGGGTCAGGACTTCAGCTTCACCGGGCCGGGGGAATTCCAGCAAGTCGAGCTGCCTGAGCCCATGCCTTTCTTTGACGTTTTTTATCCTGCAAATTCACTTCAGGTTTTCCAGCTTAACTATTATGAAATTAACTTTATGATTCGTGTTGCCAGCACGGCTGTTGTTACCACCATCTCCGTGGGCGTTCGACGCAACGGCATAAACTTCATCCCCGCCACACTGCAAACCGGTGTTCTATCCACCGATCAGGACACCCTATTCAGCGGCAGTATCATCGAAAACTTGGCTCCCGGGGAAACCCTTGACCTTGCGATTCAATCGACAGAAGCTTCCGATTTCAGCCTGTCGGAAGGCTGCAATGCATCTCTGAGCGTTAAGCAAATTTCAAGGAATCCCTAAGGTAAGCGGGGTATGTGCTGTTTACAGGGACTTTCTGAAGGCAAGCTCAGAAAGTCCCTTTTCGCATTTTTTGAAAAGCCCCGAATCCTCAGAACCTGCAGCGGCGGATAAGGGGGCCGTTGTTCCGCTATTTCGGCGGATCTGCCTGGAGAATCTGCTCGTACAGCAGGATGTACCTTTGCATCAGCACCCGGTTGCCGTGGTAGTGGCCGAAAAACCAGTAATCGAAGTCGCAGCGCTCCCTGATTTCCTCGAAAAAATCGGTCAGGCGGTCGCGCCCGTAGCGTTCGCCGCCGACGATATCCACCATGCCGGACGGGCAGCAGTGGGAGACAATCCAGTCCACCTTCCAGCCGCAGGCGTCCAGATTCCTTCGCGCCGTCTCGTAGTCTTCATCGCTGGGCAGCTCCTCCCGCCACCAGGAAATGTGGTTGATGCGGTAGTGGGCCCTCCGCTTCTCCAGCTGTCTGCGCCTGCGCTTGAAATCGGGGTCGCCCGGCTCCAAAATCCCGTCGTCGATGTCGTGGGAGGAGGCTCCGCCCATGGTAAAGATGCGCTTGCCGGCAAGCACAAAGACCTGCCCGCGCATCAGGTGGAGGACGCTGTCGCGGATGACGTGCACGTTGCCGCCCCTCCAGTCGCCGACCGGCAGTTGCCCCAGCAGATCGAAATTGGAGTGGTTCCCGTCGACAAACAGGTTGGTGAAGGGCTTGTCGTTCAGCCAGTCCAGCCAGTACTGCTCCTGCTTGGAGCCGTCCCAGATGCCGAAGTCCCCGCAGACAATGACATAGTCATCCTTGGTCAGCTGCCGTTGCTCCGGAAAGCTGTGCGTGCTGAACCGTGTAAAATCACCGTGGGTATCGCCCGTGACAAAGATCATGCCACCCCCCCCTCTTCATGTCAGTATACCATAAAATGCACATCGGGCCGATCGGGCGTCGCACAGGGCCTTTTGGGGGGGTCTCCGGCGCGGCTGGGCGCTTCTTCGCCTTTTT
>JAAYBB010000063.1 GCA_012719075.1 Clostridiales bacterium | reverse complement strand
GACCGCCCGGCCCTCTCGGACTGGGCGCTGCCCGCCATGCGCTGGGCGGTCACGACCGGGCTCGTCAACGGCCGCGACGGCGGGCTGGCGCCAAAGGCCCCCGTCACGCGCGCCGAGGCCTCGGCGCTGCTGATGCGCTTTGTGGTTCCCGCCGGGCCGGGCGGCCAGTAGCCCCCGCCCCCGCGTATTTTTTAGATGAGCGAGGTGTGCTGACCATGACCTTCCGTTTTTCGCACAACAACATCAACGTGACCGACCTTGAAAAATCCGTCGCCTTTTACAAGGAGGCCCTCGGCCTGCGCGAGCAGCGCCGCCACGCGGCCGGGGACGGCAGCTTCACGCTGGTCTTCCTCGAGGACGGGCTGTCCGACTGGCGGCTCGAGCTGACCTGGCTGCGCGACCACCCGCAGCCCTACGACCTCGGCGAAAACGAGATCCACTTCTGCCTCGAGACCGACGATCTCGAGGCCGCCCGCGCCAAGCACCGCGAGATGGGCTGCATCTGCTACGAAAACCCGGCCATGGGCATTTACTTCATCGCCGACCCCGACGGCTACTGGGTCGAGATCGTGCCCAGCCGCCGGTAGCGCCGGCCGGACAAAAATTGCGCAGGTGCGCAGGGAGATTCCCTGCGCAATGTTTGTCCGGCATTGACCGCCCCACCCCTTCGGGGGTATGATGTGGACAGCCGCCCCCGCGCGGGCGGGAATCTCTCCCAAAGGGGTCCTTCGATATGGCGCTGCTGCTCTCCTCCCTCAACGTCGTGCTGCCGCTGTTTGTGATGATGCTGGCCGGTTGGCTGGTCCGCCGCGTCGGCCTGGTCACCGCGCCCGGCCTGGCCGAGCTCAACCGCCTCAACGTGCGGTTCTTTTTGCCGGTCATGCTGTTTTCGAGCGTCTGCGAGGGGGATTTGCTGCAGGGGACCGGCCTCACCTTTGCGGCCTTCGCGGTGACCGCGTCGGTGCTGCTGTTCCTGCTCATCGTGGCGGCCGTCAACCGGCTGGTCGAGGACCCCAGGCGGCGCTGCGCCCTCGTGCTCGGCATGTATCGCCCCAATTCGGCCATTTACGGCCTGCCGCTGGCGGCCGGCATCCTCGGGGACGCCGGCGCGGTCGCCGACGTGCTGGTGATGACCTCGGTGCTGATCCTCGTGACCAACCTGCTGGCCGTGGTCGCGGCCGAGCTCTTCAAGGGCGAGCGGCCAAGGCCGCTGGCACTGCTGCTGCGCGCCGTGAAAAACCCCATCATCTACGGCCTTGCGCTGGGCATGGTGGCGCAGGCGCTGCCCTTTTCGCTGCCGCAGCTGCTGCTCTCCCCGCTGCGCTCGCTCGCGGCGGCGGCCACGCCGATCGCCTTTGTGGTGCTGGGCGCCACCTTCACGCTGAGCGCCTGCAAAAAGGACGCCCGGCTGCTGGCCGTCGCCTCGGCGGTCAAGCTGCTGCTCACGCCGCTGGCCGTCATCCCGCTGGGCATTCTGCTGTTTGACTTCCGCGGCGCGGCGCTGGTCGCGCTGCTCTGCGCCTTCGCCACGCCCACCGCCGTCAGCGCGCTGCCCATGGTGGCCGACGCGGGCGGGGACGGCGAGCTGACCAGCGAGATCATCGTGGTCACGACGGGGCTCTCGATCCTGACGATCTTCGGCTTTGTCTATGCCTTCAAGCTGCTCGGGCTGTTTTAGGCGGCCCTTGTGGACAGGGTTCTATTTCCCGCCCCGCGCGCATAGGATGCCTTCAGAAGCCTTGCGTTTGGGGAGGTGTCGACTTGCGCAGGTGCAGGCAACAGGGCTATGGCGCCGGTCAGCACATGGCCTCGCTGCGGCGGGAGCTCATCGAGCTGGACGCCCGCATTGACGAGGCCCTCGACGACACGCTGCTGGAGGCGCTGTTCTACGAGCGCATCTCGATCAACCGGCGCATCAGCGCCGTCATTTTACAGGCCAAGGCCGAACAGGCCGCCTGCCAAGAGAAGGGGGAGTGCGGATGAACACCTGGATCCTGCTCGCGCCGGTGCTGGCGGTGCTCGGGCTGATTGCCGTGCTGCTGCTGGCCGGGCCGCTTGGCCGGCTCATGGGCGTGCTGCTGCGCATGGGGGGCGCCGTGCTCTCGCTGGTGCTGCTCAACCTGGTCGGCACGCCGCTGGGGCTGCCGATCGGCATCAACCTGCTGACCATCGCCACGGCCGCCGTGCTGGGCTTTCCGGGCGTGACGGCGCTGGCCGTCAGCCGCCTGATCTTAAAGCTCTGAGCCCCCTCCGGCTTGCGCCGGCCGCGCGGCTGTGCTATACTGGGGCCAACCGTTGAATAACAGGAGTGAAAAAATGCGCATCTGACCCCGCAGCGTCAAACCTCGGAAAAACACAGGTTCGGGACAGTTGTCCTGTGCTTTTCCATGCGGGAAGGCTGTCGCACCCCTTTGCACAGGGGGGCTCCGTGCGTCTGCATGACCTTTTGCGGCGCGGGAAGGAACACCTTTCCCGCGCCGCTTTTTCATTGGCTGCGGCGCGCGTCGGCGCCGCCTGACAAGGAGGGACAAGCCATGGCGCAAATCACCATCGAGGCGTTGACCTTCGGCTACGAGGGCAGCGCCGAAAACGTGTTTGAGCAGCTCTCACTGCAGTTTGACACCGACTGGCGGATCGGCCTGGTCGGCCGCAACGGCCGCGGCAAGACCACGCTGCTGCGGCTGCTGCAGGGCGGCCTGGCTCACCGCGGCCGCATTCTGTCGCCCATGCCCTTTGTCCGCTTTCCCTACGAGATGGAGGACCCCTCGCTTGCGACCGGCCCACTGCTCGAGGGCCTCTGCCCCGGCGCCGAGGGCTGGCAGCTGCAGCGCGAGCTCTCGCTGCTGGGGCTGGCGCCCGACATCCTGGGGCGCCCCTTCTCTACGCTGAGCGGCGGCGAGCGCACCCGGGTGCTGCTCTCGGCGCTGTTTTTGCGCGAAGACCACTTCCCGCTGATCGACGAGCCCACCAACCACCTCGACATCGAGGGGCGCGCGCTGCTGGGCGACTACCTGCGGGGCAAGCCGGGCTTTTTGCTGGTGTCGCACGACCGGGCCTTCTTAGACCGCTGTACCGACCACACGCTGGCCCTCAACAACACCGGCCCCGAGCTGGTGCGGGGCAGTTATTCCCGCTGGGCCGAGAACGCCCGGCGGCGGGAGCTGCAGCAGCGCGAGCGGGACCGGCAGCTGCGCCGGGACATCGCGCGGCTGGGCGAGGCGGCCGGCCGCACGGCCGACTGGTCCGACCGCGTCGAGCGCAGCAAGGCCGGCGCCGCCGACAAGGGCTACGTCGGCCACAAGGCTGCCAAGATGATGAAGCGGGCCAAGGCCACCGAGGCGCGGCGCGACCGCGCGGTCGAGGAGAAGCGGGCGCTGCTGCAGGACGTCGAGACGGCCGAGCCCATCCGCCTGAACCCGCTGCGCCACCACGAGCGCCTGCTGGTCGAGGCGCGGGCCCTTGTGATCTCCCACGGCGGCCGGCCGGTCTTTGCGCCGCTGGACCTGAGGGTCGAACGCGGGGAGCGCGTGGCGCTGCGCGGCGCCAACGGCAGCGGCAAGAGCAGCCTGCTCAAGCTGCTGGCGGGGGAGCCGCTGGCCCACGAGGGGCTGCTGCGCAGCCCGGCAAACCTTGTGCTCTCCACGCTGCCGCAGGAGCTGCAGGGCCTCTGCGGCCCGCTGCGCGACTATGCGGCGCAGCAGGGCGCCGACCTGACGCTGCTGCTGCAGTTTTTGAAAAAGCTCGGCCTGCCGCGCAGCCAGTTCGACCTGGACCTCTCCACCTTTTCGGAGGGCCAGAAGAAGAAGGTGCTGCTGGCCGCCAGCCTCTGCCGGCCGGCCCACCTCTACCTCTGGGACGAGCCGCTCAACTACATCGATCTGCTCTCCCGCCTGCAGATCGAGGAGCTGATTCTGGCGCACGCCCCGACGCTGCTGTTTGTGGAGCACGACCGCGCCTTCTGCGACCGCGTGGCCACCAGGACCGTGGCGCTGCAGCCGCCTGCGCAGCCCCGATAACCTGACATTGCAATGTCATCATTTTGTGCTATACTGGACAAGGGTGATGACGCATGCAGATTGCCAGGCTGTTTGAAATCGTCTACCTGCTGACCCAGCAGGAGAGCATCCCGGCCTCCAGGCTGGCCGAGCGCTTTGAGGTGTCCACGCGCACCATCTACCGCGACATCGACCTGCTCAGCGGCGCCGGCGTGCCGGTCTACGCCGTCAAGGGCAAGGGGGGTGGCCTGCGCCTGATGCCCGGCTTCACGCTCGAGAAGGCCCTGGTCTCGAAGCAGGAGCAAAACGACATCCTCTCGGGCCTGCAGGCCATGGCGGCCGTCCGCCTGCCCGAGGCCGGCGCAACGCTTGAAAAGCTCAGCGGCCTGTTTGAACAGCCGGCGCCCGACTGGATCGCCATCGACTTTTCGGACTGGGGCCCCCGCAGCAGCGACAAGCTGCAGGTGCTGCAGCAGGCCATTCTGACCCAAAGGGTCATCGAGTTCGACTACTACAACAGCAACTGCGAGCACGCGCTGCGCAGCGTTGAGCCCGCCCGGCTGTGGTTCAAGCACCGGGCCTGGTACCTGCTGGGGTACTGCCTGACGCGGGAGGCCCCGCGGCTGTTCAAGCTCACGCGCATGCGCAATGTGCAGCTGCTCGACCGGCCCTGCACCCACGCGGTCGAGGAGGCCGAGCCGCAGATGCCCGAGGCCCCGCCCGAGGGCCGCAGCCTCCGGCTGGTCCTGCAGCTGTCCCCAAAGGCCGCCTACCGGGTGTACGACGAGTTTGAGGAGGCCACGGTGACCCGGCGGGAGGACGGCTCCTTCCTGGTCGAGATGGAGGCCGTTGTTGACGAGTGGCTGATGGGCTACCTGCTCTCCTTCGGCACGCTGGCCCTGGTGCTGGAGCCCCCGGAGCTGCGCGAGCGCATCCGCCTGCGCCTGATGGAGATTTTTCGCACCTATATGTGACATCCGCGCCACCTGCCCCCGCCGCCTGCGGGAGGGCGGCCGGATGTCCGTTTTTTTTTGCGATTTTTGAATATGACGCCCTGTTGTCCCATTTTCTGTGGCAAACTGTTGGCACACCTAACATTGAGAGGAACGATTGCGATGAACCATACTCAAATGAAATTCTGCCAGAGCTGCGCCATGCCGCTTGGCGCCGACAACCACGGCACCAACGCCGACGGCAGCGCCAGCGAGGACTACTGCACCTACTGCTATCAGGGCGGCGCCTTTACCGGCGACTGCTCCATGGAGGAGATGATCGAGTTCTGCGTCGCCCCGATGGCGGAGGCCAACCCGGGCATGACGCCCGAACAGGCCCGCGCACAGATGCAGGCCTTCTTCCCCACGCTCAAGCGCTGGGCCAAGTGAGGTCCCTTCACCCCGGCAAGAGGCCGGAAAGGCGTGTTCCGCTTTGAGGTCCCCGGGCCAGGCATCGCCCGCCCCGGCGGCAGGCTGGGAGGGCGTGTTCCGCTTTGAGGTCCCTAGGCCAGGCATCGCCCGCCCCGGCGGCAGACCGGGAGGGCGTGTTCCGCTTTGAGGTCCCCGGGCCAGGCATCGCCCGCCCCGGCGGCAGGCCGGGGGGCCTGGAAGGAGTTTGTAAAATGATTGAACTGCCCGAGAGCCACACCCTGTCGAAGCAGCTTGGGGAATGCCTTGCCGGCTGCCGCGTGGACCGGGTCCTCGCGGCCCAGGCACCCCACCGCTTTGCCTTTTATGAGGGGGATCCGGCCGACTACGACGGCCGGCTGCGCGGGCGCCGCCTGCTTGAGGTGTGCCCGCACGGCGGGCAGGTGGAGCTGGCCTTTGAGGGGGGACTGCTGCTGATCCTCAACGACGGCGTCGCGCCGCGCCTGCTCGAGGCGGGTGCGGCCCGGCCAAAGAAGCACCAGCTGCTGCTGGCCTTTGAGGACGGGCGGGCGCTGGTCTGCACGGTGCAGATGTACGGCGGCCTGCGCCTGGTCCAGGCGGGGGAGGATCAGAACCCCTATGCCCTCGTGGCGCGGCAAAAGCCCTCGCCGCTGTCGGAGGACTTTTCGGCCGACCACTTCGACGGGCTGCGCCGCGAACTCACCCCCACGATGAGCGCAAAGGCCTTTCTGGCCACCGAGCAGCGCATTCCGGGGCTTGGAAACGGCTGCCTGCAGGACATTTTGTTTGCGGCGGGCGTCCACCCGCAGTCAAAGGTCTCCCGTCTGGCGGACGGCGAGTTCGAGGCGCTCTTCCACTCCGTCAGGCGCCTGCTGGCCGAGATGACCGCCCAGGGCGGCCGCGACACCGAGCGGGACCTGTACGGCAACCCCGGCGGCTACGCCACCCGGCTCAGCGCCAAGACCCTGCCCTACCCCTGCCCCGTCTGCGGCGGCCCGCTCACCAAGAGGGCCTTCCTCGGCGGCAGCATCTACTTTTGCGCGACCTGCCAGCCGCTGATCCAATAGCGGCCCCTGCAGAGATAAAGAGGCCGGCCATCGGAAGATGGCCGGCCTCTTTATCTCTTTAATTTATGGATCTCTTTATTCATGGATTAGGTCGCCCGCACCGTCAGCCCAGTCCAAAACAGTCGGACCTGCACGGTGCCTGCACAGCTGCCCGACCCAAAACAGTCGGCCCGCACTGTGCCTGCACAGCTGCCCGGCCCAAAGCATCGGACTTGCACGGTACCCATACCGCTATCTTGGCCCGACCCGGCGCGGCTTGGGCTGCACCCGCACGCGAAAGAGCAGCACCAGGATGCCCAGCACGACAAACAGGCTGCCCAGCAGCGCGTCACGCGTGCCGGTGCGCTGCACCTCCTGCTCAATGCTGCTGCTGTCCAGGTAGGACCGGCCGCCGGCAGTCAGGCGGTAGACCTCGCGGGCCCGCCCCATCTCGACATACTCGATCTCGACCGGATCGCCCGGCTGCACCGCGGCGGCAAAGGCCTCGTAGTCAAAGCCCTTCCAGGGGATGTCAAAGGGCACCAGCCCCTCCCGGGTGGTCAGCCGACTGTACGCCGTGGTGACGACCGAAAAGCCGTAGGTCTTGGTTTCCAGCTCCTCCATCGTGTGGCTCACCCGCTCTATTTGCAGGTCTTCAACCCGAAAGGTGAGGTCCTGGTTGCCGTTGTACAAAAAGGCCAGCCCGAGTGCCATCAGCATGAAGCCGGCCACCACCGCCACCACGTTGGAGAGGCGCGGCCCCTTTCGTGCAGGCTTGGTCAGCTCGGCCGGCGGGGTGTAGTGCATCGGCCTCTTCTTTTTCTTCTTGGCCATTTCCCATCACCTTTGTCTTGATATTGTGGGGGCCTGTCGCGCCCGGCTCACAGGATGTCCCTGCGCCCCTCCAACGCCCTGGTCAGGGTCACCTCGTCGGCGTATTCGAGGTCGCCACCCACCGGCAGGCCGAAGGCCAGCCGGGTCACGCGGACGCCAAAGGGCTTCAACAGCCGCGCCAGGTACAGCGCGGTGGCCTCCCCCTCGACGGTGGGGTTGGTGGCCATGATGACCTCCTCGACCCCCTCCTGCCCCACCCGCTCCACCAGCTGCTTGATGCGCAGCTCCTCGGGGCCGATGCCGTCGAGCGGCGAAATCAGGCCGTGCAACACATGGTAGCGGCCGTGGAACTCCCGGGTCTTCTCGATGGCGGGAATGTCGCGCGGGCGCTCCACGACGCAGATCTCGCTGCCACTTCGCGCCCCGTCGGCGCAGATGGGGCAGTACTCGCCGTCCGAGATGGTCTGGCAGCACAGGCAGTAGTGCAGGTTCTGCCGCGCCTCGACGATGGCCCTTGCAAAGGCCAGGGCCTCCTCCTCCTCCATGCGCAGCAGGTGGTAGGCCAGCCGGGAGGCCGTCTTGCGGCCGATGCCCGGCAGCCTGGCAAAGCAATCGATCAGCCGCAGCACCGATCCAGAGTGTCCGTTCATCGCCGCTACATCCCCATGAGGCCGGGCATACCCGGCAGGCCCAGGGCCCCGGTGATCTTCTCCATCTCGCGGGCCGCCGTCTCCTCCACGGTGGAGACGGCCTCGTTGACGGCCGCGATGACCAGGTCCTGCAGCGTCTCGAGGTCCTCGGGGTCCACGATGTCGGGGTCAAGCTCCAGCTCCCGAAGCTGCTTTTTGCCGGTCATGACCACCCGCACCAGTCCGCCGCCCGCCTTGACCTCGTAAGTGCGCTCCTCCAGCTCGGCGGTCTTGTCCTGCATATCCTGCTGCATGCGCTGGAGCTGCTCCATCATGTTGCCGCCCGCCTGCTTGGGAATCCTCGCCTTCATGCTCACTCATCCTCCTGTTGCAATCTGTCAATTCGATCGGCCAGCCGCTCAAACAGCGGATTCTCGGGCGCCGCGCCCGGCGCGCTGCGCTCGATGCGGATGCGGTGAGCCCGCCCCGCCGCCGCGCAGACCTTCTCGGTCAGCTCGGCCAGCACGCTCTGCTTGCTCAGCACCCGCTGCACAAAGGGGCTGCCGGGGTCCAGCGTCAGCACGTCGCCCGAGAGCGACACCCGCACGCCGGTCAAAAAGCCCGAGATACTGGGGTCGAGCGCCGACAGCACCGCCTGCCAGAAGGCGGGTTCGCCCTCGCGCTTGGCCGATGCCTTCTCCGGGGGCAAGTCGGCGCACCCGGGTGGCGCCTGCTGTGCGGAGGCCTCCACCTCCCAGGGGGGAGGCGCCTCGTCCTGTGCCGGCGCAGGGGCCAACTCTGCCTGCCCGGCCGGGGTCTGCGGCGCGGGCTCCCCTGTCTCCACGGGCGGGGACACCGCCTGCATCGGCACAGCGGCCGTCTTGATTTCAGCCAGGCGCCGCTCCAGCCCCTCGATGCGGGCCAGCAGTGCGGCCGGCTCGTTTGAGAGGGCCGGCGAGGCCAGCTCCAGCAGCGCCAGCTCCAACACAATCTTTTTTTGCGGCGTGCGCGCCATGGCGTCGAGCGCCGCGGTCAGCGTGCGGACGGCCTGCAGCAGCTCGGCCGCCCCCCAGCGCCCCGCGAGCGCCGCCAGCTGTCCGAATTCGGAGGGCGGGGCCGAGAGCAGCTCCCCGGGGTCCTCCACCAGCTTGTAAATCAGCAGGTCCCGCAGGTGGGTCAGCAGCTCGCCGGTCAGCACCGACGGGTCCTTGGACTGGGCCAGCATGTGCCCGGTCGCCCGCAGCACCTCCTGCAGCTGCCGCGCGGCCAGCGCCTGCGAGACCTCGAACAGGTAGCCGCGGCCGGTCAGGCCGCCCACCTGCTCCACCAGCGGGACATCGATCCGCCCACCGCCGACGGCGCATTGGTCCAAAATGGACAGCGCGTCGCGCAGCGCGCCGTCGGCCAGCCGCGCGATCAGCTCGGCCGCCTCCTGCGCAAGCGCGATGCCCGAGTCCCGCGCCACCTCCATCAGCCGCCCCGCAATGACCTCCTGCGGGATGCGGGCAAACAAAAAGCACTGGCAGCGGGATAAGATGGTGGCCGGGATCTTGTGCAGCTCGGTGGTGGCCAGCACGAAGATGACGTGGGGCGGCGGCTCCTCCAGCGTCTTGAGCAGCGCGTTGAAGGCGCCGCCGGTCAGCATGTGCACCTCGTCGATGATGTAGACGCGGTAGCGGGCCACGGCGGGGGTGTACAGCACCTCCTCGCGGATTTCGCGCACGCTGTCGACACCGTTGTTGGAGGCGGCGTCGATCTCCACGACGTCCAGCACCGACCCGTCCTCAATGCCGGTGCAGAGCGCGCAGGCGTTGCAGGGGTTGCCCTGCTGCGGGTTCAGACAGTTGACGGCCTTGGCCAGGATCTTGGCGGCCGAGGTCTTGCCGGTGCCCCGCGTGCCGCAGAACAAATAGGCGTGCGAAATCTGGCCGTCCTGCACCTGCTGCCGCAGCACGCGGCGCACCGCGTCCTGGCCCACCATCTCCGAGAAGGTCCGGGGCCGCCACCTGCGGTAGAGCGCCTGATAGGATGACAAGGGTGTTCACCCGCCTTACAGTGTCAAAAAAGAATGCAAAACCGGTGCCTCTGAAGGCCGCACACCCACAGTCGAACCGACCGTTATGCGCGTAACCGGCAGGGATGGCTCAAAACAGGCTTCCTCGCGGCACATGCTCGAATCCGCTTAATGCTGCTCGGTTCCCCGCCTGACATGGTTCACGGAGGACCATTGCGCGAGACCTGCTTCTCAACACCACCGCCCGCCGGGCAGTCCGCACAAAGGGGGCCCTCGTGTGGGAATTCTCCCCCGCTACAGCGGGTTGCGGGTACAGGGCACCGCTAACTCCCCGGATAGTGCGGCCTTCAGAAGCACCGGTTTTTGATCGTAAATTCAGGGTGTGAAATGCTGATTTGATTATACTTGAAATCGGGGGGCGCGTCAACGCGAATTTGACCCCCGCTTTCTTTTTGGCGAATATTGTGATAAAATTTTGACAAGACGGGAACCTGATGACCTGTTCCTGCGTCGGAACAGGCAAGATCGCCCAGATGGCAAACCAAAATAAGGGAGTTGTTGTACATGAAACGAAGGCTGCTGACCGCCTGCCTGGCCCTGTTGCTGCTGCTTTCGGCCTGCAGCAGTCGAAAGTCCTCTCCGTCCGAAAGCGCCGGCGGCGACAGCACGCGCAACGACATGGCCGCCGAGTACGACGGCTTTTCCAGCAGCAGCCGCGGCGAAGACCAGATCGATCCGCAGGCGGCACCCCCCTTTGAGCCCGCCCCCGAGGGCAACATCTACGAGGGGCTGGAGCGCAAGCTGGTCTACACCGGCCGCATGACGCTGGAGACGCTGGAGTTTGATGCCGCCTACGACGCCATCGGGGCGCTGACCCGGCGCTTTGGCGGCTATGTCGAGAGCAGCCGGCTGGACGGCCGCAGCGTGCGGGGCGAGGACGGCAGCCACAAGCTGGTCGACCGCAACGCCTCCTTCGAGCTGCGCATCCCCAGCGCCGAATTTGACGCTTTTGTGAAATCGGTCGGCGACATCGGCAGCGTGGTCTCGGTGGGCACCGACGTGCAGGACATCTCCACCACCTTCTACGACACCCAGTCGAGGCTGGACGCCTACCAGCTCCAATACGACCGCCTGCTGGCGCTGCTCGAGAAGGCCGACGAGATGCAGGACATCCTCGACATCGAGGCCCGGCTCTCCGAGATCCGCTACCAGATCGAGGCGCTGACCACCCAGATGCGGGGCTACTCCTCGCGGGTGGCCTACAGCAAGGTCACGATGGAGCTGTACGAGGTCTCGCGCTACTCGCCGCCGGCCGACCGCTTTGTCACCCGCCTCGGGGACAGCCTGCGCGACTCGCTCTCGGGCTTTGGGTTCTTTTTGCAAAACCTGCTCTTTGCGCTGATCTACCTGCTGCCCTACGCGGCGCTGCTGGCCCTGGCGCTGTTCCTCGGCCTTCGGTGCTTTGGCCGCCTTGGCCTGCTGCAGCGGCTGCGCCGCACCAGGGGCGGCAAGCTGCCCCGGGGCGGCGAGGCGCTGCCGGACGAGCGCGAGGAGGAGCGCCCGTAGCGGCGCAACGGTCGAAAATCACTCAGCCCTGGCCGATCAGGGGGGACGCTGTCCCCCCTGACGTTTTTTGCTTGCAACCGCCGAATTTCGTTGATATAATAAACAAAATTCTGTCAATCTATTGACCTCAACTTGATTTTACGACCGCTTTCCGGTCTGCATCCCGCTTTGGGATTTTTTTCTGACCGCTTTTCATTCAAACAAATGATTCTTTAGGGAGCGTTTTCATGAAGCAGCCGATCAAAAAAAAGGAGACCCCCTACGGCAACGACAGCATCACCTCGCTCAAGGGCGCCGACCGCGTGCGGCTGCGCCCCGGCGTCATCTTTGGCTCCGACGGGCTGGAGGGCTGCCAGCACTCCTTTTTTGAAATCCTCAGCAACGCCATCGACGAGGCGCGCGAGGGCTACGGCGACCGGGTGCTGGTCACCCGCTACGCCGACGGCACGCTCGAGGTCGAGGACTTCGGCCGCGGCGTGCCGGTGGGCTGGAACGAGGCCGAGGGCCGCCACAACTGGGAGCTGGTCTACTGCGAGCTCTACGCCGGCGGCAAGTACAACAACAACGAGGGGGACAACTACAAGTACTCGCTGGGCCTCAACGGCCTCGGGGCCTGCGCCACCCAGTACGCCTCCGAGTGGATGGAGGTGACGGTCTGGCGGGACGGGCACCGCTACGACCTGCGCTTTGAGCAGGGCGAGCCGGCAGGCGAACTGCGCGAGCAGCCCGAGGGCGGCCGCCGCACCGGCACCCGCACCAAGTGGCGCCCCGACCTGGCCGTCTTCACCGAGATCGACATCCCCTCTGCCTACTTCCACGACGTGCTGGGGCGCCAGTCGGTGGTCAACGCCGGGCTGCGCTTTCTGTTTCGGGACGAGGTCGCGCCCGGCCGGTTTGAGACGGCCGAGTACCTCTGCGAAAACGGCATCACCGACCACCTGCAGGAGCTGCTCGACGGCTCGGCGCTGACGGCGCCCCGGCACCTGCAGGCCGAGCGGCAGGGCCGCGACCGCGCGGACAAGCCCGCCTACTCGGTGCGCATGGAGATCGCCTTTGCCTTTTCGGCGCAGGTGCAGGCGCTCGAGTACTACCACAACTCCAGCTACCTCGAGCACGGCGGCTCCCCCGACAAGGCGGTGCGCTCGGCCTTTGTCTCGGCCATCGACGCCCACCTCAAGGTGGCGGGCAAGTACAACAAGAACGAGAGCAAGATCTCCTTTGCCGACGTGGCCGACTGCCTCGTGCTGATCTCGAGCTCCCACTCCACCGAGACCTCCTACGAAAACCAGACCAAGAAGGCCATCAACAACAAGTTCATCGCCGAGGCCATGACCGCCTTTTTAAAGGAGTCGCTGGAGGTGTACTTCCTCGAGAACACGGCCGACCGCGACAGGATCTTGGAGCAGGTGCTGGTCAACAAGCGCTCGCGCGAGCAGGCCGAAAAGGCCCGCATCAACCTCAAAAAGACGCTGTCGGGCGGCGGCGACATGGCCTCGCGCGTGCAGAAGTTCGTGGACTGCCGCGCCAGGGAGCCCGAAAAGCGGGAGCTCTACATCGTGGAGGGCGACTCGGCGCTGGGCGCCTGCAAACAGGGGCGGGACGCCGAGTTTCAGGCCATCATCCCGGTGCGGGGCAAGATTTTGAACTGCCTCAAGAGCGACTACAACAAGATCTTCGGCAACGACACCATCACCGACCTGATCAAGGTCATGGGCTGCGGCGTCGAGGTGCGCGGCAAGACCGGCAAGGGCCAGTCCACGTTTGACCTGTCGGCGCTGCGCTACGACAAGATCATCATCTGCACCGACGCCGACGTCGACGGCTTTCAGATCCGCACGCTGATTTTGACCATGCTCTACCGCCTCACGCCGACGCTGCTGCGCGAGGGCAAGGTCTATATCGCCGAGAGCCCGCTCTACGAGATCGTCTGCAGGGACACGAGCTACTTTGCCCACAGCGACCGCGAGCGGGACGAGATCACGGCCTCGCTCGGGGGCAGCCGGTACAGCGTGCACCGCTCCAAGGGCCTTGGTGAGAACGAGCCCGACATGATGTGGCAGACCACGATGAACCCCGCCACCCGCAAGCTGGTGCGCGTGACGCCCGAGGACGTGCAGCGCACGGCCGAGATGTTCGAGCTGCTGCTCGGGGACAACCTGCAGGGCCGCAAGGACTTCATCGCCGAGCACGGCGGGCGGTACCTCGGGGACCTCGACGTGTCGTAGGGCGGCCCCTGGGCGGGTGCGCTGTCTCCGGCGCGAAGGCCGGGCGGCCTGTACCCTGGGATGGGTTCTGCCGCCCTGGCCCGGCCGCTCTGACAGAGCGCCGCCTTGCTCGCCGTGCTTTTAAGGCCGCGGCCACGGGCCGCAGGGCAGGAGGATTTTGCGGCCTGCGGCCCGCAGGGAAAGGCCGTGCTTTTGAGCGGCAAAAGCACCAAAACCGCCTCCTTTTGCGGCGGGCAAAAGGAGGCAAAAGCCGCCGGGGGGTATTGCGAGACCCCCCGGACCCCCCGGCGCCTCTAAAGTACAACAGGCCCCAAGGGGCTTTGGGCCTGTTGCTGAGGTAAGGAGCACTTGAAAAACCGGAACTCGCGCCGAAGGCGCTCAAACAGCCGGTTTTTTCTGCGCGCTCCTTCCATAGGATTCCGAGGCGCGGCCTTAAAAATAGATCCTGTCCTGTGCAGACAACAATGCCATCCCACGATATGGCCAAATGCCATCAAAAATAAGCGCACCTATTTTGATGGCATTTATAGGACCCTCACTTTCAGATGCGGAGCGGATCGGATGGGAGAAACGCATGGAAAAGGCTGCTGCCCGCATACCCATAAAAACTCAAAAAATTCTAGAGTAACCAATGTCCCCATGAAGGAGTCTATGTTCGATGGCAAAAAAGAAACCGGTCCCCAAGGTCTCCGGCACGGCCGACAGCCGCTTTGTCGAGCAGCCCATCACACAGACGCTGGAGCGCAACTACATGCCCTATGCGATGAGCGTCATCGTCTCGCGGGCCATCCCCGAGATCGACGGCTTCAAGCCCTCCCACCGCAAGCTGCTGTACACCATGTACAAGATGGGGCTGCTGACCGGCCCGCGCACCAAGTCGGCCAACGTCGTGGGCCAGACCATGAAGCTCAACCCCCACGGCGACGCCGCCATCTACGACACCATGGTGCGGCTCTCGCGCGGGTACGGCGCGCTGCTGATCCCCTATGTGGACTCCAAGGGCAACTTCGGCAAGGTCTACTCCAGGGACATGGCCTGCGCCGCCGCGCGCTACACCGAGGTCAAGCTCGACGCCTTCTGCCGCGAGCTGTTCGCCGACATCGACAAGGACCCCGTCGACATGGTGGACAACTACGACGGCACCCTCAAGGAGCCGGTGCTGCTGCCCACCACCTTCCCCAACCTGCTGGTCAACGCCAACCAGGGCATTGCGGTGGGCATGGCCTCCAACATCTGCTCCTTCAACCTCGGCGAGGTGTGCGACACCGCGATTGCCAACATCCAGGACGGCGACCACCCCATCGCCTCGACGCTGATCGCGCCCGACTTTTCGCAGGGCGGGCTGCTGCTCTACGACCGCGAGGAGCTGGGCCGCATCTACGAGACCGGGCGGGGCTCGCTGCGCCTGCGGGGGCGCTACCGCTACCTGCCCAAGCTCAACCTGATCGAGGTCACCGAGATCCCCTACACCACGACGGCCGAGGCCATCATCGACAAGGTCATCGCGCTGTCCAAGTCCGGCCGCCTGCGCGAGGTGGCCGACATCCGCGACGAGACCGACCTGCAGGGCCTGCGCATCGCCATCGAGCTCAAGCGGGGGGTCGACCCCGACAAGCTGATGGCCAAGCTGTTCAAGCTGACCCCGCTCGAGGACAGCTTTGCCTGCAACTTCAACATCCTGGTGGACGGGGTGCCGCGCGTGATGGGCATCCGCGAGATCCTCAACGAGTGGACCGGCTTTCGCATGACCTGCGTGCGCCGGCGCATGCAGTACGACCTTGCGCAGCTGCAGGCCAAGCTGCACCTGCTCGAGGGCCTGAAAAAAATCCTGCTGGACATCGACCGGGCCATCGCCATCATCCGCGGCACCGAGGAGAACGACGACGTGGTGCCCAACTTGATGGTGGGCTTCGGCATCGACGAGGCGCAGGCCGAGTACATCGCCGAGATCCGCCTGCGCGCGCTCAACCGCGAGCTGGTGTTGAAGCGCCTGCAGGAGGTGGACAGCCTGCGGCAGGAGATCGACCGCATCAAGGACACGCTCGGCAGCGAGGAAAAGCTGGTGGGCGTGATCGTCGAGGAGCTGCGCGCCATCCGCGCGCGCTACCCCTCCCCGCGCCGGACCGAGGTGCTCTACGACGACCGCCACGCCTACGTCGAGGAGGAGCAGGTCGAGGACTACCCGGTCACGCTGTTCTACACGCAGGAGGGCTACCTGAAAAAGATCACGCCGCAGTCGCTGCGCATGTCGGGCGAGCAGAAGCTCAAGGAGGGCGACCGCATCGCGCAGGTGTTTGAGACCGTCAACCGGGCCGAGCTGCTGGTCTTCACCTCAACGCAGCAGGTCTACAAGGTCCGGCTGCACGAGCTCGAGGACGCCAAGGCCTCGGCCATGGGGCTCTACCTGCCCGGCCGGCTGGGCTTTGACGAGGGGGAGCTGGCGGTCGGCATCGCCGTGACGGCCGACTACGAGGGCTTTGTCAGCTTCTACTTCCAAAACGGCAAGGCGGCCCGGGTGCCGCTGTCGGCCTACGCCACCAAGACCAACCGCAAAAAGCTCAGCGGCGCCTACAGCGACAAGTCGCCGCTGGTGGCCGTCTGCCAGGGCATGGAGGAGGTGGTGCTGCGCGCCTCCTCGGGCCGGCACCTGATCGTCAACCCGGCCATGGTGGGCGAAAAGCAGACCCGCAGCACCCAGGGCCTGCAGGTCATGGCCCTGTCGGCCCGGCACCGGCTGGAGGCGGTGGCGCCGCTGGCGGCCTTCCGCTTTGAAAACCCCGGCCGCTACCGCTCCCGGGCGCTGCCGGCCGCCGGCGCCCTGCTGACCGAGGCCGACCGCGGCGAAGTGCAACTCTCGATCGAGGCGCCGGCAAAGGTCGAGTGACAGGGCAAGGCCCGTCGGGCGATCCGCCCATTCAACACGGCCCCTCCCCCGCCCCGATGCGGCGGACTGCCTCTTTGCCGAGGGTCCCCGGGCGGGGCGCCTGGAAGCAGGCCCTGCCCGGCCAACCGGCGCGTCATCCGGTCCAGGCAGGCCGCGGCTGCGGCCATACCCCAACCACACTCTGAAGGGAGCGTGCTGCACAGGTGAACCCCGGCATCACGGGCATGTACTGTATTTCCTGCGGGGCCGACTTCACGGTGGGCGACCACCCCTTCGGCTGCGACCACTGCCGGCGGCGGGGAACGCCCGCCAGCCTCTCCATCCGCTATGCCGACCCCTTTGTCCTCGACCAGGGCCGCCGGGGGATGGCGCGGTATCCGGCCAGGCTGCCCTATGCGGACGGCGAGCTGCCCTCGCTCGGCGAGGGGGACACGCCGCTGGTGTCCCTGCCAAGGTTGGCCGGCGAGCTGGGGCTCGGGCAGCTGCTGGTCAAAAACGAATTTCAAAACCCCACGGGCTCCCACAAGGACCGCATGAACCCCCTGATTGTGGCGCGGGCCCGGCAGCAGGGGTATGAGACCGTGGCGGCCGCCTCGAGCGGCAACGAGGGCGTGTCGCTGGCCTGCTATGCGGCCGCGGCCGGCCTGCGCTGTGTGATTGTGGCGACCAGCGGCATGGACCCGCTGTGGCAGCAGGCCATTTTGGCCACGGGGGCCGAGATCGTCCTGACCGAGACTGCGCCCGCGCGGTGGGATTACATCAAAGAGCGCGTCGACCGCGGCGAGTGGTTCAGCGCCACCAACCTGATCGACCCGCCGGTCGGCAGCGCCTGCTTCGGCGTACAGGGCTACAAGGTCCTGGCCTATGAGCTGTACGAGCAGATGCCGGAGGGACTCGCGCAGTACATCTTGGTGCCGGTCGGCCGGGGGGACCTGCTGTGGGGCCTGTACGAGGGCTTTGCGGAACTGCGGGAGGCCGGCCTGATCGGGCGCCTCCCCGCGCTGGTGGCCGTGGAGCCCTTTCCGCGGCTCGAGCGCGTGACCTCGGCGGCCGACTGCGCCCGGCACTACCCGGGCGCCTATGGGGCGACCCCTTCGATCGGCGGCGACACGGTCACGGTCCAGTCGCTGCTGGCGCTGCAAAGGAGCGGCGGCTTTGCGGCCAGCGCCGACCAGCGGCTTGTGCCGGCGGCCATCCGCCGGATGGCGGGCCAGGGGCTCTACCTCGAGGCCTCCTCGGCGCTGCCCATCGCCTGCCTCGAGCAGCTGATCGGGGGCGGGACCGTCGCCAGGGGCAGCCGCGTCGTGCTGGTGGCCACCTCGCACGGCTTTAAGAATGTCCCCGACCGCGCACAGGCTTAGCGCGTGTGCCAGGCGGAGGTCCGTCGGACAATTGATTTGGGAGGGAAGCGCTGTGGAAGGGCTGTTTAACCTCGTCGAACGCCACTGTGAAACCTACCGGCAATGCTGGATCGACCTGTGCAACATCGAGAGCATCTCGGACGACCTCGACGGGACCAATGCCGTGGGGACTTTGTGGCGGACTTTTGCACGGCCAGGGGCCTTGCGGTCAACAAACACGCCTTCGGCAGCGCCGGCCGATATCTGACCGTCCACGCAAATCCCCGGGGCCCGCTGCCGGGCATCGCCTTTCTCGCGCACATGGACACCGTGCACCACAAGGGGAAATTCGGCGAACCGCCCGTAAAGACGGACGGGACCTTCATCTACGGGCCCGGGGTCTGCGACTGCAAGGGCGGCATTGCGGTGGCCCTGCTCGCCATGCAGTCGCTGCTGGAGGCGGGCTTTGACAGGCGGCCGCTCAAGCTCATCCTGACCTCGGACGAGGAGGTCAGCGGGCGGCTCGGCGGGCAGGCGGGCAAGGATTTTATAAGCGACCAGGTGCGCGGCTTCGCCGCCGCGATCAACTGTGAAACCGGCATGCCCGGAAAGCTGACGGTCGGCAGAAAGGGCGTCTCAAGGGTTGAGGTGCGCGTCTTTGGCAGGGCGGCACACTCGGGATGGGGGTACCGCGAGGGCGCCAGCGCCATCCGGGAGGCCGCGCACAAGGTCATCGAGATCGAGGGGGCCAGCGACGGCGAGGACCTGACCTTCAACTGCGGCGTCATCCGGGGCGGTGAGGTCGTCAACATCGTGCCCGCGTTCTGCACCTTCACGACCGACATCCGGTTCATCCGCCCGGAGAGCCTGGACCGGGCGATGCGGCACATCGAACGCGTCGTCAGCACCGTCCATGTGGCGGGAACGACCGCGGAGTGTTCCGAAATCAGCAGGCGCCTGCCCATGGAGCGGACGGCCGGCAACGAAAGGCTGTTTTCGGAAATCCGGCGCGTGGGCGAGAAGTACGGCCTTGAAAAAATCGAGCCGCACTTCAGCGGCGGCGGCTCCGATTCGGCGTATACGGTGCTGGCCGGGGTGCCGAGCGTGTGCTCGGCCGGCGCGATCGGCGACGGCTCGCACACCGTCCGCGAGCGCGCTTGGCTCTCCTCGCTGCCCCTGCGCGCAAAGCTGCTGGCCGCCACAGTGCTCGAGCTGCCCGACGACTTCTCCCAGTCCATCCCCTGCCCATCCCCTTGACGGAATCGCACGGGGCCATTGCCCCGCGACCTTGCCATTTTGCCGGTCATCCAAAAACCCGCCGCGGCGCAGGGCCTGCCCTGTGCCGCGGCGGGTTTTTGATGCTTCGATCAAGGGACGCCCTACCGTTCTTGCCCCGCAGGGCGCCTTTGAGATTGCCGATCGCCCATGGCCGTAGGCCCTATACCTCCAGCGAGGCCAGCGGCACCCCGTCCAGCCGCTTGAGGACAAAGGTCCGGTTCTCGTACGTCATGTAGGTCTTCTCGTTTCCGCCCTTGGGCAGCGTGACCGAGCCGGGGTTGACATAATAATACCCCTCCCGCGGCTCCAGCGCGTGCAGGTGGGTGTGCCCGTTCAGCAGCACGTCCCCGGAGCCCAGCGGGGGCAGGCGGTGCTCGTTGTAGAGGTGCCCGTGGGTGGCGAACATCGTCAGGCCGTCCAGCTCCAGCAGCAGGTAGTCGGCCATCACCGGAAACTCCAGCACCATCTGGTCCACCTCGGCCTCGCAGTTGCCGCGCACGCAGACCAGCCTGTCCTTGATGCCGTTGAGCAGCGGGATGACCTCCTTGGGCGCATACTCGCCGGGCAGGTCGTTGCGCGGGCCGTGGTACAGCAGGTCCCCCAAAAAGAGCAGGCGGTCGGCGCCCTCCTCGCGAAAGCGGGCCAGCAGCTGTTCACAGCTGGCCTTCGAGCCGTGCAGGTCGGATGCAATCAGCAGTTTCATCGAACATCAAAGCCTCCTCGTTGGCTCTTCCATCAGAGGGGATCTCCCCCTTTGACCACCAGTATACCCTGTGCGGCGCGCATTTTCAACGCCTGCCCGGTGCAGGCTCCCGCCACACCCCGGCCCTCCCGCCCGCCGGACCGGGCGGCGCCAAAATTCCCCTCCCCTCGCCAAGGACCTTTTCGGGGCGGCGAGACTATACTGAACTATCTGAAGATTCTCCGACACCGGCCCCGGCCGTGCAACGCGGCCTCTTTCGGTGCGGAGTCCACGCATAGAAGGGGAGAACCTGCCATGCATCAACAAAAGGTTGTGGAAATGCAGCAGATTGCCATGAAGTATCAGTCCGAGAGCGGCGAGATCGAGGCGGTGAGGGAGGTCAGCTTTTCGGTTTACGAGGGGGAGTTTGTCAGCATCGTCGGCCCGTCGGGCTGCGGGAAGTCCACGCTGCTCTCGATCATCGCGGGGCTGACCAAGCCGAGCAGCGGCCAGGTCACCCTGCTGGGCGAACCGGTCGTGCGGGGGGCGCGGTCGGTCGGCTACATGCTGCAGAAGGACCACCTGTTTGAATGGCGCACCATCGAGCAAAACACGCTGCTCGGCCTCGAGGTGCGCCGCGATCTGACGCCCGAGACCAGGGCCTACGCGCAGGAGCTGCTGAAGACCTATGACCTCTGGGCGTTTAAGGACAGCTATCCGCGCGAGCTCTCGGGCGGCATGCGCCAGCGGGCTGCGCTGATCCGCACGCTGGCCACACGGCCCTCGATTTTGCTGCTGGACGAGGCCTTTTCGGCCCTCGACTACCAGACCCGGCTCTCGGTGACCGAGGACATCCACGACATCATCAAGCAGGTGGGGGCCACCGCCATTCTGGTCACCCACGACATCAGCGAGTCCATCGCCCTCTCCGACCGGGTGCTGGTGCTGAGCGCCCGGCCGGCCGAGCTGCGGGCCGTCCACCACATCGACATGGCGGGGCTCAGCAGTCGGCAGCGCAGAGACCACCCCGAGTTTCGCAGCTACTTCAACCTGGTTCGAAAGGAGCTTGGCCTCAATGGAAAATCCTAGACAGCCCGAAGCGGTCTCCCCCGAGCGGGCCGCCTATTTGAAGCGCATCCGCTGGGAGCGCATCCAGGTCAAGGGGCTGCAGGGCTCGCTGCTGATCGCCCTGTTCCTGCTGTGGGAGCTGGCCGCCAGACAGCGCTGGATCGACCCCTTTATCATGAGCAGTCCGCTGCGCATCGCCGCCACCATCTCGCGGATGTTCCGCACAGGGAACCTCCTCTACCACATCGGCATAACCTGTATGGAAACGGTGGCGGGCTTCTTGCTGGGAACAGTCATTGGCACCGCCGTCGCCGTGCTGCTGTGGTGGTCGCCGCGCACCTCTCGTGTGCTGGAGCCCTACCTGGTGGTGCTCAACAGCCTGCCCAAAATTGCCCTTGGCCCCATCTTCATCGTCTGGATCGGACCCGGTGTTGGCTCCATTATCACGATGGGGCTGGCCATCAGCCTCATCGTGACCATTTTGGAGGTGCACCACGGCCTCTCGCTGACCGATGCCGACAAGATCAAGCTGGTGGAGACCTTCGGCGCGACCCGCGCGCAGGTGCTGCAAAAGGTGGTGCTGCCCGCCAACCTGCCCACCATTGTCAATGCGCTCAAGGTCAACGTCGGCCTCTCCTGGGTGGGGGTCATCGTGGGGGAATACCTGGTCAGCAAGGCCGGTCTTGGATACCTGACGGTCTATGGCGGCCAGGTGTTTCAAATGGACCTGGTCATGGCCTCGGTGATGATCCTCGGGTTTTTGGCGGCTGCGATGTACCTCGGTGTGGTCTGGCTCGAGCGGCGCCTTGTGCCGCCCACCCAGCAGCCGTTTTGAACAGGAGGGAAACGCGTGATGAAAAATGTACGATGGCCGGCGCTGCTGCTGGCCCTGACCATGGTCTTCTGCCTGGTCGGCTGCAACCAGGCCGAGCCGGAGCCGGAGGCGCTGGTCAAGATCCAGCTCAACGAGGTGACCCACTCGGTGTTCTACGCGCCGCAGTACGCCGCCATGGAGCTTGGCTACTTTGCGGAGGAGGGCATTGACCTGGAGCTCATCAACGGCGGCGGCGCCGACAAGGTCATGACGGCGGTGCTGACCGGCGGATCGCAGATCGGCCTGGCCGGCCCCGAGGCCAGCATCTATGTGTTCAACGAGGGCCGTGAGGACTACTGCGAAATCTTTGCCCAGCTCACCAAGCGCGACGGCTCCTTTTTGGTGGGGCGCGCGCCCGAGCCGAACTTCAAGTGGGAGAGCCTGAGGGGCAGCTACATCATCGGCGGGCGGGCCGGCGGCGTGCCCCTGATGACGCTGGAATACCTGCTGCGCAGCAAGGGGCTGACGCCCAATGTCGACCTGGTGGTGGACTCCAGCGTGCAGTTCAACGTGATGGCCGGCGCCTTCACCGGCGGCACCGGGGACTATGTCACACTGTTTGAGCCCACTGCAAGCCTGCTGGAGCGGGAGGGCAGCGGCCATGTCCTGGCCTCGATCGGCCAGGAGGCCGGCGAAATCCCCTACACGGCCTACTTTGCCGGCAAGCAGTTCATTGCCGACAACCCCGAGCTGATCGAGGGCTTCACGAGGGCCGTCTACCGCGGACAGCAGTGGGTGGCCGAAAACGACGCCGGCACCATCGCCGAGGTCATCGCGCCCCACTTCCCCGACACCGACATCGCGCTGCTGACCGCCGTCACGGCGCGCCACAAGGAGATCGACGCCTGGAACGACACCCCCTTCATGACCCAGGCCGCCTTTGACAAGCTGCAGGAGGTCATGATGCAGGCCGGCGTGCTGGCCGAAAAGGTCGACTACGACAAGCTGGTCAACAACCACTTTGCCGAGCTGGTCGCCAAGTGACCACCGGCCATCCGACAGACTCGACCGGGCATTTGGGCAACGGGGGCCCCGCCGGCAAAACGGCGGGGCCCCTCTCTGTGCATGCGCGCCGCCTGACAGCGGCCGCCCAGGGGGAGCCGGGCCGGCTCCCCCTGCCGACGGCCCAGGGCAGGCCCCCGCAGGGGGCCGTCCACCCGGCGGGGCACCCCGCCGGGTGGGGCACCCCGCCGGGTGGGGCACCAAAGGCGCCCTCGGGGCCGGCGGCACATGCGGGAGCATGTGGGCGGCCGCGTCCGGGTGCGGCACGGGTGGGGCGGAGGCGGCCCTGCCTCAGGCGGGGCGCAAGGGCCGGCTTGAACAGGGGGCAGGGCGCACAGGTGGCGCCCTGTTGAGGCGATCGAAGGGGCCGCGCGCCCCGTTCGCCTGGCGAAGGCCGCCCCCTTGATTAGCGACGTCTGCCGGCCAGGACGGCCAAAATCCCGGTGGCCGGGCCCGTACAGATCGTACCCCAAGGGGAGGCAACGGCGCGGCGGCCGGACAGGCCCCCTGTGTCAAACCCTGCGGCTTGTCGCCGGACAAGCCAGAGGGCCCGGCGTCTGTGGACGCCGGGCTCTCTGACTATCTTTACCCCTACAGCGGTCGCCCAAGGGGAAGCCGGTTTCGGCTCCCCCCTGCCGATGACCCCAGACAGGCCTCCCGCAGGGGGCCGCCGGGGCGGCCGGCGCAGGCGCAGATCTGCGGGCGGCCGCGTTCGGAGGTCGTACGCCTGTTGAAGCATCTGCGGCCGGCAAGGCCGCTAGAACATGCCCACGATGTCCCGCTTGCTGCGCAGGCCGACCGAGGTCTTGCGCACCTCGCCGCCCTCCATCAGCACCAGCGTCGGGATCGAGAGGATGCCGAAGGCGGCGGCCAGCTCGGCCTCCTCGTCGATGTTGACCTTGGCGATCTTGACCTGCTTGAGCTCCTCGCCCAGCTCCTCCATCACGCCGCCCATGGTGCGGCAGGGTCCGCACCATGGCGCCCAGAAGTCGATCAGCACCGGGTGCTTTGAGTGCAGCACCTCCTGCTCGAAGTTTTTCTTTGTAAGCGCAATCACGGCCATGGCCGATAGTCCTTTCCGGGACGCCGTCCCCGTATGTATTTTTATGGTCGATATGGTTCTATTGTAGCCTGAATTTTCTGCCCGCACAGTGACTTGGTCACATCCGAAGCGGGAATGGCCGCTTTCTTTTTGGGGAAAACTATGGTAAACTAAACTTGACTAAAAAAATCCACAACAAAGGAGTGCTGCGCATGAACCCGACCGCGCAATGGCTGGCCCAACGAGAGGAAAAAGCCGCGCTGCTTGCAAGCCCCGTCAACCTGACGGCCTATTTCGAGATGCCGGATGTGCACGGCAAGCCCCTGCACCGCTTTGAGGTCGGGACGGTCTCGCTGCCCACCGGCCAGGTCCTGGTCAAGGACCCCATCCACGGCCTAGCCGAAACCGGTCAGCCCTATCATGTCGACGTGCCGGCCGGAGAGCACCCGGTCACGGTGGCCGCCGTGAAGACCGAGTTCGACTGCGACCGCTATGCCGCCGTACGCGTCACCTTTTCGCCGGCGCCGGCCGCCACCTACGAGCTGGCCTTGGTCGGCGACGAGGACCTGTCGACGCTGGTGCCGGACGGCTACTTCGGCTTTACGGTCAAAAAGGGCCTTGCGGCCATCTTTGACCGGCAGTCGGCCGAGGCCGCCGCGGAATTTGCCGCCGCCTTTCAGGCCGGGCATCCCGGCGCCGACCTCTATGCCGACTACTTTGCCCCGCTGCTCAGCCAGAAAGCCAGCGCCGACTGCGGCGACTGGCTGCGCTGGACCGTGCCGGGCACCGACTACCACGTGCCCATCTTCCAGAGCGGCTTTGGCAACGGCAACTACCCGGTCTACCTCGGGCGCGACGCCTCGGGCAATGTCTGCTGCCTGGTGGTCCACCTGATCGACGTCGAGTTTGAATTTGGCGAGACCGAGGGCATGGTCATCTGAACTTCTGCCCGGCATGTAAAACGCCCCGCCGACGGCGGGGCGTTTTTGCGTCGGCGGGTCAGCGCCGACGATTTTCAGTTGATTGCAAACCAAGGCCTTTATAACGCGCGCTGATCGCCCCGCCGGCAGAGCATGTCGACATGCTCGATACCGTCCTCGAGGTAGGGCTCGCCGGTCGGCACAAAGCCCTCGGCCTCGTAAAAGCGCTGCAGGTAAGTCTGCCCCGACAGCTCGAGGCCGTCGCAGCCAAAGCGGTCAAAGGCCTCCTGCATGCCGCGCCGCAGCAGCGTCCGGCCCAGCCCGCCGCCGCGCCGCACGGGGTCCACCACAAAGCGCCCGAGCCCCGGCCGCTCGAAGGCCACGCCGGCCGGCAGGATGCGCAGGCAGCCCACCAGCACTCCGTCCTCGGTGCAAAACAGGTGCAGCGAGACCCTGTCCAGCCCGTCGACGTCCGCATAGGCGCAGTTTTGCTCCACCACAAACACCTCGCAGCGCAGCTTCAGAATGTCGTGCAGCTCCGGAGCGCTCAGTTCCTCAAACGACTTGAGATGCCAGTCCATCGGCCTCCCCTCCCTTGTCCCCCAGTATACCACCGCCCCCCGGCCGAAACAATCCCTTTACAGCCGCCTTTCGGTTGGGGTATGATAGGGGGAGCTGTGACTTCACACCCGCTTTGCGGGCAAATTTTTTGATCGGCCCTGATCTTTAAACGGGAGGCGTTTTCTTGAGAGAGGCAGACAGACTCGGGCAGATCGCAACCGATCTGCGCATCGACATTCTGCGGGCCATTGCCGGGGCCGCTTCGGGCCACCCCGGCGGCTCGCTTTCCATTGTGGAGATCCTGACGGCGCTCTACTTTGACGAGCTGCGGCAGGACCCCGCCCGCCCCGACGACCCGGCGCGCGACCGGCTGGTGCTCTCCAAGGGGCACGCCGCCCCCGCGCTCTACGCGGCGCTGGCCCACGCGGGCTACTTCCCGCGCGGTGAGCTCGCCGGGCTGCGCCGGCTGGGCGCCATGCTGCAGGGCCACCCCGACCGCAAGGGCACGCCGGGCGTCGACATGACCACGGGGGCGCTGGGCATCGGCATCTCGGCCGCCTGCGGCATGGCCAAGGCCGCCAAGATCTACGGCGAGCCCTATCGGGTCTACGCCATCCTCGGGGACGGCGAGCTGCAGGAGGGGCAGGTTTGGGAGGCCCTGATGTTCGCGGCCCACTACAAGCTCGACAACCTCGTGGTCATTGTGGACGACAACGGCCTGCAGATCGACGGCCGCGTGGCCGACGTGATGGGCGTGCAGCCCATCGGCGAGAAGCTCTCGGCCTTCGGCTTTGCGGTGGCCCAGGTCGACGGCCACAGCTTCCCCGAGCTGTTTGCGGCCTTTGACCGGGCGCGGGAAACTACGGGCCGGCCCTTTGCCATTCTGGCCAGGACCGTCAAGGGCAAGGGGGTCTCGTTTATGGAAAACCAGGCGGGCTGGCACGGCAAGGCGCCGAACGAGGCGCAGCTGGAGCAGGCCCTGCGGGAATTGCAGGGGGAGGTGCCGGCATGAGGGACCTTGGAATGCGCGCCACGCGCGAGGCCTACGGCGACGCGCTGGCCGAGTTCGGCGCCCGCTACGACTTCGTGGTGCTGGACGCCGACCTCTCGGGCTCCACCAAGACCGCCGTCTTTCAGGCGGCCTTTCCGGAGCGCTTTGTCAACTGCGGCATCGCCGAGAGCAACATGATGGCGGTGGCGGCCGGCATCGCCGCGACCGGGCGCGTGGCCTTTGCCTCGACCTTTGCCATGTTTGCGGCCGGCCGCGCCTTTGACGCCGTGCGCAACGGCATCGGCTACCCCGGCCTGAACGTCAAGATCGGCGCCAGCCACGCCGGCCTCTCGGTCGGCGAGGACGGCGCCACCCACCAGTGCAACGAGGACCTGGCGCTGATGCGCAGCATCCCAGGCATGACCGTGCTCTGCCCGGCCGACGCCGTGACCACCCGCGCCGCCGTGCGCGCCGCCATTGAACACCCCGGCCCCTTCTACCTGCGCCTTGGCCGCCTGGCCGTGCCCACGATCTACGGGGACGACGCCGCCTTTGCGCTCGGCCGCGGCATCCTGCTGCGGGAGGGCCGCGACGTGGCCATCGTGGCCACCGGCCTGATGGTGGCCCGCGCACTGCAGGCCGCCGACCTGCTGGCCGCCGAAGGCATCGACGCCGCGGTCGTGGACATGCACACCATCAAGCCGCTGGACGAGGCGCTGCTGACCGCGCTGGCCGCCCGCTGCGGCGCCGTCGTCACGGCCGAGGAGCACAGCGTGATCGGCGGCCTCGGCGGCGCCGTGGCCGAGTGCCTCTGCCGCACCCGGCCGGTGCCGGTGCTGCCGGTGGGGGTGCCCGACGTCTTCGGCTGCTCGGGCAAGGCCGAGCAGCTGCTGACCCACTTTGGCCTCACGGCCGGGCACATCGCCGAGGTGGCCAGGCAGGCCGTCTCGCTCAAGTAGCCCCCGTCTTTTCAAAGTCTCCGGCGCGCGGGCCCCTCTTTAAGATGGGTGAAAGAGGCGGCCCGCGCTGAAATTCTTTGCGAAAAAGGAGGGCGCTTCGATTCATGAGCACCCTGACAAAGCACGCGCGCATGACCACGCTGCCGGTCGGGCGGCTGGTGCTCGGGCTGGCCGCCCCGACCATTGTGGCCAACCTGATCTCCTCGCTCTACAACATGGCCGACACCTACTTTGTCGGCGGGCTGGGCACCAGCGCCACCGCCGGCGTCGGCGTGGTGTTTGCCGTGATGAACATCATCCAGGCCATCGGCTTTTTCTTTGGGCAGGGGTCTGGCAACTTCATCTCCCGCGCGCTGGGCGCACAGGAGCAGGACTCGGCCAACGTGGTGGCCTCGATCGGCTTCTTTTCGTCGCTGCTGGCGGGCGGCCTGGTCATGGCGGGCGGCCTGCTCTTTCTCGAGCCGCTGGCGCGGCTGCTGGGCGCCACCGAGACCATCCTGCCCCACGCCTGCGACTACATGCGCTACATCCTAATCGGCGCCCCCTTCATGGCCTCCTCCCACGTGCTCAGCCTGATGCTGCGCTTTCAGGGCAACGCGGTCTACAGCATGCTGGGCATGGTTTCGGGCGCGGTGCTCAACGTCGGGCTGGATGCGCTGTTCATCCTGGTGTTCCACCTCGGCGTGGCCGGCGCCGCCATCGCCACCCTGATCAGCCAGATCTTCAGCTTTCTGCTGCTGCTCTACGGCTGCTCCCGGGGGGACAGCATCCGCATCTCGCTGCGCAACTTCCGGCCCAGTGTCCGGCACTACCTCGAGATCGGCAAGGGCGGGCTGCCCTCGCTGTGCAGCCAGAGCCTGGCCAGCGTGGCCACCATCAGCCTCAACCAGGCCGCCAAGCTGCACGGCGACGCCGTGATCGCCGCCATCTCCATCGTCAACCGCATCCTCATGCTGGCCAACGGCGTCGTCTTCGGCTTTACGCAGGGCTTTCAGCCCTTCTGCGGCTTCAACTACGGCGCCAAGCGCTACGACCGCGTCAGGCAGGGGTTCTGGTTCTGCGTCAGGACCCTGGCGCTGCTGCTGGTGGCGCTGGTGATCCTGCTGGCCCTCTTTGCCCCCCAGCTCATCCGCCAGTTCCGCGACGACCCCGCGGTGCTCGAGGTCGGGGTGCGCTCGCTGCGCCTGCAGTGCCTGGCCTTTCCACTGACCGGCTGGATCGTGCTGACCAACATGACGCTGCAGACGCTGGGGCGGGCCTTTCAGGCCAGCTTCACCTCGCTGATGCGGCAGGGGCTGTTCCTGCTGCCGCTGCTGGCCTTCCTGGCCCCGCGCTTCGGGGTGCTGGGCATCCAGCTCAGCCAGCCGCTGGCCAACCTGATCACCTTTTCAATCACGCTGCCGCTCGGGCTGCGGCTGCTGCGCTCGCTGCCCGAAACGCCGCCCGAGCTGCTGTCGGGGCTGGCCCCGCCGGTGCTCGAATAGGCGAAGATTGACAAAAAGAAGCGCCGGAGGGCGCTTCTTTTTATGCGGTCTGTATAAAAACCCCGCCTGTCCGCTGGGCGCCGCACGGCGGCCAAACGCCCCTTGGCGCCCCATTTCGATCACACCCGCCCTGTCCGCTGCATAGGATGGCGAGGCTGTATTCGATCTCGATGGGAGGGGACGCTCTATGACGATCCGTCCGCGCGGCGGGGGGCTGCCGCGCTTTGCCGCCCCGCGCGGCACGCGGCGCCCGCTCCCGCTGCAATGGCGCGCCCTGCGCGCGCTGGCGCTGCTGACCGCCCTGTTCTGCATCGGCTTTGCGCTGCTGGACCTGCGCATCAAGCCGGTCATCTCCACGATCGGCCTGGCCAGGGCCAAGGCGCTGGCCACCATCTCGATCACCCGCGCGGTGGAGGAGGAGTTCAAGGAAAACGCCGAGGACTACGCCGACCTGATCACGCTGCAGACCGGCAAGAACGGCGAGGTGCATGCCGTGCGCAGCGACATCGTCAAGATCAACCGGCTCAAGGCCCGCCTCAGCGAGCGGGTGCAGCACAACCTGACGCTCGACATGATCAACGTGCCGGTCCCGCTGGGCAACCTGCTCGGCGGGGACCTGCTCTCGGGGCGGGGGCCGCTGATCCGCTTTAAGCTGCTGCCCTACGGCACCTCGGTCGTCGATGTCGACAACCAGTTCGTCTCGGCCGGCATCAACCAGGCCCTGCACCGCATCGTGCTGACCGTCGACGCCGGCATCAGCATCGTGCTACCGGTCTCCTCGGTCAACGCCCACGTCGTCACCAGCGTCGTCGTGGCCGAGACCATCATCGTCGGCGAAGTGCCCGAATCCTACGCCAACTTTGAAGGGCTGCACAGCGACGCCGAGCAAATTGTCCTCGAGGCCCTGACCTAGTACCCCTCCCGGGACCCGGCCGGTTTTTTTTCGCGCTCACCTTGGATTGTCCGCCGCTGCTGTGCTATACTAATAGCGTTGTAAAGCAAATCCTAGGCAGCCTGCAAAACGGCTGCCTATTGGGTTTTGAGAGGAGGGCGGCGGTGGAGAGATCGGAACTGGAGCGCCGCGCCGCGCGGCTGCGACATCAGCTCAACCTGTACGCCGATCAGTACCACAGGCTGGACGCGCCCGAGGTCTCGGACGCCTACTACGACGAGCTCATGCAGGAGCTGCTGCAGCTCGAGGCCGAGCACCCCGACCTGATCGCGCCCGACTCCCCCACGCTGCGGGTGGGGGGCGCGCCGCTCTCGGCCTTTGAGCAGGTGCGCCACGAGGTGCCGATGGAGAGCCTGCAGGACGTCTTTTCGACCGAGGAGCTGCTGGCCTTCGACCAGCGCATAAGGGCGCGGGAGCTCGTCCCCGACTATGTCGTGGAGTACAAGATCGACGGCCTCTCGGTCGCGCTCGAGTACGAACAGGGCCTCTTTGTGCGCGGCTCGACCCGCGGCGACGGGCAGGTGGGCGAGAACATCACCGCCAACCTGCGCACGGTGCGCAACATCCCGCTGCGGCTGACCCGCCCGCTGACCCTCGAGGTGCGCGGCGAGGTCTTTCTGCCGGCCGGGCAGTTCGCGCACATCAACCGCCTGCGCGAGCAGGAGGGACAGGCCCTGTTTGCCAACCCGCGCAACGCCGCGGCCGGCTCGCTGCGCCAGCTCGACCCCAAGGTCGTGGCCGAGCGCGGGCTGGACATCTGCGTCTTCAACATCCAGCGGCTGGAGGGCCCCTGGCCGGATGGGCACTACGACTCGCTGCGGCTGCTCGATGAGCTGGGCTTTACGGTCATCCCCGACGTGCTGCGCTGCAGCGACATCGCGCAGTGCCTCGCACGGGTCGAGGAGATCGGCGCGCTGCGGGGCAAGCTGCCCTTCGACATCGACGGCGCCGTGATCAAGGTGGACAGCTTTGCCCAGCGCGCGGCGCTGGGCAGCACCGCGCGGCACCCGCGCTGGGCCGTGGCCTACAAGTATCCGCCCGAGGTCAAGGAGACCCGCCTCGTCGGCATCACCATCGCGGTGGGGCGCACCGGCGCGCTGACCCCGACCGCCCAGCTCGAGCCGGTGCTGCTGGCCGGCACCACCGTCAAGAGCGCCACGGTGCACAACCGCGACTTCATTGCGCAAAAGGACATCCGCATCGGCGACCGCGTGCGGGTGCGCAAGGCCGGCGAGATCATCCCCGAGATCGTCTCGGTGGTGGAGGGGGTGCGGGACGGCAGTGAGCAGCCCTACGTCTTCCCCATCCACTGCCCCTCCTGCGGCGAGCCGGTAGCCGACGACCCCGAGGAGGCGGCCCTGCGCTGCACCAACCCCGACTGCCCGGCCCAGCTCATCCGCCGGCTGGCCCACTTCTGCTCCAAGGGGGCCATGGACATCGAGGGCATGGGGGAACAGAGCGCCGAGCGCTTTGTGCAGCAGGGGCTGGTGACCTCGATCGCCGACCTCTACGCTCTGCAGGAATCGCAGATCTCCGCCCTCGACCGCATGGGTGAGAAGTCGGCCAACAACCTGCTTGCGGCGATTGACAGAAGCCGCTCCCGGGGGCTGGCGCGGCTGCTCTACGGCCTGGGCATCCGCCACATCGGCGAGCGGGTCTCGCGCCAGCTGGCCGAGCACTTTCTGTCGATGGACAGGCTGCAGGCGGCCACCGAGGAGCAGCTGATGGCGCTGCCCGACACCGGTCCCGCCATCGCGCGCAGCCTGCTGGACTTCTTCTCCCACCCCGAGACGGCGCGGCTGCTCGACCGCCTCAAGGAGGCGGGGGTCGACATGGAGCAGCCCCCTCCGCCCGAGGGGGCGGAGGGGCTTGCAGGCAAGCGCTTTGTGCTGACCGGCACGCTGCCCACCCTGACCCGCGAGCAGGCCAAGTCCATGATTTTGGCCCGCGGCGGACAGGTGACCGGCAGCGTCTCCAAAAACACCGACTTCGTCGTGGCGGGCGAGGACCCGGGCTCCAAGCTCAAGCGGGCGCAGGAGCTGGGGGTTCCGCTGCTGGACGAGGCCGGGCTGATGAATTTGCTGGGGGGAACAGGAGATGAACATGACGGTTGACGACCTGAGAAAAGTGGCGCGCTTCGCGCAGATCGACGTCCCCGAGGACCAGCTGGCGCCGCTGCTCGAGCAGCTGGCGCCGGCGCTGGCCTACATGGCCGGCCTGCCCGATCTGGACCCGGTGACGGTCACCAGGGAGGTGCCCTGCAACGTCTTCCACGAGGATGTGCCGGGCGGGCACCTGTCGCAGCAGGCGCTGCTCCAAAACGCGCCGCAGCAGGAGGCGGGCTGCATTCTTGTGCCCCGCGTACTCGAATAGGGGGTTGTGCCGATGACAATTGAGAAAAAGACAGCTGTTGAACTTGCCGGCCTGCTGGCCGCGGGGCAGACCACGGCGGCCGGGCTGGCCGAGGCCTGCCTGCGCCATGCCGACGAGGCTGGCGGCTTTGTGACCACCTCGGCCGAGGCGGCCCTGCGGACCGCAGGGCGCGTCGACGCCCGCCGCGGGGCGGGCGAGGCCCTCCCCCCGCTGGCCGGGGTCCCGGTCGGCGTCGAGGACAGCTTTTGCACCGAGGGCGTGCTGACCGCCTGCGGCTCCGCCATGCTGAAGGGCTTTATCCCGCCCTACAGCGCCACCGCCGTCACCCGCCTCGAGGCGGGCGGCCTGCCCCTGCTGGGCAAACTGGCCGTCGGCGAGTTCGGCCTCGAGCCGGACGGCCCCTGCGGCGCGGTGCTGGCCGTGGCGCAGGGCGCGCTGCCGCTCGCGCTGGGCAGCGACCACGACGGCGCGCTGCGCCGCCGCGCCGGCGACGCCGGCCTGGTCTCCCTCAAGCCGACCTGGGGCGCCATCTCGCGCTACGGCCTGGTCTCGGCCGCCTCCTCGCTGGACCAGGCGGCGCCGGTGGCCCGCAGCGTCATGGACTGCGCGCTGCTGTTTGACCTGCTGGCCGGGCCGGACCCGCTGGACGCCTCCACGTGCCAAGCGCCGCACAGCCCCGTGGCCCCCAGCCTGGACGGCGAGGTCGGCCACCTGCACATCGCGCTGGTGCGGGAGCTGCAGGAGGCCGCCGGCCCCGCGTCGGCCGCCGCGCTCTCTGCCGCAGAGGCCCTTGTGGTTCTGGGGGCCACCTGCCGCGAGGCGGCGCTGCCGCTTGCGGCCCTCGGCCCGCGGACGCACTACATCCTCGCCTCGGCCGAGGCCTCCTCCAACCTCGCGCGGCTTGATGGCATCAAGTACGGCCACCGCGCGCAGGAGGCCGAGGGCATCGGCGACCTCATTGCCAAGAGCCGCGCCGAGGGCTTTGGCCCCGAGCTGCGCCGCCGCACCCTGCTGGGCACCTATGCGCTGCTCACCGCCTACCGGGCGGAGTACTACGATCGGGCCGTGCGCCTGCGCGCAGCGCTTGTGGCCGCCTGCGACGAGCTGCTCGCGGACTGCGATCTGCTGCTGACGCCGCTGCGCCCGGCCGCCGGCTACGGGGAGGCCCTCGACCGCGAGGGGCTCTGCACCGTGCTGGCCAACCTGGCCGGCCTGCCGGCGCTGGTGCTGCCCTTTGGCGGCGGCGCGCTGCAGCTGATCGGCAAGCGGGGCTCCGAGGCGCTGCTGCTGAACGCCGCGCTGGCCCTTGAATCGCTGGAAAGGAGGGGGTCCTAAGTGAACTACGAACCCGTGATCGGCATCGAGATGCACGCCGAGCTGAGCACCGCCACCAAGGTCTACTGCAACTGCAGCACCACCTACGGCGCCATGGTCAACACCCAGTGCTGCCCGGTCTGCGCCGGCCTGCCCGGCGCGCTGCCCGTCCTCAACCGCCGGGCGGTGGAGTATGCGCTCAAGATGGGGCTGGCCTGCAACTGCAGGGTCAATGCGCTGTCGGGACACGACCGCAAGAACTACTTTTACGCCGACCTGCCCAAGGGCTACCAGATCAGCCAGGTCTCCCCGCCGCTCTGCGTGGACGGCGAGGTCTCCTTCTACGTCGGCGAGCGGCTCAAGCGGGTGCGCATCCACCAGATCCACATCGAGGAGGACACCGGCAAGCTGCTGCACGACGACCGCTTTTCGGGCACGCTGATCGACCTCAACCGCAGCGGCGTGCCGCTGATCGAGATCGTCAGCGAACCCGACCTGTACTCGGCCGAGGAGACCAAGGCCTACGCAGAGGCCCTCAAGGCCATCTTGGAGTGTCTGGGCATCTGCAACTGCCGCATGCAGGAGGGCAACATCCGCTGCGACGTCAACGTCTCGGTCCGGCCGCAGGGCTCGACCGGCCTCGGCACCCGCGTGGAGATGAAGAACATCAGCACCTTTTCGGGCGTGACCAAGGCCATCGAGTACGAGGTCGCCCGCCAGATCGGCATCCTGAACGCCGGTGAGGCTGTGCAGGTCGAGACCCGGCGCTGGGACGAGGCCCTGGGCGAGAACTTTGCCATGCGGGCCAAAGGCGAGGCCGACTACCGCTGCTTCGCCGACCCCGACCTCGCGCTGATCCGGCTCGAGGAGGCCGACATCGAGGCGCTGCGCCGCAGCCTGCCCGAGCTGCCGCTGCAAAAGTACGAGCGCTACCTCAGGGTCTACGGCCTCTCCCCCTACGAGAGCGGCGTGCTGGCCGGCGACCTCTCCCGCGCCGCCTACTTTGAGCGCTGCGCCGCGCTGGACGCCGCGCTCTCCAAGCCCATCTGCAACTGGCTGCTGGGCGACCTCTCGCGCCTCTGCAACGAGCGCGGCGTGGCGGTGGAGCAGCTGGGCCTTGCGCCCGAGCACCTGCTCGAGCTGATCCGGCTCACCCAGGACGGCACCCTCTCCTCCACCGCCGCCAAGGCGGTGCTCGAGCAGCTGCTCGAGACCGGCGAGACGCCGGCCGAGGCGGTCGCGCGCCTGGGGCTGGCCCAGATCAACGACGAGGCGCTGCTGGCCGGCATCGCAACCGAGGTGCTGGCCGCAAACGCCGGCCCCGTGGCCGAGTACCGGCAGGGCAAGACCAACGTGCTGGGCTTTCTGGTCGGCCAGTGCATGAAGCGCAGCGCCGGCAAGGGCAACCCACAGCTGTTCAGCCGCCTGCTCAAAGAGGCGCTCGACCGCTGAGCGCCGCAATTTGCGGGTGGAAGGATAAAAATTAAACTGTCAGGAGTGTTTGCAACCATGATCCGTGTTGTCGCCACCTTTACGCTCAAGCCCGGCCATGTGCAAGAGGCCGTTGAGATGGTCAGGGAGCTTGTCGAGCTGACCCGCAGGGAGGCCGGCTGTGCCGCTTACGACCTTGCGCAGTCGACCAAAGACGAAGACGTCCTCGTCGTGCTGGAGGCCTGGGAGAGCCAGGCCCACCTCGACGCCCACTCGGCCAGCGCCCACTTCACCGCCATTGTGCCCAGGCTGGCCGCCCTCTGCGCAGTGCCTCCGGTCGTGGACACCTTTACGCAGCTGATCTGACCGGGGATTCTCCGACGGTCGAGGATTTGAACGCCTGTTAAGAAGGGGCCTTTTGCCGCGGCAAAAGGCCCCTCTTCTTGCCGAAGGCGGCAGCATGTGCGGATGGCTCTCTGGGTCTGATGCATGTGCAGGGTGCGCGCTCTTTGCCGTCGGAAGGCCCCGCCCCCGCAGAAGCGTCCCTGCGTTCAGCCGGAGCGGCGGCGATCGGCAGGGCGACTTCCCTCCGCCGGCCGGCGGCAAAACGGCCTTTGCGCAGACAAAACGCCTCCCGGTCGGGAGGCGTTTTGTCTGTCGAGTTGTAAACAGGATTTTTTGCAGGGGCTTGCCCCCCGCACGCTTAAAACAGGTCCCCCTGCTCCATCTGCCGCTTGAGGTTTTGAGAGAGCAGCGCCAGCGAGAGGGCCATGTTCTCGTCCTCGACCAGGATGTGTGCGGGCACCGTGAGGTGGACCGGCGCGAAATTCCAGATGGCCAAAATGCCGCAGCCCACCATGAGGTCGCAGACCTGCTGGGCCGTCTCGCCGGGCACCGCCAGAATGCCGAGGTGCACTTGGGTGCGCCGGCAGAAGTCGCAGAACTTCTCCATCGGCAGCACCGGCTTTCCGCCGACCTCGGTGCCCGCGACGGCGGGGTCGCAGTCGAAGCCGGCCAGGATGCGCAGGCCCAGCTGCTCAAAGCCCTCGTAGGTCATCAGCGCCCGCCCCAGCTGCCCCACGCCGACCAGCAGGGCCTCGCTGACGTTGTCGTAGCCCAGCGTGTGCTCGATGCTGCGCAGCAGCTCCTCGACGCGAAACCCCATCCGGGGCCGCCCCCCGCTGACCGACACCGCCGCAAGGTCCTTGCGGACCTGGACCTCGTGCAGCTTCATCTCCTTGGCGATGGCCACGGCCGCAATGGTCTCGACCCCCTGCCCGGCCAGTTCCTTGAGGTACCTGTGGTAGCCCGGCAGCCGTCGAAAGGTCTGCATGGGGATCGGCCGTACGTCACTCATGTGTCGTCCCTCCTGGTTTCTCCGGGGCACCCGCCCCCTGTCCGTGATTTTGCTATCGCAGCTCCACCACCGTGACGCCGTCCTCCCCTTCGCCAAAGGCGCCGCGGCGGAAGCTGCGCACATGGGGGTGCCCCCTGAGGAATTCCTGCACCGCGGCGCGCAGCGCGCCGGTGCCCTTGCCGTGGATGATCACGGCCGTCTCCAGCCCGTGCAGCGCCGCCTCGTCCAGGTAGCGGTCCAGCTCGAGGCAGCCCTCGTCGCCGTTCATGCCCCGCAGGTCCAGCTCGGCCTTCATGCTGCTGACCGGCTTGTCGCCCCGGCGGGCGGCCGTCAGGCGCTCGGTCAGGTCGGGCTGCTCGTTTACGAGCGTCAGGTCGGTCAGCTTGGCCTTGGTGTTGATGATGCCGACCCGCAGCGCGACATTGCCGCGGTCGTCGGGCGGCGAGAGCACCTCGCCGCGCTTGTCCAGCGTGCGGATGTGCACCAGGTCCCCCACCCGCAGCGCGCGGGGCAGCACCGTGTCGCCCTGCTCCTTTGGCAGCACCGGGTCGAGCTCCTCCGAGGCGCGGCGCAGCTGCCTGCGCAGCCGCTGGCGGGCCTCGTCGAGCTTTTCGCCAAAGTCGGCGGCATCGCGCTCCCTGCGCAGCGCCTCCAGCTCCTCGATCGTGCGGTTGTACATCTCGCGCGCCATGGCCACCCTGCGCTTGCTCTCGACGGCGGCCTGCTCGAGCTCGCGGTCCCGCTGCAGGCGAAAGCGCTCCTGCTCGAGCGCCAGCTCGGCGCGGATGCGGTTGGCGCGGTCGCGCTCCTGCGCCGCCTCCTGCAGGCGGCGCTCCATCTGCTGGCGGCGGTTTTCCAGCTCGGCCAGCACCTCCTCAAAGGCCTGCGCGCCGCTGCTGGTCAGCTCGGCCGCGCGCGCCACGACGGCCGGATCCATACCCAGCCGCTCCGAGATCGCAAAGGCGTTGGAGCGCCCCGGCACGCCGAGGATCAGCCGGTAGGTGGGCCGCAGCGTCTCGAGGTCGAACTCGCAGGAGGCGTTGAGCACGCCCTCGGTGTTGAGCGCGTAGGTCTTGAGCTCGGCGTAGTGGGTGGTGGCGGCCACGCGGGCGCCCTGCGCCCGCAGCCGCTCGAGAATGGCCGTGGCCAGCGCCGCGCCCTCGATCGGGTCGGTGCCGGCCCCGAGCTCGTCGAGCAGCACCAGGCTGTGCGCGTCGGCCACCTCGAGAATGCGGATGATGTTGACCATGTGGCTTGAGAAGGTCGAGAGCGACTGCTCGATGCTCTGCTCGTCGCCGATGTCGCAAAAGACGTTGGCGAACACCGCGACCTCGCTGCCGGCCTCGGCCGGCAGGTGCAGGCCCGAGGCCGCCATCAGGTGCAGCAGCCCCAGCGTCTTGAGCGTGACGGTCTTGCCGCCGGTGTTGGGGCCGGTGACGACCATGGTGTCAACGCCGCCGCCCAGGCGGATGTCGATGGGCACCACCGCCTCGCGCGGGATCAACGGGTGGCGCGCCCTGCGCAGGTCGATGCCGCCCCGCGCGCTCAGCTCGGGCGCGTAGGCGCCCATGCTGTAGGACAGGCGGGCCTTGGAAAAGACAAAGTCGATCTCGACGATCAGCTCGTAATTCAGCAAAATGGGGTCGCTCTGCTGCGAGACAAAGGCCGAGAGCTCGGCCAAGATGCGCTCGATCTCGTCCTGCTCGCGGGCCCGCAGCAGCTTGAGCTCGTTGTTGGCCTCCACCACCGCCATCGGCTCGATGAAGCAGGTGGCGCCGCTGCCCGAGGTGTCGTGCACCAGCCCCGGCACCTCGGCCCGGTACTCGGCCCGCACCGGCAACACATAGCGGTCGCCGCGCAGCGTGACGATGGGCTCCTGTAAATACTTCTGGTAGGCGGGGCTGCGGATCATGCGCTGCAGCGTCTCCTTGATGCGGCCGGAGGCGCCGTTGATCTTGCGCCTTATGTCGGCCAGCTCGGGCGAGGCGTGGTCCGAGAGCTCCTCCTCTGAAATAAAGGACTGCGCAATGCGCTCCTCGAGCGTCTTCTGCGGCGACAGCGGGCGGAAGAGGTCGGCGATCAGCGGGACCTCCCCGCCCTCCTGCTCGAGGTAGGCCGGCAACGCCCGCGTGGCGCGCAGCACGTTGCCGATGCGCAGCAGCTCCTTGGGCGACAGCAGCGCCCCCTTTTCGGCCCGCTCGACCGAGGGGCGGATGTCCTTGACGCCGTAGACCGGCGGGCTGCCCTTGCGCCCGATCAGCAGGCAGGCCTGCGCCGTGGCGTCCTGCAGGCGCTGCGCCTCCTCGAGCCGGCGGGCGGGCAGCAGCGCCGCCGCGCGTTCGCGCGCGCCGTCGCAGCCGGCCTGCTCGGCCAGCAGGGCCAGCACCTTGTCGAACTCCAGCGTCGTCAGGGCCTTTTGGTTGAGTTCTATTGCCGTTTGATTCATCAAATCTCTCTCATTCAATGGTTTGCATCTGCCGGTAAAACAGCAGCGTCTTGGGGCTGTGCCCCAGCGTCGACAGCGTGTAGGCCTCGCTGATCTCCTCGAGGCTGCGCTGCGGGGCGTCCGGCAGCGTGAATGCGCAGAGCCGCCTGGGGTCGCAGCCGCTCAGAAAGCGCATGGCCTCGACGACGGGCGGCGCGGCCGGCACCGCCGTGGGCTCCCGCTGCGCGCAGTCGGCGCAGAGCAGGCCGCCCTGCAGCGGCGAAAAGGCGCACAGCCCCTGCTCCCGGCCGCAGGCGACACAGTGGGCGAGCTCGGGCAGGTAGCCGCTCTCGGACAGCGCCCGCAGCTCGTAGGCGGCCTTGATGCGCCCCGGGGGGGCGCGGCGCTCCGCCGCCGCGAACAGCGCGTTGAGGGTCAGGCGCAGCAGCAGGTCCTCGGGCTGCCGCTCCATGCAGAGCGTGCGGCAGAGCTCGGCGAGGTAGCCGGCCAGCGCCAGGTACTCAAGGTCCTGCCACAGCGCAAAAAAGGACTCTTGCAGCTCGGCCGACCGCAGCGTGATGCGGTCGCCCTTCTGCCGGAACGTATAGTGCCCGTAGCAAAAGGGGGCACAGGCGGCCAGCAGCGGGCTCTTGACCCGCTTGGCGCCCGGCGCCCAGACGCCGATGCGCCCGATGCCCTCGCACAGCAGCTCCAGGCGCTTGTCGTAGTCGCCCACCGTGTGCTCTGCGAGCACCAGGGCGTTGGCTGAAAAGTCCATGGGCCCGCCCCCCGGTCAGGAGCCCTCGCGGTAGCCAAAGCTGCGCAGCATGCGCGCGCTGTCCCGCCAGTTCTCTCTGACCTTGACAAAGACGCTCAAATAGACCTTGCAGCCCATCAGGCGCTCCATGTCGACGCGGGCCGAGGAGGCGATGTGCTTGAGCCGCTCGCCCCCCGCCCCGATGATGATGCCCTTGTGGGAGTTCTTCTCGCAGTAGATCAGGGCGCCCACCTCGAGCAGCCCGTCCTCGTGCTGGCAAAACTGCTCGATCTCGACCGCGATGCCGTGGGGCACCTCCTGGTCGAGGTTGCGCAGCGCCTTCTCGCGGACGAACTCGGCCAGCAGCTGGCGCTCGGTCTGGTCGGTGCTCATGTCGGCGGGGAAGAAGGCCGGCCCCTCGGGCAGCCGCGCGATCAGCTCCTGCTTGAGGACCTCCACCCCTTCGCCGGTCCTGGCCGAAATCGGCAGCAGCGCCGCGAAGTCGTAGGCCTTGGCATAGGCCGCGATCACGCCCAGCAGCGCATCCTTGCGCACGGTGTCGATCTTGTTGATGGCCAGCAGCACCGGCCCCTCGCAGAGGCGCAGCACCTCGGTCTCGATGCCCTCTACCCGCTCGCTGGGCTCCACCATCAGCACCGTCATGTCGACGTCCCGCACGGCGCGCTCGGCCTGGCGCACCATGAAGTCGCCCAGCTTGTTGTGCGGCCGGTGCAGCCCGGGCGTGTCGAGGAAGACCATCTGGCAGTCCTCCTCGGTCAGCACCCCGAGGATGCGGTTGCGGGTGGTCTGCGGACGCTGGCTCACGATGGCCACCTTCTGGCCGACCAATCGGTTGAGCAGCGTCGACTTGCCGACGTTGGGCCGCCCGACGATGGCGATAAAGCCCGAGCGGTTCACTGTGTTCTCCATGCCGCTCACCCCCTCTCAAGGCCGAGTGCCGACAGCACCCGTTCCTGTTTTTCCAGCATGATCTGCTCCTGCTGCGGCGTCTCGTGGTCGTAGCCCAGCAGGTGCAACAGCGCGTGCACGGTCAAAAAGCCGCACTCCCGCGCAAAGCTGTGGCCGTACTCCCCGGCCTGCTCGGCCGCCCGCGCAAGGCAGAGCACGATGTCCCCGAGCGGCAGCGGCCGCAGCGGCGGCCGGTAGCCCTGCGGGATGCCGCCCTCAAACTCCTCGAGCGGAAAGCTCAGCACGTCGGTCACGGCGTCGACGCCCCGCGCCGCGGCGTTGAGGGCGCGGATCTCCTGCGGCGACACAAAGCTGAGCGAGATGGCGCAGGCAAAGGGCACCGCCTCCTGCAGCAGCGCCTCTTGGCAGCAGGCGCGGATCAGGTCGCGCAGCGGCCTGTCCACGGCGACGCCGCGCTGGCGGTTGGAGAAGGACAGGCTAGGCCTTGGCACTGCCGCGCCCCCCCTTGGCCCCGCGCGACCGCTCGGCCGGGTGCTTCTTCCGGACGGCGGGCGGCCGCTTTCCGGCCGGCCGCTGCTGCGCGGGGGGATCGCCGCCGGCCTCCCGCCGCTGCTGCCGCGCCTCGTGCCGCTCGTAGGCGTGGATGATGCGCTGCACCAGCTGGTGGCGCACGACGTCCTGCCCCCCGAGCCGCACGATGCCGACGTCCTCGACGCCCCTCAGCACCTGCTCGGCGTCGATCAGCCCGCTGCGGGAGGGCCGGGGCAGGTCGATCTGGGTCACGTCGCCGGTGATGACGGCCTTGGAGTTGGCGCCCAGCCGGGTCAGAAACATCTTCATCTGCTCGACCGTGGTGTTCTGCGCCTCGTCGAGGATGATGAAGGAGTCCTCGAGCGTGCGCCCGCGCATGTAGGCCAGCGGCGCCACCTCGATGCTGCCGCGCTCCATATACTTCTGAAAGCTCTCGGCCCCCAGCATGTCGAACAGGCCGTCGTAGAGCGGCCGCAGGTAGGGGTCCACCTTGCTCTGCAGGTCGCCGGGCAGAAAGCCGAGCTTCTCCCCCGCCTCGATGGCCGGCCGCGTGACGATGATGCGGTTGACCCGGTGGGCCCGAAAGGCGGCCACCGCCATCGCGACGGCCAGGTAAGTCTTGCCGGTGCCGGCCGGGCCGATGCTCAGCGTGATGGTGTTGTTCTTGATGGCGTCGATGTAGGTCTGCTGGCCAAGCGTCTTGGCCTTGATGGGCTTGCCCTTGACCGTGACGCAGATCACGTCGCCGCCCAGGCGGCGCAGCTTGTCCTCCTGCCCGTCGCGGGTCAGGCTGATCACATAGCCCACCCGCGCCGGGTCGATCTGCTCGCCCTTGGCGGCCAGCTGCAGCAGGCCGTCCAGCACCCGCGCGGCCAGGTCCACCGCCTCCGGCTCGCCGATGACCTTCATGCCGCCGTCCCGGACGGCGATGCTGACGCCAAAGGCCCGCTCGATGGCCGAGACGTTCTCGTCCACCGCCCCCAGCACGTGGGAAAGCTCCTCGAGCCGGTCAAAGGTCACAATTTTTTCCGTGGTCAAACGCCGCTCTCCTCATTGTTTATTTTAACAAATAATCCTTGATTTATCAGGGCTGCAGCTGTACGACCTGCACAATGTCTTCGAGACAGGTGAGCTCAAAGGACAGCCGCGCGCCCTCGCCGTCCAGCGCCAGTTCGTGCTCGACCGAGAGCAGCTGCTCCACGCGCAGCGCCGCCACCACCTGGTCCAGCTTGGCCAAGCACATGCGCTCGAGCTCCTCGTCGCTGCGCGTGCGCGAGAGGGTCACCTGCTCGCAGTGGGCCTCGGTCCGCACGCCGACGGGCAGGCGGATGCCGAAGGGCAGTTCGATGTCGTTCTCTCTGACAAGTGTAACATAATCGGCCATGGAAATACCACTGTTCACGTACAATTTTATCGAGAAGCCGGGCAGCAGCAGCGAATGCCGCAGCACCTGCTTGCCGGTCAGGTGTCGGGTGACCTCGATGCGCGGCGCCACGATGGCACCGCTCTTCCAGGTCCTGGCCAGAATCCTGGCGTCGGCCGCGACGTACCGCATGCCCGAGAGCTCGTTTTGAATGGTCCCGGTGACCAGCAGGTCCCCCTGCCGCACCGTGTCCCCGCGACGGACCACCGCCATCCCCTCGTAGACCTCCATGCGCTCGATCTGCCCGTCCCGCGAGGCCACCAGGTTGCGCACGCCGGTCGGCTCCAGGCTCTCGGGCGGCAGCACCCGCTCCTGCACCTGCACCTCGGCCGTGGTGCCCTTGATGTTGACGGCGATGAAGGACAGCCGCTGCAGCGCCAGCTGGGCCCCGAGCTCGATGTCGGTCAAATCCAGCTTGCGGATCCAGGCGCCCTTGCGCAGGCCGAGCTCGGCCAGCGTCTCGAGCACCACGTCGGGGTCCAGCTCCTCGCAGCCCTCGACCGAGATGTCCCACAGCAGCTGCCCCGCCGTGTAGAGCGTGACAAAAAAAAGCAGCCCGCCCAGCAGCAGCGCCGTCCGCCCCTTGATGCGCTTAAAGCGGAAGGGCAGCCCCCGCTTGTGCAGCACCTGTATGCGCACCCCCGCCCGGAAGGCGGCCTTGCGCATGCGGCGGAAGGCCGCCGGCGTGGTGGTCAGCCGCACCTCGTTTTCGCCGCTGCGCACCAGGTCCCAAATGGGCAGGTTGCCGCGGGCCGCCAGGTTTAAAAAGCGCTCCACGAAGTCGCCGCTGACCCGCAGCTCCACCGTGCCCCGCAGAAATTTGATGAGTTGCTCGACCACGCAAACGCCCCCCAACGCCGATTGAACGGACGGCCGTCCCCCCTCACTCCTCCAGCGAGATGCGGACGATCCGGCCCACCACGCGCGCGCTGGAGGCGGTCATGTCCAGCAGCTCGAGGCCGCTGCCCGCCACGACGATGACCAGCGCGCCGCCCGACATGCGCACGACGGTGTCCGAGTACTCCAAAATGCCGCGGTGTCCCTCGACGTAGAGCGCCCGGTTGCCCACCAGCTCCAGCTTGGGCAGCAGCGAGACCGCCTCCAGCGGCAGGTCCAGCCCCCGCGCGAGGCGCTCCCCCAGCCTGGGTGCCCCCTGGTCCTTTTTGGCCAAAAAATCGCCCCCTGTCCAGTTCTATTGTATGAGCCGCCTCAAGTTTGCATGACACGCGCATGATGGACGTGCCGGCCGCCATATACTGCTCTGTACCCGCGGGGGGCACACCGCCGCCCCCAACCCTGCGGACAAAGGGGCCTTTGCCATGAGGACGCGCGTTGTCCCGCTGCTCACCACCGCCGCCATCCTGCTGTTCGGCGCGGGCATCTTGCTGATGCCCGGCGACGTGGCCGCGGCCGCCCGCACGGCGGCCGGCATGGCGGCCGGCAGCGTGCTGCCCACCCTCTTCCCCTTCCTGGTGCTGGCCGACCTCGCGGTCGCCATGGGGGTGACCGAGCAGATCGGCAGCCGGATGGGCGGCCTGATGTCCCGCCTGTTCCGCCAGCCGGGCGCGGCGGGGCCGGTGCTTGCACTGGGGCTGCTCTCGGGCTATCCGGTCGGCGCGGCGGCCGCCGTCAAGCTCTACCGGGCCGGCGGCTGCACACGGGAGCAGGGGGGGCGGCTGCTCGCGCTGTGCAACAACACCGGGCCCGCCTTTGCCGTCGGGGTGGTGGGCGCCGCGCTCTGGGGCAGCGCCCGGGTGGGCTGGATGCTCTACCTCTGCCACCTGCTCGCGGCGCTGCTCTCGGGCGTGTTGCTGGCCGCCCGCGCGCCAAGCGTCCCCCAGGGCCGGCCCGGCCGCAAGGTGGGCCGGGCCGGCCTCGGGGCGGCCCTCACGGCCTCGATCAAGGGGGCGGCCATGACCAGCCTCTACATTGCGGCCTACATCGTCTTCTTCGGCGTGCTGATCGCGCTGCTGCGCCAAAGCGGCCTGCTGCAGGCGCTGACCCGGCTGCTGCCGGGCGACGGCGCCTGCTGGGAGGCGCTGCTCTCGGGCGCCATCGAGATGACGACCGGCATCGCCCTGACCACCGCGCTGCCGCTGCCCGCCCGCTGGCGCCTCGCGCTGCAGAGCCTGCTGATGGGCCTGGCCGGCCTCTCGGTCCTCTGCCAGGTGCAGGGCGTGCTCGAGGAGACCGACCTGCCCATGGGCCCCTACCTCAAGGGCAAGCTGCTGCAGGGCGGGCTGGCCGCGCTGCTGACCTATGCGCTGTTTCCGCTGTTCCGGCCCGTGCTGCCGGCCTCGGCGGTGCCAGCGCCCGTCACGCTGTCGCCAACGCTCTTCTGGCTCATGGTGCTGCTGACCGTCTGCGCCTTCGTGCTGTCGGCACTGCTGGCGCTGCTGCTGGCGCGGCTGGCCGACCGGGTCTCCGAGCGGTATGGCTGGGACCTGTTTGAGCACCTGCCCGACCCCCTGTGGTACCCCTGGGTGTGAGCGACCCCCGCCGGCCCCGGCGGCCCTGCCGCCGGCCGGCTTTCCCCCTTCGTGCCGGTGGACAGGCTGCTCCGGCGACCCCCGTGGAAGCGGTTGCCCTGGCGCCCAAAATACGGTATACTGAATAGATACTGGAGGTGGTGCCGGCCGGAGAAGCGCAAAAGACAAGGCCTCATTCCCCAGCAAAGCCCCCGCACCAAGAGCGCCTGAGCCGGGTTCCTCCGGCTGACGAGGAGAGGGTTCATCGAGCCATCGGCGGGTGCCCTCCGGCGTTGCCGTCGTCGACAGCCCTGTGCAAAACTGCGGGCGACCGCAGCACAAACCACAGCGGCGCACGGCCCTGCCCCGCGGCCCATCCCCGCGCGGCAAATTTCATTTCAGGCCGCAGAGTTCTGCTGCCGGATGGGAATTTCGGTCCCTGTTCCCGATCCATATTCTCGACCTCGGCCGCCCCGTTCCGAGGCGACACTGGAGGACTGATCCATTACATGTGTGGAATTTTTGGCTATGTCGGCAGGCAAAACTGCGCCAAAATGCTGGTGGAGAGCCTGGCCACATTGGAGTACCGCGGCTACGACTCGTCGGGCGTGGCCTTCTTTGAGGACGGCGGGATCGTCACGCTCAAGGCGGCCGGCCGCATCGAAAACCTCGGGCGGCTGCTGGAGCAGCGCGGCGAGACCTTCACGACCTGCGGCATCGGCCACACCCGCTGGGCCACCCACGGCGGCCCCACCGACGAAAACGCCCACCCCCACAGCAGCGAGCACATCTCGCTGCTGCACAACGGCATCATCGAGAACCACCGCGAACTCAAGGAATTTCTGCAGCGGCAGGGCTACACCTTCCTGTCCCAGACCGACACCGAGTCGGCCGTCCACCTGATCGACTACCACTACAAGCAGTGCGGCGACTTTCTGGATGCCATCATCGCGGCGCTCAAGGAGATCCGCGGCACCTACGCCTTCGGCATCATCTGCCGCGAGGAGCCGGGCAAGCTCATCTGCGTGCGGCAGGAGAACCCGCTGCTGCTGGGCGTCGGCGAGGGCGAGAACTTCATGGCCAGCGACATCCCGGCCTTCATCAAGTACACCAAGCAGTACCTGGTGATGGAGCCGGGCGAGATCGCCATCCTCGAGGCGGACGGCATCACGGTGGTGGACTTCGACAAGACGCCCATCCTCAAGCAGCCCCTCACCGTGACCTGGGACTATGAGGCCGTGGAAAAGGGCGGCTACGACCACTTCATGCTCAAGGAGATCCACGAGACCCCGCTGGCGCTGCGCAACACCATTGCGCCGCGCGTGGAGGACGGCCTGGTCAGGTTCGGCGAGGAGGAACTGCCCGACGAGCTGCTGCGGCAGGCGGGGCGCATCACGGTGCTGGCCTGCGGCAGCGCCATGCACGCCGGCATGGTGGCCAAGGGCGTCATCGAGTCCATGTGCCACGTCCCGGTGAACCTGGAGGTCGCCAGCGAGTTCCGCGGCAAGAACCCGCCGCTGATCGGCCCTAACGATCTGACCGTCGTCCTCTCCCAGTCGGGCGAGACGCTGGACACGATGGGCGCCCTCAAACTGGCCAAGTGCTGCGGCTCCAAGGTCCTGGCCATCGTCAACGTGGTGGGCTCCTCGATCGCGCGGGAGGCCGACCACGCCATCTACACCTGGGCCGGCCCCGAAATCGCCGTGGCCACCACCAAGGCCTACAGCGCGCAGATCGCGGTGGCCTACATGCTGGCCGCCCGCATGGCCTACGTCAAGGGCCTGCTGCCCGAGGCCGAGTTCAGGGCCTTTACGGCCCGGCTGCTGACGCTGCCCGAGCAGGTCAAGGGGCTGCTGGCGCAGGAGGCGCAGTACCAGGCGCTGGCCAGGGCGTATTTCCAAAGCGACAACCTCTTTTTCATCGGCCGCGGGCTGGACTACGCCGCCGCGCTCGAGGGCTCGCTCAAGCTCAAGGAGATCTCCTACATCCACAGCGAGGCCTATGCGGCCGGGGAGCTCAAGCACGGCAGCATCGCGCTGGTGACCGACGGCGTGCCGGTGATCGCGCTGGCCACCCAGTCGGCCCTGGCCGAAAAGGCCGTCTCCAACATCCGGGAGGTCGACGCCCGCAACGCCCACGTGATGGCGGTCTGCACCGAAAACCTGGCCGAGTCCCTGTCCTTTGTCAAGGACCTCATCACGCTGCCGGTGCTGCCCGACCTGCTGATGCCCAGCCTGGCCGCCATCCCGCTGCAGCTGCTGGCCTACCACATCGCGGTGCTGCGCGGCTGCGACATCGACAAGCCCCGCAACCTGGCCAAGTCGGTCACGGTGGAATAGCGGTGGCGCACAGAGAACAGGGGGGGTCCTTTGCCATGAAGCTCTACGGGAACAAAGTTGAACCGCGCTGTACATACTGTGAATTCGGCACCCGCATCGGGCAGACCGACCACATCAACTGCATCCGCTGCGGCGTGGTGACCGACGGCTACACCTGCCCGCGGTTCCGGTACGACCCGCTCAAGCGCGTCCCGCCGAAGCTGGTGCCGCTGCCCGCGTTCCGCGAGGAGGACTTTGAGGTCTAGGGCCTGCCGCACCGCATGTTGCATCGCCAATTTGACAAGGGCCTCCGGGGGCGCGTGCGCCCCCGGAGGCCCTTGCCGTTTGCCGCGGCGCGGGGAAATCCCCGCGCCGGGCAAGCCCTCTATTGTCTCGCCCTGCGGAATCTGCTATGATAATTGGGCGGACCGCCCTGTGCGGCGGGTCCTCTCAGTCCTCCGCCCCGCCGTCCCCGACATAGCAGTGGGGGCGCATTTTTTCCAGGCTGGCCGCGCCGATCCCCTTGACCTGCACCAGCTCGTCCACCGAGGAGAAGGGGCCGTTTTCTGCGCGGTGGGCCAGGATGGCCTCGGCCAGCGCCGGCCCCACGCCGCGGATGCGCTGCAGCGCCTGTGCGTCGGCCGTGTTGAGGTCGACCAGCATGGCCCGCTCGAGGTCCCGCTGCGCCTGCTGCCGGTGCACCAGCCCGGTGTCGATCTGGTCGACATACCGCAGCTGGCCGCCCAGGGGCAGCAGCCGGCCGGCCGCCAGCGCCAGCAGCGCGCAGAGGGTGACCAGCAGCACCAGACGCCTGTAAGTCCGCACCGGCCGCCCCTCCCTTCGCTGGGTTTTCCCCTTTTTTCGATTCCCGTCTCCATTTTATCCCGCCACCATCTGATTGACAAGTGGGTTGCGCATATGAAACGATGCAAACGCATAGCCTCCCTTCTGCTGATTCTGGCGCTGGCGCTGGCGCTGCCGAGCCTGCGGGTGCTGGCGCTTGAGCCCGTGCCCGCGCTGAACGGCAGCGCGGTCCTGCTGCTGCACCCAGAGACCGGCACTGTCATCTACGCGCGCGACGCCGACCGGCCGCGCGCGCCCTCCTCGCTGGTCAAGCTCATGACTGCGCTGATCGCGGTGGAGGCCCTGCCCGACCTCTCGCGGGAGCTGACCGTCTCGAAGGAGGCCCTCGCCAACCTCTCGGGGCTGGCCACCGCCGGCCTCAAGGCCGGCGAGGTGCTGACGGTGGAACAGCTGCTGTACTGTCTGCTGCTGCCCTCGGCGGGGGACGCCGCGCTGGTGCTGGCCGAGGCCGTGGCCGGCGACGAGGCCTCCTTTGTCGCGCGGATGAACCAGCGGGCCGAGGCGCTGGGCATGGCCGGCACCCACTACGTCAACCCCCACGGGCGTGACCATGATTTACAGTACACCACCGCCGCCGACCTGGCCGTCCTGGCCCGCCAGGTCATGAAGAACGAGACGCTGCGCACGATCTGCGCCACCCAGTACAAGCGCATTGCCAAGACCAACCTCACGACCGACCGCTATTATTTTTCAAACAACGCGCTGATCATCAGCAGCACCGACCGCCGCAAGCTCGAGGACTACTACTACGCACCTGCGAGGGGCCTGATGACCGGCTACTCGGCCGCCGCGGGCTACAACCTCGTGGCCACGGCCAAAAAGGGCGGGCTCGAGCTGATCTGCGTCGTGCTGGGCGCCTCGAAGGACGAGGCGAGCGGCAACAAGCGGCACTACACCGACGCCGTCTCGCTGTTCACCTGGTGCTACGGCAACCTGCAGTACGCCGAGCTGCTCAAGCCGCTCGACCCGGTCTGCGAGGTGACGGTGCAGCTCTCGAACACGAGGGACGCCATGACGCTGGTGGCCCCGCAGGGCTGCTGGGCCCTGATCCCGGCCGACGTGGCGCCGGCCGAGATGGCGCGCAGCTTTGAGCTGCAGCAGGACATCGAGGCGCCCATCGCGCGCGGCGAGGTGCTGGGCCGCGTGACCTTCTCCCACGCCGATATCCCCTACGCCTCCTGTCTGCTGGCGGCGCAGTCGGCCGCCGAGCGCAGCCCGCTGCTGTTTGTGATCGACCGCATCGGCAACTTCTTCAGCGGCCGCTGGGCCAGGCTGGTGCTCTTTACGACCGTTGTGCTCGTGGTGCTCTATTTGGGGCTGACCATCCTGCTCAACCGGCGCCGCCGCGTGCAAAAGGCCCGCAGGCGCGCGGGGGGCAAGGGGCCCTATCGCTGAGGGAAGGCTCGCAAGGCCCTGCCTGCCCGGGGTGAGGTTTGAAGGGGCCTTGGGGGCGGGCCGAGGTTGCCCGGTGTGGGTCCGTGAAGGGCCCCCTTGCCCGGTGTGGGTTCCGCGAAGGGCCCCCTGGAGGCGGGCCGAAGCTGCCCCATTCCTGCGACACTGGCCTTGCATCCCAGGTCAGGTCCCGCCTGACCCACCGGCTTTTTACGCTCGCCTTCGTGAGACTTGGCCACAGAAAGGCTGCCTCCTTATCCAGCCGCCTCTGAAAGGCTGCCGGTACAGGGTTATCCAGGCGCGCTGCTACCGGCCTTATTCCTCGCTCCCCCCTTAATAAGGTCTCTGCCACGGGCCGCAGGGCAGGAGGGTTTCGCGGCCTGCGGGCCGCAGCGTACTTTTGGGCGTCAAAAGTACCAAAGCCGCCGGGGGCAAAGCGAAGGCTTCCAGGGGGTACCCGTACCCCCTGGTATCGAAACCGCAAAGCGGTTTCGATACCCCCGGCAAACGGGCCAAGGCTTTGGCCCGTTTGGGCACCCGCCACAAGGCGGG
>JAAYBB010000062.1 GCA_012719075.1 Clostridiales bacterium | reverse complement strand
GCCTTGGCCCGTTTGCCGGGGGTATCGAAACCGCTTTGCGGTTTCGTATCCAGGGGGTACGGGTACCCCCTGGAAGCTACGCTTTGCCCCCCGGCGGCTTTTGCCTCCTTTTGCCCGCCGCAAAAGGAGGTGGTTTTGGTGCTTTTGCCACTCAAAAGCACGGCCTTTCCCCACGGCCCGCAGGCCGCGAAACCCTCCTGCCCTGCGGCCCGCAAGCCGCGACCTTTTAAAGAAGAAAGGGCCGAAACCCTGTGGGTTTCGGCCCTTTGCACCCTTTCAATTCCATGCCCTATACAAAGGGACATCGCCCGCGGCATCGAACGGCCCGCCGTGTAGCGCGGCGTGCGCCTGTGTGCGCGGCGCGCCGTCAGCCGCCGTGCCGCTCGAACAGCGGCGTCGAAAAGTACCGCTCGCCGGTGTCGGGCAGGATCGTGACCACGCTCTTGCCCGGCCCCAGCCGGCGCGCCATGCGCAGCGCGGCCGCCACGTTGCTGCCCCCGGTGATGCCGCAGAGCAGCCCCTCCTCGCGCGCCAGGCGGCGGGCGGTGGCGATGGCCTCGTCGTCGGTCACGGTGACCACCTCGTCATAGATATCCTGGTTGAGGTTGTGGGGGATCAGCCCGTCGCCGATGCCCATCTGCAGGTGGGTGCCGATCGGCCCGCCCGACAGGATGGCGGCCTGGTCGGGCTCGATGGCCCAGATCAGGATGTCCGGAAAGCGGTCCCTCAGCACCTCGCCGACGCCGCTGATGGTGCCGCCGGTGCCGATGCCGGAACAGAAGCCGTGCAGCGGCCCTTCGACCGCCTCCAGGATTTCGCGGGCGGTCTCGTCCCGGTGGATGGCCGGATTGGCCTCGTTGGTAAACTGCTGCGGTATGTAGACCTTCGGATTGTCGGCCGCAAGCTGCCGGACCTTCTCAAGACAGCGCTCGATACAGTCTCCGATGTCTCCGTGGTCTGCCACAAGATACACCGTCGCGCCGTACTGCTCCACAAGCAGCCGGCGCTCCTCGCTGACCGAGTCTGGCATCACGATGACGGTCTGGTAGCCCAGGACCGCCCCCACCAGCGCAAGCCCAATTCCCTGGTTGCCGCTGGTCGGTTCTGCGATGATGCTGTCCGGTCCGAGCAGGCCCCGCCGCTCGGCCTCGGTGATCATGTGACAGGCGGTACGGGTTTTGATGGAGCCGCCCACGTTGAGCCCCTCCACCTTGACAAGCACTTCCGCTGCGTCCGGTTCGGACATGCGCCCAAGGCGCACCAGCGGCGTGTTGCCAATGGCCTCCAGGATGGAGTCGTAAACCATTTTGCCACCTCTCATTTTCCGGGCCGCCGCCAGGGCGGCACCGGGCTGATTTTTGCAGGGGCCACCCCCTGCCCGCCGGCCGGGGCCGACGATACCTATAGCATACTCAAAAACCGGGGCGTTTGCCACCCCCTTTTTTGCCGCTTTGCCACACGCGCGGCCCTTTGGGGGGCATTTTGCGCTTTTTTTGCACAAACGCGCGGGAAAAATTGCCGGGCGGGCGCCCGGCAAAGGACAAAAAAAGGAAGGGGCGGCGCCCCTCCCGTTTGGCGTGTCGAAATCGGTCGCCCTGCCCCGGCTTGCGGGAAAGCGGCGGGACCCTCGCGCTGTGGGAACGGCAGACACGCGCCGCCGCTTTTTCTTTTGAAGCGGGCCCCCTGAGCCCCGAAGGGGCGGGGACGGGCGGCGCGCACAAACAGACCTCTGTCAAAAACCACCGTTCTTTGACAAGTTCAAAAAGGGGAGCTGACAAGCTCAAAAAGGGGGGCGGCGGCGCCCTTTGCCCTCAGCCCGACTTTGGGATCTTGATGATATACTCGTAGTGGTCCTCCTGCTCGAGCATCTTGGCGTCGGCCGCGACGCCCGACTCCTTCATGATGCTCAGCGCCCGGTTGATGGTGTTGAAAAAGATGCGCACATCCTTGATGATGCCCTTTCTGCGCAGCGTGTGGGTGGGCTGCAGCATGCGCTCCACCAGCCGCTCGGTCTCGGCCACCGTCAGCCCCGCCGCCGAAATGCGGTCGAGCGCCTGCGGGCGCTGCTCGTCGGGCAGGCGCAGCAGCGCCCTGGCGTGCCGCTCGGTCAGCCCCAGCCGCGTGATCTCCTCGCGCAGCGGGCCGCTGAGCCGCAGCAGCCGCAGCTTGTTGGCGATGGTGGGCTGGGTCTTGCCCAGCAGCGAGGCGGCCTCCTCCTGCGTCAGGTCGTGCTCGCCGATCAGGCGGGCAATGCCCTCGGCCTCTTCAAAAAAGGCCAGGTCGGCGCGCTGCAGGTTCTCCACCAGCGCCATCACGGCGTACTCGCGCTCGCTGGCCTCCAGCACGATGGCCGGCAGCTGCTTGAGCCCCACCATGCTGGCCGCGCGCACCCGCCGCTCGCCCGCGATCAGCTCGTAGCGCCCCCGCTCCAGCGCCCGCACGCTGATGGGCTGCAGCAGGCCGTGCTGCCGGATGGAGTCGGCCAGCTCCTCGAGCGCCTCCGGCTCGAACATGCGCCTGGGCTGATAGCGGTTTGGCACCAGGCTGCTCAGCGGGATCGACAGCATTCGGTTGCCCTGGCGCTGAAATGGGCTTGTCAGTTTCATCATCCTCTACCTCCGCTAGGGGACACGGCCTTCCTTTGGCACACGGCTCAGGAATCATATCCGCCTCTAGTCTACCATATATTGTAAGTCACTTCAAACAAAACCCCTCGCGGGATTCGCCGGTTTTCGCGCTTTGCGCTTGCCCCGGCGGTGAATTCTTGTGCTACAGGCATTGTGCCCACGAACAATTGCGGTTATAATGAGGCGGGGCATAAAATAATTTGCCCCAATTTCTTGCTTTCGTCCGACTGAATAAACAAAGGAGGCATCAGGCCGATGGAACTGACGCATGAGCTGCAGGCCATGTGCAGGGTGGCCAAGGGCTGCGATCACGGCCCTTCCCCCATTCCGGAGGAGGGCGGCTGGGTGGCCGTTCGGCAGGTTGAGGACATTTGCGGCCTCTCGCACGGGGTCGGCGGCTGCGCCCCGCAGCAGGGGGCCTGCAAGCTGACCCTCAATGTCAAGCAGGGCATCATTCAGGAGGCGCTGATCGAGGTGATCGGCTGCTCGGGGATGACCCACTCGGCGGCCATGGCGGCCGAGATCCTGCCGGGCAAGACGCTGCTGGAGGCCCTGAACACCGACCTGGTCTGCGACGCCATCAACGTGGCCATGCGGCAAATCTTTTTGCAGCTGGTCTACGGCCGCAGCCAGACCGCCTTTTCGGCGGGGGGGCTGCCGGTGGGGGCCTCGCTCGAGGATCTGGGCAAGGGGCTGCGCTCCCAGACCGGCACCATGTTCGGCAGCCTGCAAAGGGGCGTGCGCTATTTGGAGATGGCCGAGGGCTACATCCTCAAGCTCGGACTGGACGAGCGGGATGAGGTCATCGGCTATCAGTTTGTCCACATCGGCAGGATGATGGAGGCCATCCGCAAGGGCACCCCGCCCGGCGAGGCCCTGGAAAAGAGCACCGGCACCTACGGCCGGTTTGACGAGGCGGTCAGGACCATTGACCCCAGAAAGGAGTGAGCGGCATGGCAACCTACGAGGGATTTGAGCGCCGCCGCGAGACGGTGGCGCAGGCGCTTTCGGCCCACGGCTTTGAGACGCTGGAGCAGTGCCGCGACCTCTGCCTTGCGCAGGGCGTGGATGTGGAGGCCATTGTGCGCGGCATTCAGCCGCTCTGCTTTGACAATGCGGTCTGGGCCTATACGCTGGGCTGCGCCATCGCGCTGGGGCAGGGCGTCAGGGCCGCCGACCAGGCTGCCGGCCTGATCGGGCAGGGCCTGCAGGCCTTCTGCATCCCCGGCTCGGTGGCGGCCGAGCGCCTGGTCGGCATCGGGCACGGCAACCTCGCCGCCATGCTGCTGCGCGAGGAGACCCGCTGCTTTTGCTTTTTGGCCGGGCACGAGTCCTTTGCCGCGGCCGAGGGGGCCATCGGCATCGCGCGCTACGCCAACCGGGCCCGCAGCACGCCGCTGCGCGTGATCCTGAACGGCCTTGGCAAGGACGCCGCCTATATCATCGCGCGCGTCAACGGCTTCACCTATGTGGAGACCCGGTTCGACTACGCCACCGGCGAGCTGCACAGGGGCGGTGAGCGCGCCTTTTCGGGCGGCGAGCGCGCCGCCGTGCGCTGCTTTGGCGCCGACGACGTGCGCGAGGGCGTGGCCATCCTGCAGGCCGAGGGGGTGGACGTCTCGATCACCGGCAACTCCACCAACCCCACCCGCTTTCAGCACCTGGTCGCCGGCACCTACAAGCGCTGGGCGGTCGAAAACGGCCGGCGCTACTTCTCGGTGGCCTCGGGCGGCGGCACCGGCCGCACGCTGCACCCCGACAACGTGGCGGCCGGCCCCGCCTCTTACGGGCTGACCGACTCGATGGGCCGCATGCACGGCGACGCCCAGTTTGCCGGCTCCTCGTCGGTGCCGGCCCATGTGGACATGATGGGCTTTGTGGGCATGGGCAACAACCCGCTGGTCGGGGCGACCGTGGCCTGCGCCGTGGCCTGCACCAGCCGGTAGCAGACCAGGGGGGAGGGGGGCTCCTGGGGAGCCTATCCCCGCCGCCGGCACGACCTCTGGACCGGAGGCGGGGGCTGTACCAGCCGGCTGGGTGGGATTCCAGAGGACCTTTTGGGACAGGCTGTTTCACGTGAAACAATGGGGGCCGGCAAGGCCCCCATTGCTTTTCCCCCGTGCCGGGGTGGGGAAGGGGCCATTTTGGATGCAGACGTGGGGAGATGGTCTCTTAGGGGCAGGGAAAGCCCCTTGGGAGCGCGGTGTTTGCCGCTTAAATAAGGCGCTGCGGTACGCGCGATTCTCCTAAGAGCCGCGGCCACGGGTCGCAGGGCAGGAGGGCTTCGCGGCCTGCGGATCGCGGCCTTAAAAGAAATCGCGCCTAAAGCGAAGCCCTCTCCGTTCAGGAAGATCTCCTCTCAAGGGTCCGGCAAGACAGCCCCAGATCCCGGCGGCAAAGCCCACCCCCAAGGCGCCCGTCTCTCGTGCCCGTCTCTCGTGCCCGTCTCTCGTGCCCTTTCCGGCGCCCTTCCCGGCGCCCTTCCCGGCGCCCTTCCCGGCGCTGCCCAACGCAGGTGCCGAGGCTCCCCGTGGGGTCGGCATCCCCGGCGCCCGCCCACGCTTAAAATGCGCAAATTGCGCAAGGGCGGTTGTCTTTTTGCCGTTTTCTGCTTATAATAGTTTCATATCGCCAAATGGAGAGGGTGGAGGCATGGGGAAAATCGTGGCGGTGGCCAACCAGAAGGGCGGCGTCGGCAAAACCACCACCGCCATCAACCTGGCGTCCGAGCTGGCCCTGCTGGGCCGACAGGTGCTGCTGTGCGACTTCGACCCCCAGGGCAACGCCACCTCCGGCCTCGGCGTGGACAAAAAGACGGTCGCCCGCAGCGTGTACACCATGCTGACCGGCGACTGCGCCCCGCTCGAGGCTCTCTGCGCCACGCCGATCGAGGGGCTGAAGCTGCTGCCGGCCGACAACCACCTGGCCGGCGCCGCGGTGGAGCTGATCGCCCAGCCCGACCGCATCACCCGCCTGCGGGACCGGCTGCTGCCGCTGCGGCACCGCTTTGACTTTTTGCTGATCGACTGCCCGCCCTCGCTGGAGCTGCTGACCGTCAACGCGCTGACCGCCTGCGACACCATCCTGGTGCCCACCCAGTGCGAGTTCTACGCGCTGGAGGGCCTCTCGCAGCTGACCAACTCCATCCGGCAGATCAAAAAGCTCTACAACCCCGCGCTCGACATCGAGGGGGTGCTGCTGACCATGTACGACGGGCGGCTCAACCTGACCGTCGAGGTGGCGCAGGAGATCAAGCGCTTTTTCGGCGGGCTGGTCTACGGCACCGTCATCCCGCGCAACGTGCGCCTGAGCGAGGCGCCCAGCCACGGCCTGCCGGTGGGCCTCTACGACAAGTTCTCGCGCGGGGCCGAGAGCTACCGCGCGCTGGCCGGCGAGTTTCTCGCCCGCAACCAGCCGGGCGCCGGGCGGCGCGCCACCTGACTGCCGCCGATCCGATCAATCACACGCACACGCCAACGACCTGTGCCCGCAGGTTGATTTCTTTTTTCCCTGAAGGGGGGTGGATCGCCGTGTCGAACAAGAAACGGGGCCTTGGAAAGGGCCTGGAAGCTCTATTCGACGCCAGTTCCATCGAGGTGAAGGGCGCGGCCCTTCGCACGCTGCCGCTCTCGCTCGTGGAGCCGGGCGAGGGGCAGCCGCGCCGGCAGTTTGACGGCGAAAAGCTGGAGGCGCTGGCCGACTCCATCCGCCAGCACGGCATTTTGCAGCCCCTGCTGGTCCAGGCCGCCGAGGGGGGCCGCTACCGCATCGTGGCCGGAGAGCGGCGCTGGCGCGCCGCCCGCATGGCCGGCCTCGAGGAGCTGCCGGTGCAGGTCATCGACCTGTCGGCGGCCGGACAGCTCGAGGTGGCGCTGGTCGAAAACCTGCAGCGCGAGGACCTGAACCCCCTGGAGCAGAGCGCCGGATACCGCCGCCTGATCGAGGAGTTCGGCCTCACGCAGGAGGAGGTGGCCGTTCGGGTGGGGCGCTCCCGCCCGGCCGTGGCCAACTCGCTGCGCCTGCAGCAGCTGCCCGAGGAAATCCAGCAGCTGGTGGCCGAGGGCGCCCTCAGCGAGGGCCACGCCCGCACGCTGGTCGGGCTGCCGCCCGGGCGGGCGATTGAGCTGGCCGCGCTGGCCGTCGAGCAGGGCCTGACCGTGCGCCGGCTGGAGCGCCTCGTGGCCGAAGAGGCGGCCCCGGCGGCGCCGCAAAAGAGCCCGCCGGCGGCCCATGTGGCGCAGCTGCAGCAGGCGCTTTCGGGGCGGCTCGGCCGCCGCGTGCGGCTGTCGGCCGGCGCCAAAAAGGGCCGGCTGGAGATTGAGTTTTACGACAGCGCCGACCTCGAGTCGCTGCTGGAACAGCTCGGGCTGCAGGTGGAGCTGTGAGGGCCGTGTGGCGCACCCCTTATGGGTGCGTCACCTCCTTGGCCTAGGTGCAATGCCGCCCCAGGGCTGAGAACGATGGTCCCCGCTTGACCTCGGGCGCCAAACGGCCCCACTCGGCCCGTGGCCAATTTTCTCTTTCCCCCCCGGCGCAAACACGCCCTTTGGCCGATCCCCAACGCCCTTCCTTGGGGCCGCCCCCTTTGTCCAACCCAACAACTCAGGAAAACCGGTGAATTTTGTGGTGCAAGCTCAGGACACGAAACCGGCCGGCCGCCCGCCAAAGGGCCCCGGCACGCTACAGCGGTATACCGCCATCTTTTTCGGCATCGCCCTGCTGCTGGCCATCGTGGCCGGCGTGATGGAGCAGCGCACCCGCCAGGTGACCGATTACTACCGGGCCCTGCTGGACGAGCAGACCGCCACCACCGCAAGCCACTCGACGCTGCGGCAGACGCTGCAGACCCAGTACAGCGAGCTGCTGGCACAGTTTCATGCGCGGGAGCGGACGCTCGAGGCGGCCGACCGGCTGTTTGAGGCGGGCAGCCTGTATGCGGCCGGGGACTACCCCTCCGCGCAGGCGCTGCTGGACCGCCTGGACCGGTCGGAGCTGACCGAGCAGGGCGCCCGCTACCTGCAGTCGCTGCAGGACCGGCTGACCGAGGCGCTTGCGGCCGAGGCCGAGGACCCGCCCGCATAGGGCCGTCCGCCAAACGAGACAACGACTGAAAAATACGACTTCCGAGGTGAACGACATGCTGGATCTCAGAATGATCCGAACCGAGGCGGAGCGCGTCAAGGAGCGGCTGCTCACGCGCGGCGCCGACTACCGCGCCGACATCGACGCCATTTTGGAAAAGGACGCCGAGCGCCGCGACCTGCTGCTGCTGGCCGAGCAGCGCAAGGCGCGTCAAAACGAGGTCTCCCGCGAAATTCCGGCCATGAAGAAGGCCGGCCAGGACACCGCCGCCATCCTGCAGGAGATGAGCGCGCTGTCGGACCAGATCAAGCTGGACGACGCCAAGCTCTCGGCCCTGAACAAGGAGATCCTCGACCTGATGGCCATGCTGCCCAACCTGCCCGACGAGTCGGTGCCGGTTGGCCGCGACGCCGACGACAACCCCGAGATGCGCCGCTGGGGCGAGCCCACGGCCTTTTCGTTCGAGCCAAAGCCCCACTGGGAGCTCGGCCGCGCGCTGGACATCCTCGACCCCGAGGCGGCCGCCCGCGTGACCGGCGCCCGCTTCCACTTCTACAAGGGCCTGGGCGCCCGGCTGGAGCGCGCCGTCATCAACTTCTATCTCGACACCCACACCGCCCGCGGCTACACCGAGATCCTGCCCCCCTTCATCGTCAACGCCGACGCCATGTTCGGCACCGGCAACCTGCCCAAGTTTGCCGAGGACGTCTTCAAGCTGCAGGGGCTGGACTACTACCTGATCCCCACCGCCGAGGTGCCGGTGACCAACTACTACCGCGAGCAGATCATGGACGGCGGCACGCTGCCGCAGTTCTTCTGTGCCTACTCGGGCTGCTTTCGGGCCGAGGCCGGCTCGGCCGGCCGCGACACCCGCGGCCTGATCCGCCAGCACCAGTTCAACAAGGTGGAGCTGGTCAAGTTCGCCCACCCCGACGACTCCTTTGCGCAGCTGGAGGGCATGACCCGCGACGCCACCTTTGTGCTCGAGCAGCTCGGCCTGCCCCACCGCGTGATCTGTCTCTGCACCGGCGACATGGGCTTCTGCTCGGCCAAGACCTACGACGTCGAGGTCTGGCTGCCCTCCTACGACCGCTACGCCGAGATCTCGTCCTGCTCCAACTGCCTCGACTTCCAGGCCCGCCGCGCCAACATCCGCTTTAAGATGGACGCGGGCGACAAGCCGCAGTTTGTGCACACCCTCAACGGCTCGGGCGTGGCGATCGGCCGCACGGTGGCCGCCATCCTCGAGAACTACCAGAACGAGGACGGCTCCGTCACGGTGCCCGAGGCGCTGCGCCGCTATATGGGCGTGGACCGCATCGGATAGCCCAAGCGGCCAGCTCCGGCGCGCCGGGCGCGCCTGTGTAAATGCATCAGGGGGCGGCTGCAAGGCAGCCGCCCCCTGCCTGTTGAAAACGGCGGCCTGCCCACATGGGCGGGAAGGGCGGACTTGTCCACATGGGCAGGGGAACAGCCCGTGAATTTGCTCCACCAATGGCGACAAACTTACACCGCCCTCGCCGCCTTTGGTGGCGAGGGCCTTTTGCGCCCAAAGGACAGAAAAAAGGATTCCCCTCACCCGCCGAAGAGAAAGGCCTGCCCAAATCGGCGGGCAAGGGCGGCCCGGGCAACCTGCCGAAAAAGTCTGTCCAGACCGGCGGGAAGGGCGGCCTTGCCCAAACGGGCAGGGGAACAGCCCGTGAATTCGCTCCACCAATGGCGACAAACTTACACCGCCCTCGCCATCTTTGGTGGCGAGGGCCTTTTGCGCCCAAAGGACAGAAAAAAGGACTCCCCTCGCCCACCGAAGAGGACGGCCTGCCCAAATCGGCGGGCAAGGGCGGCCCGGACAACCTGCCGAAAAAGTCTGTCCAGACCGGCGGGAAGGGCGCCCCTACATGACGTCCATGAGGGCGGCAACCCTGCGCCGCTGCCCCAGCGCGCACCTTGGTCCGTCCCCTTTGTGTCCACCGCGCGAGCGGGGCCCTTCTCCACTCGCCGGACATACGCTTATCTGCGCATCGGGAGCGATGGTGCCGAAACACCGGCGGCCCAAATCGCGCTTCCCGTGGCGCGGATCGGCGCGGACAACGGCGGGGGCGCGGGCCAGCAGGCCCCCTTGCCCAAAACCCGGCGACTTTTAACCGGCATAGACAAGGGCCGCCGGCTGTGCCGGCGGCCCTTGTCTATGCATCTATGTACCCGACCTTGGGGTTACGAGGAGATGAACAGCAGCGCAATCAAAATAAAGATGATGTCGTCGTCGGCCCCCTCCGCCGCGAGCAGCAGGATCAGGCCGATCAGCAGCAGATCCTGGGTCGAAAACCTGCCGAAGCTGCCCTCCTTGAGGCTGTCGAGCAGCCCGCCCAGCAGGCCCTTTTGGCGCTCTTTCTGGACGGGTGCCGGCGGGCAGACGGGCGGCGGCGCAGGAGGCGGTGCCCTGCGCCTGCGAGCGCTCTTTCTGCCGGCCTGCGGCGCAGGCTCCGGCTCCGGCGCCTTTGGCGGCGGGGGCGGCCGTTTGTCCTGCGCGCGCGGACGCCTCTTGTCGGCGTCCGGCGCGGGCTGCTTCGGCTTGACCTGCCGGGCGGTCCGCCCCCGGATCGGCTCGGGCGGCTGCTGTGGCGGCTGCTGTGGCGGCTGCTCCGGTCGGGCAGCGCTGTCAAAACTGCGGCTGTACACCTGATCTCACCTCCCGCCACGCTGTGGCATCTGTAACAAAAGGCTAACTTCGTTCCAAAATATGTCCAGTGCAGATCTTCATTTACCCTGTTTTATAACAAACGGGCCTATTTGTTATCCTATGTAGGGTCAATTTCACCGGCCATGGCGGCCGCCGGTTTTGGATGGGCTTTTCCCCTCAGGCCTCGCTGCCGAACAGCTCCATCGCCGACCCCGCAATGCGCGAGAGCTTGAGCAGCAGCACGGCATCCTCCAGCCGCTCCAGCCGCTCACCGGTCAAATAGGGCCGCAGGGCGTAGAGCAGCTGCACCTTGGGGTCGTTGTCCGAGGCCGCAAACTCGCTGATCAGCGGCATGGCCTTGAGCAAAATGGCGGCCATGTCGCCCTTGCCGCCAAAAACGCCCTCCTCAACCCGCTCTGCCTGCTCCTGCGCCTCCTCGTCCTCCTCCTGGTCGAGCGAGCTGCCCAGAAGCGCCGCAATGCGGGCGAGTTTGCTGGCGCTCTCCGGGTCGGAGAGCAGTCCGGAGAGCTTGTCGGTCAATTCGGGCATGCCTCATTCCCCCAGTATTTCCTTGATTTTCCCTATGTTGTCTTCGGTCAGCAGACTGCGCAGGCGCTTTGGGTCGCCCAGCAGCTGCTCCAGCCGTGCCATGTCCCGCTCCGACAGGTTCTTGAGCATGCGCTCGAGGTCCTTTGGGTCGCCCAGCTTCCTCAACGTGGCGCTGGCCTCGGGGCCGAGGTTCTGCTCCACCTCCTGCAGGGTCCTTTTTACAAAGTCTTCGTCCGGCTGCCGTCTGCCGCGGTTGCTCTTCAAAACACATTCCTCCAAACTGATGGCTCTGCAATGGCGGTCTCTCCCTTCATTGTATGCGCCGCCCGAACGCGTGTGACCAAAAAAAGGCGCGAATCGCGGCGTTTTCCGCCGCGATTTCCGCCTGTGCCATTTCCGGGGCAATGAGACCGGGTGTTGTGGAGTAAAATCAACGAAGAAGGGCCCATTGACAGCCGGGTGTTTACATGGGTAAAGGAGCCCCACAAAAAACTTGATGGACCAAAGAATTTATTTTGCACCTCGGAACCCTATGGAAGGAGCATGCAGAAAAACCGGCTGTTTGAGCGTCCGCAGGACGCGAGTTCCGGTTTTTCAAGTGCTCCTCACCTCAGCAACAGGTCCCAAGTCCCTTGGGACCTGTTGTACTTTAGAGGCGCCGGGGGGGTCCGGGAATCCGTCGCTCAAATAAGCGCACTTATTTGAGCGACACCAATAGGGCATCCCGCCTTATGGCGGGTGCCCAAACGGGCCAAAGCCTTGGTCCGTTTGCCGGGGGTATCGAAACCGCTTTGCGGTTTCGTATCCAGGGGGTATGGGTACCCCCTGGAAGCTACGCTTTGCCCCCCGGCGGCTTTT
>JAAYBB010000061.1 GCA_012719075.1 Clostridiales bacterium | reverse complement strand
TGGGTCAACAGGATGCGGTCAATTTGGTCGAGCCCGACCGATGCCAGCTCGGCCAGGATCTCCTCGCCGTGGCCGGGGTAATGGGTGTCGATCAGCGTGATCCCATCCGCATTCTTGACCGCGTAGGCATAGGCGCCCTTCGTGCACTCGAGCTTGTAAATGCCGTCCTTTACGAACATGTTCCGTCCTCCTCTTTGTCTGATTCGCCGGTTGCCGACGCTTTCCTAAACCAATAATACGACATCAGGAACGGAATGGCAACCATTAAAACCGTGACCACCAGGACGACGGCAAACTGGACGTATTCGCTTTTCAGCGGGAGGGTGCACAGCATCAGCGCGCCGGAACCAACCATCATCCAGCCGGCCAGGCGGTGCGTCTTGTACCAGATTTCGGGGCTCGAGAGGGTCCAGGGCGTTCGGAACCCCATAAAGAAGTTGTTCTTCACCTTTGGCAGGGAATTGCCCAGCAGCATGAAGAGCAGTCCGATCAACAGGATGACCATGAGCGAGACCGAGAGGCGCCCCGGCCGCAGGGCCTCCGAGATCACGATCGCGACCATGCCCACCATGAAGAGCAAAATGGCCAAAATGACGCCTTCGTACTGCCGGCGAAAGCGCCGGTAGTTCTCGCGGCGGGGGTCAATTTTCGGCAGCAGGTAAAACAGCACGGCCAGGATGGGGTTGAGCGCGGCAAGGCCAATCAGCCCGCCCTTGCCACCGTAGGTCACATGGCCGCCGAGGTCCCAGTGCATCGGGACCTGCGCCGGCAGCCTGCGCCAGAAAAACAGCAGCATGAGCAGCGGCAGCACCGACAAAAGCAAAAGGGCTCCGTGATAAAAACGGCTGTGCTTCATGTGTCGATCCCTCCAGACAAGGTCTTGATCCAATTGATGATCTCCTCCATCACCGAAAGGTTGAGTTCGTAGATCACATTCTTCCCCGACCTTTCGTCGGAGACGAGGCCGGCACTGCGCAGGATGCCGAGGTGGTGCGAGATGGTGGCGGCCTTGAGGTCAAAGCGCGCCGCAATGTCACCGGCCGCCAGCGGCCTCTCCCGCAGCAGCGAGAGGATCTCGCGGCGGGTGGGATCGGAGAGCGCCTGAAAGGTCTTTTTGAGCGACATGCGTGGCCCTCCCTGCAATACAATTAGACTGTTGTCTAATTGTATTATACGGCATTTATAATTCGCTGTCAACCGCTGTTTCTGGCAAAAAAAGACGGGGTTGTCCCCCGTCCCGGCCTGATGAAACAGCGTGTTGTCCCAAATCGAACTCTATCGGGCGGGCGGACATGTGCCGCCGCACCCGGGGCCGGCCGGCGGGTTTTGGGCCCCGCAGGGCGGCATGGGCAAGCAGGGGCGCGCTGTCCCCCGCCCTTTGCGTATCCTCCATCCTGTCTGCGTTCAGGGCGGGTCAGCTGCCGCTCAGGTCAAACCAGATGCCGCCGGTGCCGTCGTAGCTGCGCCCAAAGGCGGCGCGGGGCGCGGGGTCGCTGCAGTCGACCAAGAAGGCCGCGTAGCCGGTCAGCGCGCCGCTGCCGGCATAGACGTCTCCCCTGAACTTTGGATCGGGTGCAAGGATGGAGTCCAGCTTGTACTCCACGCCGCCCTCCGAGAAGAGCACAAACTTGTCATGGCGGAAGCTGACCGCGCGGTCCCCCTCCGAGCTCTCGACCGAGGCCGTGAATTTGGCCAGTACATACTCCTTGCCTTCGGGGGGCGCTCCGTTGTAGCTGTTGGCCTCCGAGAGCAGTTGGAGCGCCCGCTCCCCGCGCAGCACCTCGTCCAGCCGGATCAGCGCGGTGTAGTGCTCCAGCGTGTTCTCCACGCGCACAAACTGCTCCACCCCCACCGGGGCCGGATGGGTGCGGCCGTAGAGGGGCTGCCCGCTGTCGGGGCCGCTGTAGCTCGCATCGTAGCGCTTGTCCCGCTCGATGTGGACGGTGTTCTCCCGCTCGTCAAACCAGAGGCCAAAGTCGACGGCGGCGGCGATGTCCCGCAGCTTGTAGTAGTTGCAGCCGTCGATGTTGTAGGCCTCCATGGGGATGTCGCGGCCGTCGACCTGCACCTTTGCCGTTGAGGGCAGCAGCAGCGCGGCGGTCGCAAACCCACCGCAGAACAGCAGCAGTCCGGCCGCCAGCAGTGCGGTGGCGGTCGGCGGCATGTTGGGCCGTTTCTTGCTCATAAGAGGACCTCCTGGGCTATGACCTGCCCGTTCTGTGCGACAGCAGATCTGCGACGGCAGAGCGCATCTGCCCCTGGGTGTACACCTGGTCGAAGCGAATGACGGCGTGCCGCAGGGCCGCCAGGCTCTGCGGCACCGGCGCTCCAATTTTGCGCGAGAGCCGGTCGATGTTGTCAAACTCGTCGGCCGAGGCGGGCAGGCCGAGCCCGCCGAGCACGGCGGCCGGAAACTTGAAGGGCGAGGCCGTGGAGACGATCAGTGTCGCCACCCCCTGCTCCGGCAGCGCGTCGGCCGCCGAAAAGGCCACGGCCGTGTGTGGGTCGATGCAGTAGCCCTCCTGCGCGAAGACCCGCCCGATGGTGGCCGTGGTCTCGGCGTCCCCCGCCCAGTGCCCGCTGAACCGCCCGGCCACTGACAGGGCCCGCTCCGGCAAGCTGTACTGCCGCCCGTCCGCCAGCTGCGCCATCAGGTCCGCGCAGGTCGCATCGTCACGGTCGAGCAGCTCAAACAGCAGCCGCTCGAGGTTGCTGGAGATCAAAATGTCCATCGACGGCGAGAGGGTCTTGTGGAAGTCCCGGTGGAGGTCGTAGCGTCCGGTCGCAAAAAAGTCGGTCAAAATGTGGTTTTGGTTGGAGGCGCAGAGCAGCCGGCAGACCGGAACCCCCATGCGGGCGGCATACCAGGCCGCGAGGATGTTGCCGAAGTTGCCGGTCGGCACGGCGATGCGGAAGGCCTCCTCCTCCGTCAGCGCGCCGGTCCGCAGCAGCTCCAGGTAGGCGTAGAGGTAGTAGACCACCTGCGGCAGCAGGCGCCCGATGTTGATGGAGTTGGCCGACGAGAGGAAGGCGCCCCGCCCGGCGGCGAGGGCAGCGAGCTCGGGATCGGCAAAAATCCGCTTGACGCCGGTCTGGGTGTCGTCAAAGTTGCCGTCGACGGCAAAGACGTGGGTGTTGCGGGCCGGGTGGGTGGCCATTTGCAGGCGGGGCACCTCGCCCACGCCCCGCGCGGGGTAAAAGACCGCCACCTCCACGCCGGGGACGTCGGAAAAGCCCTCGAGCGCGGCCTTTCCGGTGTCCCCCGAGGTGGCGGTCAAAATCAGCGCATCGCGTCCGTCCCGCTCGGCCTCGAGCGAGCGCGTCAGCAGGTGGGGCATCAGCTGCAGCGCCATGTCCTTGAAGGCGAGGGTCGGCCCGTGCCAGAGCTCGAGCACCGTGCGGCGGCCGCCGAGGTTGCGCAGCCGGACCGGCTGCACAGCGCCGAACTTTTCGGGCGCGTAGGCCTGCGCGCAGGCCGACGGCAGCACCTCGCTGAGCTCCGGAAGGTAGAGCGACAGGATCTCGGCCGCCAGCTCGACATAGGAGAGCTCGGCCAGGCGGCGGAAGTCCGCGCGGTCAAGCCTTGGAAAGGCGGTGGGCACAAACAGCCCGCCCTCCGCCGAGACCCCCCGGATGATGGCCTGGCAGCCGTTTACGGTCTGTCCTCTGTCCCTTGTGCTGCAGTAGCGCAACCGAATTCACCTCTCTCTGAGACTGGCCCGCCCTCCGCAGGGTCGGGCAGCCCGGTGCGGAGCTGACAGGCGCCAAAACGCGTCCGGGCGGCTCCCCTATCGATTCGAGCGCCCGCTCCGGGAGGGGCAAGACCCCCCTGCAGGCGGCGCGGATGGGCTCATACCGGAAGCCACTTCTTCAAAAAGGCGTAGGCGTTGCCGAACATGATCTTGTCCACGAGCTCCTCGCTGTAGTTGCGGCGCAGCAGCGCCTCTGCGAGGTTCCAGGTGTTGGCGCAGTCCTCGAGCCCGGCCACCTTCATGTCGCCGATGCCGTCGAGGTCGCCGCCGATGCAGATGTTGTCCTGTCCGCCAAGGCCGCAGAGGTGGTCCACATGGTCGGCCATCTGCTCCACCGTGATGGGCTCCTCGCCGGCCACAAAGGGCGGGCAGAAGCACATGCCGATCAGCCCGCCGCGCCGCATGATCTCCGCGAACATGTCGTCCTTGACGTTCCGGCCGTGGCCGCAGACGGCGTGGGCGTTGGAGTGGGAGGCGATGAAGGGCCGCTTGGCCTCTTCGCAGACATCCCAAAAGCTCTTGAAGGAGAGGTGGGAGACGTCGATGATCATGCCGGTCTCCTCGACCAGCCCCACCATCCGCCGGCCCCGCTCAGTCAGGCCGGTGTCCTGCTCGGGCGTGTCGTTGACCGCGTTGCCGCAGCCGTACTGGCTGTCCTTAAAGTGGGTGAAGGAGATCATGCGCACGCCCATGTCCCAGTACTTCTTGAGGTCATTGACGTCGTCCTCGAAAAAGCAGGCGTTCTCGATCGAGAGCAGGATGCCGTTGCCGCCCTGCTGTGCGAACTGCTCCAGCTCGGCCGCCGAGCGAATGGGCGAAACGGCGTGGTTTTCGAGCAAGTGCGCGTAGGCCTCGGCATACTTGACGGCCTGCTCAGCCCGCTGCTCGGGCGTGTCGGTGGCGGAGAAGTACATGGCAAAGGTGCCGAGGTAGGTGTCGTTGGCCGACATTTTGTCAAAGGTGACGTCCCAGGTCCCGCTGCAGAAGCCCGCATTGTCTTGGCAGTACGCCATCAGCGTGTCGCAGTGGGTGTCGATGATCCTCTTTTTCATGGTGTACACTCCTTTGTCGTGATGTTGATTGCGCCGTCCCCGGCCGTTCGCCGGGGCTCAGGCGTTGACCAGCTGGTTGACCGAGGTGATCTCCAGTCCGCCCCCCTGCGGCCGGCGCTTGACCAGCACCTCGACGACGTCGAAGCGGAAGGGCGTCTGACTCGGGTGGTGTGCCAGGTAGTGCTCGATGGCCCGCTGCAGCCGAAGCCGCTTTTTGCCGTCCACCGCGTCGGCCGGCCGGGCCAGCAGGGGGCCCCCCTCGGTGCGGGTCTTGACCTCCACAAACAGCAGCAATCCCGGCCGCTGTGCGACCAGGTCGAGCTCGCCGTGGGGGCAGCGGTAGTTGCGCGCGACAATGGTAAAGCCCTGCTGCTCGAGGTGGCGGGCCGCCTGGGCCTCCCCCATGCGGCCGATGGCCTGCGCCCTCGTCTCCTCAGGCAGGATGCCGCTGAGCTTCTTTAAAAAGGTCAGGCGGTGGACGGCCGTGATGCCCAGCTCGGCAATGCGCGCGTAGTGCAGCTGGGTGGGGTAGCCCTTGTGCTGCTCAAAGCCGTAGCCGGGGTAGCGGGCCGCCAGCCGTTCCATCTCCCGATCCCTGGCCACCTTGGCCAAAATAGAGGCCGCCGCAATCGAGGCCGACAGGACATCCCCGCGAATGATCGCGCGGCAGCGGACCGGCAGATAGGGCAGGCGGTTGCCGTCGACCAGCACCAGGTCGAGGGGCATCGACAGCCCTTCGACCGCCCGCTGCATGGCCAGGTGGGTGGCGCCCGCGATGTTGAGGCGGTCGATCTCGCGGTTGTCGGCAAAGGCCACCGACCAGCCGAGGGCCGAGGCCTTGATCAGCGGCTCCAGCTGCTCGCGGCGCTGCGGGGTCAGCTTCTTGGAGTCGTCCAGCCCCTCGAGCTCGAGGCCGGGCGGCAGCACCACGGCCGCCGCGCAGACCGGGCCGGCCAGCGGGCCCCTGCCCGCCTCGTCGACGCCGCAGAGCCGCGGCCCGAACTCGGCCCGGTAGAGGTCGTCATAGGCACAGAGGGTCATGAGGCCCCTCCGGCGGGCGGCAGCTCAAGTGTAAAGCGTCCGAGCTTTCCACCCCTGAATTCGTCCAGCAAGACGACGGCGGCGCGCCCGCTGTCCACCACGCCGCCCGCCATCAACAGATTGCGGGCGCGGCCGATGTCCTGCAGCAGGTCATGGGCACCCTGCGCGCCTTCAAGGGGGGCGGCCTGCACCCCGTAGCGGGCCTCCAGCGCCTGCGGCGCCTGCCGGGCCAGCCAGGCCAGCAGCTTGCAGGCCACTTCTTCAAGGTCCATAATATCATCTTTGATGGCGCCCGTAAAGGCCAGGTGCAGCGCCACCTGCTCGTCTTCAAATTTGGGCCAGAGGATGCCGGGCGTGTCCAGCAGGTCGATGTTGCCGGCCATGCGGATCCACTGCTTGCCCCGGGTCACGCCGGGGCGGTCGGCCACCTGGGCCTTGGCCCCCTTGGCCAGCCGGTTGATCAGCGAGGACTTGCCGACGTTCGGGATGCCCAGCACCATGGCGCGCAGCGGCTTGTTCATGCCCCGCGCACGGTCCCGCGCCACTTTTTCGGCCAGCAGCCTGCGCAGCGCCGGCGCGATGGCCCCCACCCCCTGCCCGGTCAGCGCATTGAGCTCGATCGCGGCGCAGCCCAGCCCTTCAAAGTGGCGCATCCAGCGCCGGTTGGCGGCGGGGTCGGACAAATCGGATTTGTTCAGCACCACCAGGCGCTTTTTGCCGCGCACAAGCTCGGGGATCATCGGGTTGCGCGAGCTCTCGGGAATGCGGGCGTCGATGATCTCCACCACGGCGTCCACGAGGCGCAGGTCGGCTTCGATCATGCGCCTTGTCTTGGTCATGTGCCCGGGGTACCATTGAATGTTCGGCCCCTGTCGGTCCAATTGGGGTTCCTCCTCTCAGGGGGTCTGTGCGCGCTGCCGCCGATAATGAAAACCCCGCCGGCGGATCGGCGGGGTGCTGCTCCTTGGCGGCTCACACATAGGGAATCTTTCCAAAGCTGGGGAGCGGGAAGACGCGAAACAACACGCGCCCAATCACGTACCGCGTGTCGACAAAGCCGACCTCCTGCACGCGGCTGTCGGAGGAGTGGTTGCGGTTGTCCCCCATCACAAAGATGTGCCCCTCCGGCACGGTCAGCGGAAAGGTCGTGCTGCCCTCGCGCAGCGTGGGCTCGGCGATGTAGGGCTCATTTTGCAGCACGCCGTCGACGTAGACCTCCCCGCTCTCAAAGTCGATGTCGACGGTCTGTCCCCCCACCGCGATCACCCGCTTGACCAGCGGGTCGCGCAGCTTGGTGAACACGACGATGTCGCCCCGCTTTGGCGCGTAGAAGGCCGAGACCATCAGCACGCGGTCGGTGTTTTGCAGCGTCGGCACCATCGAGGAGCCGTCCACGCCGATCATGCGAAAGACAAAGCTCAGCAGCATCACCACGGCGACAATCGAGTAGACGACGCTGTCAAACCACTCGAACAGCTCCAGGCGGGGGGTTCGCTCCCCCTGCCCGGCATTCAAGCCGTCCTCTCCGACGGGCTCTTCCAAATAGTCGTCGGCCGGTCCCCTGTCCTGCGCCACCGGACTCCTCCTTTTTCAAAGGGCGGCCTCCCCAAGCGGGCGCCGCCTTTTTGAAAGTCCTTGTTGAATGTTGTCAAACGGTCAGATCTTCTCCTTGACCCGGGCCCGCTTGCCCACGCGGTGGCGCAGGTAGTAGAGCTTTGCGCGGCGGACCTTGCCCCTGCGCACGACCTCGACGCGGTCGATGTTGGGCGAGTGCACCGGGAAGACGCGCTCCACGCCGACGCCGTACGAGATGCGGCGCACCGTGAAGGTCTCGGAAATGCCGCCGCCCTTTTTGGCGATGATGGTGCCCTCAAACATCTGGGTGCGCACGCGGGTTCCCTCTTTGACGCGCACATAGACCCGCACGGTGTCGCCGATGTTGAGCGGCGGCATGTCGGTCCTCAGCTGCCCGGCCGTCAGATTCTTGATGTGATCCATGATGTTGCTCCTCCTAAAACTGAGGCGTTCAGTAACGGGAACTCGCTCCCGACAGCGGACCGCCTTTATCGAATGCCTAGCTATTTTACCACAGCGGCCCGCATTTTACAAGGGGCGCGGTTCCAATAATTCGACGCCGCCAAGGGCATACTAGGGCAGAAAAAACCGTCTTTTCAGGGGGTGCCGCATGGGCATTGTGTTTGTTCGGACCATCATCCTCTATGCCTCCATCATCATCGCGCTGAGGCTGATGGGCAAGCGTCAGATCGGCGAAATGCAGCCCACCGAGCTGGTCATCACACTGCTGATCGCCGAGGTGGCGGCGGTGCCGATGCAGAGCAACGGCATTCCGATGATCTATGGGCTGATCTCGATCATCGTGCTGGTCTCGCTGGAGGTCATCCTCTCCTTCCTGTCGCTCAAGTGTCCGCCCTTTCAGAAGCTGCTCTCGGGCAACTCCAGCATCGTGGTCGAGGACGGCCGCCTCAACCAGGCCGAGATGCGCCGCCAGCGCTTTTCGCTGTCCGACCTCTGCGAGGAGCTGCGCCTGCAGAAGATCAACCGCATCGCCGACATCTCCTACGCCGTGCTCGAGACCGGCGGCAAGCTCTCGGTCTTTCTGCGGCCCGAGGCCTCTCCCCCCACCAAGAAGGAGCTGTCCATCCCCTCCAAGGATGTCGGCGTTGTGCGCATGCTGGTGTCCGACGGCAAGATCAACAGGAAGGACGCGCAGGCGCTCTCCATGGACGAGGCGGCCGTGCTGACCATGATCCAGCAGCGACGGCTCACCCTCGACCAGGTGTTTTACCTCAGCGTCGACGCCAAGGGCAACCTGGTGGAGCTTGTGAAAAAGGAGATCTCATGAAACGATTCCTCATGGCCGTACTGGCGCTCTGCCTGCTGCTCTGCGCCTGCCTTTGCAACCTGTACTACTGCCGCAACATGAGCGACGGGCTGCGCCGGCAGCTCGCGGAGGCCGTCACGCTGGCGCGCGCCGGTGAGATCGACGCCGCGCTGATCGCGATGGAGCGGCTCGGGAACGAGGTGGAGCGCCACATCCTCTACCTCAACGTCACCGACAACCACCTGGGCGTCGACGCCATCGTCGAGAGCCTCACAAGGGCGCTCTCCTGCCTGCGCGAGGGGGAGCTGCCCGAATACTATATTGAATGCGGGCTGCTGGAAAGCCGCTTTCGGCAGATTTACGAGGCCGACCGCATCAATATGTCCAATGTTTTTTAAGCCTTGTCAGGCCCTGTCCGCCAAAGGCCCCGAAAAGCTGCAAAACGCTGTAATATCTTGTTCCCCCGACCAATATACTGTACAAAACAGTTCGAGGGGGCGCCAAGATGGACAAATACAGCATCTACGAAGATATCTCCCGCCGCACCGACGGGGATATTTACATCGGCGTGGTGGGGCCGGTCCGGACCGGAAAGTCAACCTTTATCAAGCGCTTCATGGAGACGCTGGTGCTGCCCAACATCGCCAACGAGAACAAGCGGGAACGCGCGGTGGATGAGCTGCCGCAAAGCGCGGCCGGCCGAACCATCATGACCACCGAGCCCAAATTTGTGCCCAACGAGGCGGTGGAGATCAACCTGTCCGAAAACGCCCTCCTGAAGGTCCGCCTGATCGACTGTGTCGGCTACATGGTCAACGGGGCGCTGGGAAACAGCGAAAACGACCTGCCCCGCATGGTCAGGACCCCCTGGTCCGACACCGAGATCCCCTTTGACCAGGCCGCCGAGATCGGCACCCGCAAGGTCATCAAGGACCACTCCACGATCGGGCTGGTCATCACGACCGACGGCTCGATCGGCGAGATCGACCGCGAGGACTACGAGCCCAGCGAGCTGCGCGTGGTCTCGGAGCTCAAGGAGATCAACAAGCCCTTTATCATGCTGCTCAACTCCCGCCACCCCGAGCGGGAGGACACCGTCATGCTGGCCAACGAGCTCTCGGAGCTCTACGAGGTGCCGGTGCTGCCGCTCAACTGCATGAACCTCAACGAGGGCGACATCAAAGGCATCATGGAAAAAATCCTCTTCGAATTCCCGGTCAAGGAGGTCAACATCAACATGCCGGGCTGGCTGTTCACGCTCTCCTCGGACCACTGGCTCAAGCAGTCGCTCTATGAGAGCCTGCTGGGCAGCGCGCGCGACATCTCCAAAATCCGCGACGTGTCGGGGGCCGTGAACAACATCAGCGGCAACGAAAACCTCAAACGGGTCCAGCTGCTCTCGATGAACCTTGGGGACGGCAGCGCCACGGTAGACCTCCAGGTGGGCGACGGGCTCTTTTACAAGGTCATCGGCGAGGAGACCGGCTTTGAGATCGAGGACGAGGAGAGCATGGTCTCGCTGCTGCGCGACCTCTCCCAGGTCAAACACCAGTACGACAAGGTCAAGTACGCCCTCATGGAGGTCAACAGCAAGGGCTACGGCATCGTGACGCCCAACATCGACGACCTTCGCCTCGAGGAGCCCGAGATCATCAAGCAGGGCAGCCGCTACGGCGTGCGCCTCAAGGCCTCGGCCCCCTCGATCCACATGATCCGCGCCGACATCGAGACCGAGGTCAACCCCATCGTCGGCTCCGAGAAGCAGTCGGAGGAGCTGGTCAAGTACCTGCTCGAGGACTTTGAGGAAAATCCAAAGAAGATCTGGGACTCCAACATCTTCGGCAAGTCGCTGCACGAGCTGGTCAACGAGGGGCTGGTGAGCAAGCTCAACCGCACACCCGACGAGGCGCGCGCCAAACTGCAGGAGACGCTGCAGCGCATCATCAACGAGGGCAGCGGAGGACTGATCTGCATCATCTTGTAAGGGGGTGAGGGTTTGCGGATCACAACGCAGCGCAGCAAGAGGCCAAGGGCCGCCCGTACATATGCGCCAAGGCGCACGGCGGTCCGCAGGGACACGGGCGAGCGGATGGACCGGCGGCTCTTCCTCCAGCTCTCCACCTCGGCCGTCATCATCTGCCTGGCGGTGCTGGTGTCGATGGTGGGCGGAGGGGTCAAGGACGGCATGATCTCCTCGCTGGAGCGGACCTCCAACCTCTCCGACATCAATGAGACGCTCCAGCAGAAGGTCAGCGCCATCCCGGTGATCGGCCGCCTCTTCGACGAGGAAAAGCCGATCGAGGTGTTTGGCGGCCTATTTGAAAAGGCCGAGCCCGAACCCGTGGTCCACCAGGCCGACGGCACCGCGGCCGACGGGTACACCAGCTACACCGTAGACGTCTCGCCGGCGCAGCCCATGTTCCTGCCCGGCGGAGCGCCCGAGGAGGCGCCCTTCGAAAGCAACTTTGACCAGGCGGCATTTGATGCCCTCCCGGACATTCCGGACGATACCGACGGCGGTGTTTCAAGCGCCGCCGTCGGCTTTGAGGCCCCCGACGACCTGCTCAGCAGCCTGCGCTTCATGCCGCTGGCGGCCGGCGAGGAGCCGGTGCCGCAGGAGGTGGAGGTCATGGCGCAGCCGGTCCCCGGAGAATCGCTGCCCGACAACTGCACCTTTGAAGAGCAGGCCCTGGCCGTCTCGCTCAGCATCCCGCTCAGCGGCACCATCACCTCGGTGTTCGGCGCCCGCGAGGCGCGCACAAAGGGGGGCGAAAACTTCCACCACGGGCTGGACATCGCGGCGCCCTCCGGCAGCGCCATCCGCCCCGTGGCGGCCGGCGCCGTCCTCGAGGTGGGCTTCAACGCCGCCTACGGCAACTACCTGGTGGTCCAGCACGAAGGCGGGTTGACCTCCAAGTATGCGCACTGTACCAAAATCCTGGTCAAGCAGGGAGACAAGGTCAAAACCTCCACCAAGATCGCCACGGTGGGCAGCACCGGCGAATCGACCGGCAGCCACCTCCACCTGGAGCTGCGGCTCAACGGCGTCTTTATCGACCCGGCCATTCACCTGGGGCTGGCGCCATGAGGTTCGGCAGGCTGTACGTCAGTCCCCTGCTGCTGCTGATCCTGCTCTTTTTCATCGCGGTCGACGCCAGCATCTATGCGCCGCTGATCATCCTCGCGGCCGCCTTTCACGAGATGGGGCACCTGAGCACGCTGAAAAAGTGCGGCCTCGACGTGCAGGAGGTCAACCTGCACCCCTTTGGCGTTGAAATTGTCGTCGAGGGGCTGCGCTACCTGCCCTACCACGACGAGCTGGCCGTCGCGGCCAGCGGGCCGCTGGTCAACCTGCTGGTGGCCGTCGTCACAACGCTGGTGGTGCTGCTGACCGGCCCCTTTGACGGGGCTCTCTTCTTCATCGTGGTCAATCTCGCGCTGGCGCTCCTCAACCTGATGCCGATTCAGGGGCTGGACGGCGGGCGCATCCTCGAGGCCCTGCTGATGCCGCGGATGTCGCTGGACCGCGCCGAGCGCACGCTCAAGGCGGTCAGCGGCGCGGCCTCGGCGCTGGTCTTTGTGGCCGGCCTCTGGCTGCTCTACAAGACCCGCTACAACTTTTCGCTGGCCATGATCGGCTGCTACCTGCTGGCCCGCAAAAGCCTGCGCGACAATGCCGATCCGAGTTAAACTCATTTGGAGCGTATACGCCCTGTGAAAAGGGCGTTTCGCGAAGGCGCTGCGGCAAAACACGTTCAGGTCAATAAAAAAGGACCCCTCGAGGGGTCCTTTTTTGGCGGGGTTTTAACCGGGCAAACTAGGCCTCGAGCGCCTTGAGGGCAAACATGGTGTAGATGGCCACGCCGTCCTTAAAGGTGCTCTCCTCCACGTCAAACTCCTCGTGGTGGGCCGAGCGGGGGCCGGAGGGAAGCGCGGCGCCCAGCATGCAGAAGGCGCCCGGCACCTTCTCGACATAGTAGGCAAAGTCCTCGCTGCCGGTGGCCTTGTCCTTCTGCATCAGCGCGTCCTCGCCCAGCACCTCGAGAATGGCGGCCTGCGCAAGTTCGGTCGACTTCTCCTCGTTGATGCAGGGCGGCGTGCCGTAGTTGTCGATGCAGTCGACCTTGCAGCCGAGGGCCTCGCCGGTCCTGGTGGCGATGCGCTTGATCTGCTCGTTCAGCTTGGCCCTGGTCTCGGGCAGGAAGGAGCGGATGGACACCTCCATCACGCCCTTGTTGGCGATGATGTTGATGCGGGTGCCCGCATGCATCTGGCCGACCGAGACGACGGCCGAATCCAGCGGGTTGGTCTCGCGGCTGACGACGGTCTGCAGGTTCATCACGATGGCGGCGGTGGCCACCACCGCGTCGACCGCGAGGTCCGGCCTCGAGCCGTGCCCGCTCTGGCCGGTGACCTCAATGGTCATGGCGTCTGCGGCGGCCATGCGGGGGCCGGGCAGGCAGTCGGCCTTGCCGACCGGGTTGCCGGAGGAGATGTGGATGCCAAAAATGCGGTCCACGCCCTCGAGGCAGCCGGCCTCAATCATGATTTTGGCGCCGGCCAGCGTCTCCTCGGCGGGCTGGAAGATCAGGCGCACGGTCCCTGCGAGCTCGCCCTGAATGGCCTTGAGCACCTTTGCGGCGCCCAGCAGCATGGCGGCGTGGGAGTCGTGCCCGCAGGCGTGCATCTTGCCGGGCACCGTGGACTTGTAGGGGACGTCGTTCTTCTCGTCGATTTCAAGTGCGTCGATGTCGGCCCGCAGCGCGACCAGCTTGCCCGGCCTGCCGCCCTCGATGTCGGCGATGACGCCGATGTCCCGGACCACCCGGAAGGGGACGCCGATGTCGGTCAGCTCCTGCTGGATGCGCTTGCAGGTCTCAAACTCCTGCAGAGAGGACTCTGGGTGCATGTGAAAATACCGGCGCAGCTCCACCACATACGCCTGGTTGTCGGCCGCGAGCTGTTTGACCCTCTTCAGCATGTCGGACATTTCCGTTTCCTCCGTTTCAATGTATGATTTCCGGCTGCGCCGGTTCAAAGCAAGCGGTGCGCTATTGCCAGGTCCAGACCAGGGCGTCCCCGGGTGCCGGCGGATCGAGCGGGGAGTCCGGCTGCCCGTTGACGGTCAGCGTCCAGCGCTGGGCCAGGTTGCGCTCGAGCCCGCCGATGGAGATGACCTCGCCCATCTGGTATTCAAAGGAGATGTCGTTCATCGCGCAAAAGCGGGAGGTGGCCGACAGCGCCGTGTCCCCCTCCTGCAGCCGAAAGCGCCCGGTGAGGTGCAGGGTCTCCTCCCGCTGCCGGATGGTGATCGAGACGGCGCTGCCGCGCAGCATCAGCGTGTTCCAGGGGCTTTTGCCCTGGACCAGCGCCTCCATCGCCAGCAGCGCCTCCGCCGTGGCCTCCCCCTCCCCCTCGGACGTCGCCACAAAGCGGCCGTCCTCGAGCCGGCGCTCCAGCAGGCGGCTCGAGAGGGTGACAAGCGGCGGCTCGGAGGGCGCCATGCCGCTGTCCAGCAGGCCGAGGATCAGCGTCGAGAGCGTCGGCGTCCCGGCCGCGGCCAGCCGGTCGGAGGTCCCCAGGTGGTCGACCGCCCGCGCGATCATGACGGCGGCGCGGCTGTCTGCGCGGTTGCAGGCCAGCAGCGAGAGCGCCCGCCCCGTCAACAGGAGGTCGCCCTCGAGCTGCCCCTCCTGCGCAAAGGAGCCGTCGGGCCGCTGCGCCTCGATCAGCAGGCGCAGCACCCCGTCCCGGCTGTAGCTCGCCCCCACGTTTTCAAGCGTGGTGGCCGCAAAGATGCTGTCCTCGAGAAAGCCGAAGGAGGCGTTGCCCTGCTGGCGCGCGGTCAGCAGCGCCACGAGGTCCTGCCCGCGGTGGTTGCGGCTGTCCCCGCCCGATGCCTCGACGAGGTAGATCAGGCGGCAGAGCTGCGGCAGCGACAGCGAGGTGGGCTCCAGCACCCCGGTCAGCCTCGAGAGTGCGGACGCCTCCACCTCCAGCCCTGCGGCCAGCAGCGAGAGGGCCTCCAGGTCGGTCAGGCTGTCCGCGTCCCTTTGCAGCAGGGATTGCCCGGCCTCCTCCAGCGCCGTCTGCAGCGCGCTCTGCTCCGCCCTGCCGCAGCCGGCCGTCAGGCAGACGAGCAGGGCCGCCATCAAACAGACAAGGGAACGAAGGCGGTTGGTCGGCATGGCTCCTCCTCAAAATGCGTACACAGGGCCCGATTGGACAGGGCGGACTTTCGCCCGCCCCGCGCCTGTTTTGCTGGTCACTTCCCGGCGATCGCCTGGGTGTCCAGCGCAATCATCAGCTCTTCGTTGGTGGGGATGATCAGGGTTCTGACCCGCGCGTCCTCGGTCGAGATGTCGATCTCCTTGCCGCGGGTCTTGTTCTTGGCCGCGTCGATCCGCAGGCCGAGGAACTCCAAGCCCTCGACGCACTTGGCGCGGACACCGACGCCGTTCTCGCCGATGCCGGCCGTGAAGACCACGGCGTCCACGCCGCCCATGGCGGCCGCATAGGCGCCGATATACTTCTTGACGCTGTAGGCAAAGACCTCAATCGCCGCCGCCGCGCGCCGGTTGCCGCCCGCGGCCGCCTCCTCGAGGTCGCGGAAGTCGGAGGAGACGCCCGAGAGGCCCAGCACGCCCGACTTCTTGTTCATCACGCCGTTGACGCCGGCGGTATCCAGACCCTCCTTCTCCATCAGGAAGGTCACGATGGCCGGATCGACCGAGCCGCAGCGGGTGCCCATGGGCAGGCCCTCCAGCGGCGTAAAGCCCATCGTGGTGTCGACCGAGATGCCGCCGTCGACCGCCGTGATCGAAGAGCCGTTGCCGAGGTGGCAGGTGATGATCTTGCAGTCCTTGGGGTCCTTGCCCAGCATTTTGGCGGCGCGCTCCGACACGTAGCGGTGGGAGGTGCCGTGGAAGCCAAAGCGGCGAATCTTGTACTTCTCGTAGTATTCGTAGGGCAGGCCATAGAGGTAGGCCCGCTCGGGCATGGTCTGGTGGAAGGCGGTGTCAAAAACGCCGACCTGCGGGATGGCGTCGCCCATGACCTCCTTGCAGGCGTTGATGCCGACGATGTTCGGCGGGTTGTGCAGCGGGGCCAGCTCGGCGCACTCCTCGAGCGACTGCATCACGGCGTCGGTAATCATCACAGAGCCGGAAAAGGTCTCGGAACCGTGCACCACGCGGTGGCCGACGGCGTCAATCTCGGAGAGCGAGCTGATGCAGCCGTAGTCGGCGCTGGTGATGCTCTCGATGACCGCCTTGATGGCGTCGGCGTGGTTTTTCATCGGGGTCTCTTTGCCCTTGATCTCCCCCTTGGCCGACGTGTGGTTCAGCAGCCCATCGATTCCGATGCGCTCGCACAGCCCCTTGGCCAGCACCTCGTTGGTGTCGGTCTCAATGAGCTGGTACTTGAGCGACGAGCTTCCGGCGTTGATGACGAGAATTTTCATTAAACAGTCCCTCCACAAAAACAATCTGTTTTGATATAATCACTAAAATGGTTATCCCTTGTCTAAAATTAACCCAAAAACAATTATACCGCCTTTGGGATCTTGTTTCAACTGTTTTGGACAGCATGACCGCAAAATTGAGGGCCGGCAAGGGCAGCTTCACCGCTGCGCCGACCGGGCGGGCTCATGGGCGGCTCAGCGCACAGAGGTCAAAAAAGACCCGACAGGGCGAAAGGGGGCGGCGCATGCGCATCGCCGGAATTGTCTGCGAGTACAACCCGATCCACAGCGGACACCTGTACCACCTCGAGGAGACCCGGCGGGCGGGCTACGGGGGCATTGTCTGCGTGATGAGCGGACACTACGTCCAGCGCGGCGAACCGGCCATCCTGCACAAGTGGGCGCGGGCCGAGGCCGCCGTGCGCTGCGGCGCCAGCCTGGTGGTCGAGCTGCCCTCGGTTTACGCGCTGCGCTCGGCCGAGGGCTTTGCGCAGGCCGCCGTCTCGCTGCTCGGGGCCTGCGGCGTGCAGGCCGTCAGCTTCGGCAGCGAGTGCGGCGACGCAGGGCGGCTGATGGACCTGGCCGCGCTGCTGTGCAGCGCGCCCTTTGAGGCGCGGCTGCAGGCGCTGCTTACGCAGCAGCTCCCCTACGCCGCCGCGAGGGTCCGGGCGGCCGAGGAGCTCGGGGGCGAGGGCGCGCTGCTGCGCGCGCCCAACAACAACCTCGGCGTGGAATACGGCAAGGCCATGCTGCGCATGGGTGGAAAGCTGGAAGCCTTTACGGTCAAACGGCAGGGCGCCACCCACGACGAACAGGGCGGCGGCCTGCACATCTCGGCCTCCCGCATGCGCCGGGCGCTGTTGCAGGGCGGACAGGCGCTCGTTTTGCACCACACGCCCGCGCAGGCGCTGCCCGTGCTCGAGCGGGCCATGGCGGAGGTCGGCCTGGCCGATCCGCTGCGGCTGGAGACCGCGCTGCTGGCCCACCTGCGCCGGCAGGCGCCCGCTGACTTTCTGGACCTGCCCGACGTCTCGGGCGGCCTTGAGCACCGGCTCACGGCCGCCGTGCGCGAGGCGACCACGCTGCAGCAGGCCATCGACGCCGTCCGCAGCGCGACCGTGACCAAAAGCCGGGCGCGCCGCATCTTCCTGCGCAGCTTCCTCGGGCTGACCCGGCAGACCTGCGCCGGGCCGCCCGACTACCTGCGGGTGCTGGCCTTTGACCGCACCGGGCGCGAGCTGCTGCGGCGCATCAAGGCGGCGGGTACGCTTCCGCTCATCACAAAGGCGGCGCAGCGGGAGGACCTGCTGCGCCGCGAGGCCGGGCTGACCGACCTCTATATGCTCGCGGTTGAAAGACGGCAGCCCTGCGGGCTGGAATATCGTTGCTCGCCGGTCTATGTCGACCGCTGAGCGCCCCTACTTGGTGCCGAACAGCCGGTCGCCGGCGTCGCCGAGCCCCGGGATGATGTAGGCGTTCTCGTCCAGCCGCTCATCCAGCGCGGCGCAGTAGATCTCGACGTCGGGAAAGGCCTCCTGCATCGCCCTGACCCCCTCGGGCGCCGCGATGATGTTCATCAGCTTGATGTGCCGCACACCGCGCTCTCTGATCATCCGGATGGCGGCCACCGCGGTTCCGCCGGTGGCCAGCATGGGGTCCAGCACGATGACCTCGCGGTCGGCGATGTCCTCGGGCAGCTTGCAGTAGTACTCCACCGGCAGCACCGTCTCGTGGTCGCGGTAGACGCCGATGTGCCCCACCTTTGCGGCGGGCACCAGACTTAAAATGCCGTCCACCATGCCGATGCCGGCCCGCAAAATCGGCACCAGGGCCAGCTTTTTGCCCGAGATGACGCGGCTCCTGGTCACCGCCATCGGGGTCTGGACCTCGACCTCCTTGAGCGGCAGGTCGCGGGTGGCCTCGTAGCAGAGCAGCATGGCCAGCTCCGAGATGGCCTCCCGGAACTCCTTGACGCCGGTAGTCTTGTCGCGCAGCAGTGTCAGCTTGTGGGCGATCAGGGGGTGCTCGACCAAATGCAGATTTGACATGCCTGCCTCAACTCCTTTCATGAGAATCAGTCTGTTTCGCGGCCGCCCTGTTCAAGGGCGATGATTTTGTCCACCCGGCGCCGATGCCGTCCGCCCTCGTGCTCGGCGCCCAAAAAGGCGTCCAGCAGCTCGAGGGCCAGCCCCTCGCCCACCACGCGCTCGCCGAGGCAGAGCACGTTGGCGTCGTTGTGCCGGCGGGCGCTGCGGGCGCTGAAGGGGTCGGAGCAGACCACCGCGCGAATGCCGCGCAGCTTGTTGGCGGCGATGCTCATGCCCACCCCGGTGCCGCAAAACAGCAGGCCGAGGTCGGTCTCGCCCGAGGCCACCAGCCCAGCCGCGCGCTGCGCGTAGTCGGGGTAGTCGCAGGCGTCGGTCGAGTTGCAGCCCACGTCCACAAACTCCAGCCTGCGGTCGATCAGCTCCCGGATGACGGCCAGCTTGAGCCGGTAGCCGGCGTGGTCGCTCGCAATCACGATTTTCATGGGAATCCCTCGCTTTCAGCATTCACAGCTCGACGTCTTTGGCCACAGGCTTAAAGGCGATCTGCTCGCGGGCGAGCCGTTCCCGCTCGGCCTGCGGTACGCGCAGGTAAAAGGGCGCCAGCGCCGACGCGGGCGCCGCCCGCGCCGGGTCAAACAGCAGCGCCGCCGCCAGCCCGCGCTGAAGCCTTGCGTGGGGCGGTGCGGCCGAGAGGCCGGGCAGCTCCCGCATGGCTTCGAGGCAGGGCGGCGTGCCGTCCCCCATCAGGTAGATGGGCCCCGGATGGGGCCGCAGCTCGGCGGCCAGCGCAGCGACCGGCAGCGCCCGGTCCTCGCACAGGCGGTGCAGCCCGTCCGCGCGGCGCTCGAAGAGGGCGTTGTAGACCTCGCCGCGCCGGGCGTCCATGACCGGGCAGAGCAGGCCGGCGCCGGGCGGCGCGAGCAGGGCCATGGCCTCCAGCGCCGAGACCCCGTGGCAGGGGATCTCTCGCGCAAAGGCCAGCCCCTTGGCCGTGGCCACGCCGATGCGGATGCCGGTGAAGGAGCCCGGCCCGCAGGTGACCGCAATGCCGTCGATCTGATCCGGTGTGCAGCGGGCGTTTTGCAGCAGCTGCTCAATCAGCGGCAGCAGGACCTCGCTGTGGGTGTAGCCGACGTCGAGGTAGCTCTCGCCCAGCAGCTCCCCCGCCCGCAGCAGCGCACAGCTGGCCGCCCGCCCAGTCGAGTCAATGCCTAGAATGGTCATGCGCCGCCCCCCGCTCAATCGTGATGTCCCGCAGCCCCCCGCCCGGCAGCGGGCTGTCCAGCGTCACCCGGACCGTCTGCGCGGGCAGCAGCGGCTCGGCCAGCTCGCTCCACTCGATGGCCAGGATGCCCTCTCCGCGGTCCAGCAGGTCCAGAAAACCGATGGCGATCAGCTCCTCCTCGTCGGCCAGCCGGTAGAGGTCAAAGTGGTAGAGGGGGATCTGTCCCTCGTAGTGGTTCATCAGTGCGTAGGTGGGGCTGGTGACCTGCGCCGCCGGCGCAAGGTGGGCGGCCATGCCGCGCACAAAGGCCGTCTTGCCCGCCCCGAGTCCCCCGCGCAGCGCCACCACGTCGCCGCTGCGCAGTCGGCGCGCCAGCACCCGGCCAAGCGCCTCGGTCTCGCCGGGGTCGGCCGTGGACTGCGTGTGCTTAAAAAATGCCGGTAATGGTTCCGTCTTTGTCCACATTGATTTTCTCCAGGGCCGGCGCGGCCGGCAGGCCCGGCATGGTCGTGATGTCGCCGGCCATCGCCACGATGAACCCGGCGCCGTTTGAAAGGGCAACATCCCGCACCGTGATGGTGAAGTGGGCGGGCGACCCGAGCTTCTTGGGGTCGTCCGAGAAGGAGAACTGGGTCTTGGCCACGCAGACCGGCAAGCCGTCGCGCCCCAGCGCCTCGATGCGCCGGATGGCCTGCTCGGCCTGTTCGGTGTACTCGATGCGCGCCGCGCCGTAAATTTCGGTGGCGATGAGGTGCAGCTTGTCCTTGATGGGCAGCCCGACCGGGTAGAGCGGGCCAAAGCGCTCCCTGTTCTGGTCGAGGTCGGCAATTTCCAGCACCTGCTTCGCCAGCTCTGTCGCCCCTTCGCCCCCCCTGTCGTAGCAGTCCACCATGCGCATCACGGCGCCGATCGACTCGCAGTAGCCCCGCAGAAAGCCCAGCTCCTCTTCGGTGTCGGTCTTGAAGCGGTTGAGCGCCACCACCACCGGCAGGTTGAACTTGAGCAGGTTGCGCACGTGCCGCTCGAGGTTGTTCGCCCCGAGCCCCAGCGCGAAAATGTCCTCGCGGTCGAGCTCGCCCGGCTTTGCGCCGCCGTTGTACTTGAGCGAGCGGACCGTGGTGACCAGCACTGCAACCGACGGCCGCAGACCGGACTGGCGGCACTTGATGTCGATGAACTTCTCGGCCCCGAGGTCGGCGCCAAAGCCGGCCTCGGTCACCACATAGTCCCCGAGCTTGAGCGCCAGCCGGGTCGCCCGGACCGAGTTGCAGCCATGGGCGATGTTGGCAAAGGGTCCGCCGTGGATCAGGCAGGGGGTGTGCTCGGTGGTCTGCACGAGGTTGGGGAGGATGGCGTCCTTGGCCAGCGCGGCCATGGCCCCCTCGGCCTTGAGGTCGCGCGCGTAGACCGGCCCCCCATCCAAATCATAGGCGACCAGGATGTCGCCGCAGCGCTTTTGAAAGTCCTGCAGGTCCTGCGCCAGGCAGAGGATGGCCATGACCTCGCTGGCCGCCGTGATCGTAAACTGTTCGGCCCGCTCGACCGACCGCCGCTCCCCCTGGCCGATGGTGGCCTTGCGCAGGGCGCGGTCGTTGACATCGAGCGCCCGCCTGACGCAGATCCGCTCCGGATCGATGCGAAGGCGGTTGCCGTGGTAGAGGTGGTTGTCCACGGCCGCACAGAGCAGGTTGTTGGCCGCCGTCACGGCGTGCAGGTCGCCGGTGAAGTGCAGGTTGATGTCCTGCATCGGCTGCAGCTGCGAGCCCCCGCCGCCGGTTGCGCCGCCCTTGGTCCCAAAGACCGGGCCGAGCGAGGGCTCCCTCAGCGCGATGACCGTGCGCTTGCCCAGCCTGGCCAGCGCCTGCCCCAGCCCAATGGTGACGGTGGTCTTGCCCTCCCCGCTCGGGGTCGGGTTGGTGGCGGTGACCAGGATCAGCCTGCCGTCCGGCTTTTTGGCCAGCCGCCGCGCGGCCGCATCGGTTATTTTGGCCTTGTAGCGCCCGTAGTGCTCCAGCTCCTCGGCCAGCAGGCCGGCCGACGCCGCAATTTCATCGATCGGCTTCGGCGTGCCGAACGCATCCGGTTTTACTTCTCTCGCCATGCGAATCCCCTTTCATGCCCCTTTGCGCGGCGCGGGGGCGCTGTGGTGGCGCCCCTGCAGCCCGGGCAACCCGATGGCCGGCCAGCCCCGTAGATTTTCCGGGTTTTCTCTGTGCGCTCAGCCGGCCCGCTGCAAACAGTCTCCCGTATCATACCACAACAAAATGTGGCGGTACAAGTTCTATTTGGTAGATGTAGTATAAAATTCACAAAACGGCCCGCTCCCCTGTTCAAGCGCTGCGCGGCTGTGCTATACTGTGTACAGCCTGTCTTTTCACCCGCGATCACCCTGCTGAAATGAGGGTTCCCTTTGAAGCAACGTTTTAAAATCATCCGGCAGCATCTCAAAAAGCTGGATTTTGCGCTGATCGGCTCGGCGCTGTTTGCGTCGGCCTTCGGCCTGGTGCTGGTGCTGACCGTCACCGCCTCGGCCAACCGGCCGATCAGCCGGCAGTTTTTGGTGCAGCTGATCGCCGTCTGCATCGGCCTGGTCGCCATGCTGGTCATCTCGGTGCTCGACATCGACCTGCTGACCGACCTCTGGCCGCTGATCTACCTGCTCGCGGCGGCGGCCATTGTCGTCACCATTTTGTTCGGACATGGGCCGACCGGCACCAGCAGCAACCGAAATTGGCTGCGGCTGGGCCCGGTCGACGTGCAGCCCGCCGAATTTGTCAAGCTGGCCTATATCCTGATCCTCGCAAAGGGGATCGACAAGGTCAAGGAGCGCATCAACCGCCCGCTCTCGCTACTCTACCTCGGCGCGCTCTCGGGCGGCATCCTGCTGCTGATGCTGCTGCAAAAGGACATGGGCACCACGCTGGTCTTTGTGTTCATCACGGTGGTCATGCTGTTCTGCGGCGGGCTGGGCTGGTACTTCTTTGCGGCCGGCGGGGCCGCGCTGCTCGCGGTGCTGCCGCTGCTCTGGGGCCGGCTGCCCGACTATATGCGCAACCGCATCCTCTACGGCTTTCGACCCGAGCTCGACCCGCGCGACATCGGGTTTCAGGCGCTGCAGAGCAAGATCGCCATCGGCAGCGGGCAGCTGACCGGCAAGGGACTGTTCAAGGGGACGCAGATCAGCCTGCTGCCGGCCAAGGAGACCGACTTCATCTTTGCGTCGGCCGGTGAGGAGTTCGGCTTTTTGGGCTGCATGCTGATTTTGGCGCTGCTGATCACGCTGCTGCTGCGCATGCTGCTGCAGGCCAGGCGGGCGGTCAGCGACACGGGGACGCTGATCTGCATCGGCGTCTTTGCCCTGTTCGCGGCCCAGATTTTTGAGAATGTCGGCATGTGCCTCGCCATGCTGCCAGTCGTGGGCATCACGCTGCCCTTCTTCAGCTACGGAGGCTCCTCGATGATCTCCTGCTGGTGTGCGGTCGGGCTGGTGCTGACGGTTGCCAAGCAGCGGTACAATACGCTCTCCTTCCTCGACCCGCCCGACTGACCCCGGCTCAATTACCAAAACAAAAGCCTTTTGACCGCGTCCTGCGGTCAAAAGGCTTTTTACATGCACAACGTCACTTCAAATGGTGGCCGACTGCCCGCGCGCCGTCAGCGCAAGCACGCGGTCGCGGTAGGGCGCCGACTGCGGGTCCCGCAGCAGGCGGTCCACGACCGATACATCGTCGCCGAAGTGCATCGGGACCACACACCTGACTCCCTGCGTACGCATCAGGTGGTCGATGCCCAGCAGGTACTGCTCCCCAAGGCGTGGGTCGACCGGTACAAACGCGAGGTCGATGGGCCGGCCGCCAAGCTTGGCAATCTGCGCCTGGTACTTTTCCTTCATGCCGGTGTTGTAGGGCTCCGGCTCCCCCTCCCAGTGCCACCAGTTGAGATCGCCGGCGTGGTAGATGCGCAGGCCGTCGATCTCGAGCAGGAAGGCCACGCCCTCGTCGGTGGAGTCCAGCGTCTCGAGCACAAAGTCGGGCTGCTCCAGCCGCTGGCCCGGCCCGACCATCAGGGCGCCGGGCGCCGGCCGGATGTCGTCCGAGAGCACCACGCGGTAGCGCGCGATGCCCTCGCCCAGGCGCAGCAGCTCGGGGCTGTAGTGGTCCCCGTGCGCGTGGGAGGCAAAGGCGATGACGTCCAGGTCCGCAAGCTCGGCGGGGTTGATGACCCCCTGCGCAAGCCCGCCACCCCTGGGGTCCATCTTCCAGTAGTCAAAGATCAGAAAATGCCCTTCGGTCCGCAGCGCAAAGCCGCTGTGATAGAGGTACCAGATGGTCGCACCCATGCCAAAACCCTCCCGCCTGTTTTTTTTGATTGTATCACAGACACAGCGGGGCTGTCATCCCCCCTGCACGCCCGCCGGTTCGGGCGCGGGCGCCTTCCTTGTCTTTCGGTAGTAGGAGGCCGCACAGAACGTGGCCAGCAGCATCGCTGCAAAGCTGAAGACAAAGGGGTAGATCGGATTCATGGCGTAAAAGCTGCCGGCCACCATGGCGCCCAGGATGCCGCCCAGCGACTTCATGGCGTTGAAAAAGCCCATGACGAGGTTGCTGTCCTTGCCCTTGGCCGAATCGGCGGCGATGCTCTGGATCAGCGGCACCACCGAGGCGGCCAGCGCGTAGAAGATGACGTTGAGCACCACAAAGGGGATCATGCTCTGCTGGAAGATCACGGCCAGCATGGTGACGGCGCAGACCGACAGCACGCCGATGACCGAGCGGTTCACATCGGTGCGCCGAATCAGGTACATGCACAGGGTGCTGTTGGCCAGCAGCGTAATCAGGCCCATCAACGCCTTGAGCACGCCGTTGTAGCCCGAGGAGAAGTTGAACTGATCCTTTAAGTAGTAGTTGAAGGACTGGTCAAAGGCGGTCTGTCCCATCGCGTGCAGCGTGCAGACCGTAAAGAAGATGGCCAGCGCAAAGGTCATGAACTCGCCGCTGGCCATGAAGGCCGCAAAGGGGTTGGCCTCGCGGACCAGCTGGCGGGTCTTGACCTCCTTGAGGGAGATCTTGGCGTCGTTTTTGCAGACCAGCAGGAAGAAGACTCCGCAACAGGCCAGCAGCACGCTCTGAAAGGCGATGGCAAAGAAGGCCGAAATCTCCCCGAGCATGCCCCCGACAAAGTAGCCGAAGGCGCCGGCCACCGACTGGATCGTGGCGGTCACGGTCAGGTTGGTCCCGCGCTCGCCGTCCTCCGAGGTGTTGACCACATAGTTGATGATGCTGACAAAGGCGCCGCTCGAAAAGACGCCGGCAAAGGCGCGCGCAAACAAAAACTGCCCACTCGTGCGCGCAAGCCCGAAAAAGAGCTGCCCGAGGCCGTAGCCGCCACAGGCCACCAGCATGCAGAACTTGCTGCTGATGTAGGTGTTGAGCTTGCCCCAGAAGGGCGAAAACAAAAAGTTCATGACCAGCATGGCGGCCAGCGCATAGCCGAACATGTAATCCGGGAGCCCCAGATTTTTAAACAGCGTCGGCGTGTTGGGGTGGTGACAGTTGGCCCCGATGTTGAACATGACGTTGACGAGCATGAACAGGGCCATTCGCCGCTTGTCGGTCACACGTCATTCCTCCCGGCACAGATGATTTGATGGATGCGGTTCAGCGATGCAAAACAGAGATGATTATATCACACGGCGCCATAGAATACAATCTTCGACCAGATTTTTGAAAACCTGTTTAAAAGGGCGGGCAGCGGGCCGGGCGCCTCGGCCCCAAAAGACCATTTGCCCCCTTTGCGCGCGGTTTGGTATAATGGGGGCGAAAACGAACGGCCACAGACTCGGTGGTCTTTACCGCCGTCGCCGGACAAGGGGGAATTTTGATGTTGCAGCTGCTGTTCGGCACGGCCGACAGCGACCGGGAGGAGCGGCTATTCTCGCTGCTGAAGCAGCGGGAGGGACTGCGCAGGTGCCTGCTGATCGTGCCGGAGCAGTTCTCGCTGACCGCCGAGCGCCATCTGCTCGAGCGCTTTGGCGACGGGCTGCCGCTCTGGCTCGAGGTGCTCAGCTTCCGGCGGCTGCCCGACTACGTCTTTCGCCGACTGGGCGGGCGGAACCGCCGCCTGCTGACCGACGGCGGCGCCCGCATCCTGCTCTCGGGCGCGGTCGAGGCCACGCGCCCCCACCTGCGCCACTATCAAAACGCCGCACTCAAGCCCGACTTCATCGAGCAGCTCAAGCGCCAGTTCGACGAGTTTTCCGCCCAGTGCGTCGACCCCGACGACCTGCGGCGGCTCTGCGGCGACCTGCCGGATGCCGAGCTCGGGGACAAGCTCTGCGACCTCTCGCTGCTCTACGCCGCCTACCTCGCCCGCATCGGGGAGGGGGCGCTCTGCGCGCAGTTTGCGCTGGACGCCGCCGTGGAGCTGCTGTGGGAGCACAACATCTTCGACCGCACCGATGTCTTCATCACGCACTTCAAGGGCTTTACGCCGCAGGAGCTCAGCGCCGTCGAGCGCATGCTGGCCTCGGGCAGCGAGGTGACCGTCTCGCTGCTGGCCGACCCCTTCGGCGACGCGGAAGGGGTCTTTTCGGCCGCGCTGCACACCGCCGAGCGGCTGCGCCAATTGGCACAGGAGGTCGGCTGCGGCCTCAAGCCCGACCTGTGCGCAGCGCAGCGGCCGGACCTGCCGGCCGAGCTGCACCACCTGGAGCGCCAGTTTTTGCGCCCGAACCCCAACCCCTTCGAGGGGGCGCCGGAGGCGCTCACGCTGCTGCGGGCCGACAGCCACTACGACGAGCTCTGCTGCGTCGCCGCCGAGATCTGCCGGCTGGTGCGCAGCGAGGGGTACCGCTGGCGCGACGTCGCCGTCGTCGTGCGGCAGGCGCCGCCCGACCCGGCCCTGCTCGAGGCGGTGTTTGCCAAGTTCGGCATCCCGGTCCAGCTCGACCGCCGCGTGGAGCTGACCTCCAAGCCGCTGGTGATGCTGATCTTTGCGGCCTTCTCCTGCGTGCTGGGCGGCTTTGCCTACGAGGATGTCTTCACCTACCTCAAGACCGGCCTGGCCGGCCTGCCCATTGAAAAGGTGGACCACCTGGAAAACTACGCCTACGCCTGGGACATCAGCCGCGGCGGCTGGCGCAGGCCCTTTGCGCTGCACCCCGACGGCGCCGAGGGCCGCTTTGACCAGCGGGCCCGCGCGCGGCTGGCCGACCTCGAGACCATGCGGCGGCAGGCGGTCGACCCGCTGCTGCGCTTTGAGCGGGACATCGCGCAGGGCGGCGCGCTGGCGATTTCAACCGCCGTCCACCGGCTGCTCGAGCAGCTGGGCGCCGAGCAGATTCTCGCGCAGGCCATCGAGCGTTGCCGCGCGGACGGCCGCGAGGCCGAGGCACTGGAATACGAGCAGGTGTGGGAGGCCGTGGCGACGCTGCTCGAGCAGATGGCCGCGCTGGCCGAGCCGGGCATCTCGCCCCGCCGCTACGTGGAGCTGCTGCGCATCGCGGCCGCCCAGACCCGGCTCGGGGTCATCCCGGCCACGGTCGACCAGGTCATGGTGCTGGGCACCGACCGGCTGCTGCCCCGCTCGGTGCGCTGTGCCTTTGTGCTGGACTTCTGCGCCGACCGCTTCCCGATGCTGCTCTCGGCCGAGAGCCTGCTCAGCGAGCAGGAGCGCGGCCTGCTGCGCCTGCACGACCTGCGCCTAGCACAGGAGGCCGCGCAGAGCGCGCTGGACGAGCAGCATTACGCCTACCTGGCGCTGACCGCCCCGACCGACCGGCTGGTCGTCACCTACGCCCTCGACCAGGCCGGGCAGACCTGCCGCCCCTCCCCCTACCTGCAAAATCTGTTGCAGCTCTTCCCCGGCCTGACGGCGCTCGACGCCGGCCCGCTGCTGGCCGACCCGGCCGCGCTGCAGTCGGAGGGGCAGGCCTTTGACCGCCTGCTGGCGCTGGACGAGCGGGACCCGCTCGCCGAGGCGCTGTTCGCCCACTTCTCCAAGGACCCCGCGCAGCGCGCGCGCATCGAGGCCGTCCGCGCGGCCTGCGACCGGGGCCGCTCGGCGCCCAGCCGCCTGCATGCGCCGGCGCTCCGGCGCCTCTACGGGCCAGCCGGCAGCCTCTCCCCCACCTCGCTCGAGCGCTTTACACTCTGCAACTTCTCCTACTTCTGTCAGTACGGCCTACGCCTGAGGCCGCGGCGCAAGAGCGAGCTCGACGCGCTGCAGGTCGGCAGCTTCATGCACGAGGTGCTCGAGACCTTCTTTGGCCGCGCGGGCCCCGACTTTGCCGAGCGGCTTTCCCCGGCCGACATCGCGCCGCTGGTCGAGGAGGCCGTCGAGCAGTACAAGGCCCGCCACCTGCCCGACCTGGCCGAGCGGCCGGCGCGCTTTGCCTACCTCTTTTCGCGGCTGAACCGCATCCTCTGCGACTACCTGCTGCTGCTGATCGAGGAGTTCAAAAACAGCGACTTTCGCCCGCTCGACCTCGAGCTGGCGGTCGGCCGCGACATCCCGCCGCTGCGCTATGGCGAAGGCGAACAGGCCGTCGTCGTGACCGGCCGCGTCGACCGCGTGGACGGCTACCGCAAGGACGGCGCGCTCTACCTGCGCGTGGTGGACTACAAGACCGGCCTGCGCCAGCTCGAGTACGGCGAGCTGTACCAGGGCATCGGCCTGCAGATGCTGCTCTACCTCAGCGCGCTGCTGCAAAACGGGCAGCAGCGCTACGGCGAAAACCTGCTGCCGGCCGGCGTGGTCTATGCGCCGGTGCGGCTGGACATCGTCTCGGCCGACGACCGCGCCATCGACGACGAGGCGCTGCAGCGGGAGCGCAAGAAGCTGATCCGGCGCAACGGCCTGCTGCTGGACCGCGAGGAGGTGCTGCTGGCCATGGACAGGAGCGGCCGCTTTCAGCACCTGCCGGTCTCGGCCAGGGAGCGGGACGGCGTGTTGCAGATCGACCGCAGGGGCTCCTCGCTGGCCTCGCTCGAGGAGCTCGGCGCGCTGCAGGTCTACATCGAACAGCTGCTCAGAGACACCGCGCAGGCGCTGCAGCAGGGCCAGGTGTCGGTCAACCCCATCCGCGACCGGCGGCGCGCCGGCGTGGACGCCTGCCGCTTTTGCGACATGGCCCCGGTCTGCCGCTGGGAGGGCGAGGAGCGCACGCCGGCCGCGCTGTCGGCCGCCGACTTCTGGCGGGCGGTGCTGCGGCAGGCCGCCGCAAGGGAGGGTGAGCATGGCCAAGTCTGAATTTTTGCCCACCCCCGAGCAGCAGGCCGCCATCCGGCACCGCGGCGGCTCGCTGCTGGTGACCGCGGCGGCCGGCTCGGGCAAGACGGCGGTGCTGGTCCGGCGCATCCTCGACCGCCTGCTGGACGAGGCGCACCCCGTCGACGTCACCGAGTTTCTGGTCGTGACCTTCACGCGGGCGGCCGCGGCCGAACTGCGCGAGAAGATGGCCTCGGCGCTGTACGACGAGCTCGAGCGGCGGCCCGGCGACCGCCGCGTCATGCGCCAGCTGGCGCTGCTGCCCCAGGCCCACTTCGAGACCATCGACAGCTTTTACTACCAGCTCGTGCGGGAGTTTTCCGACCGGCTCGAAATTTCCCCGGCCGCCCGCATCGCGCCCGAGACCGAGCTCGAGCTGCTGCTCGAGGAGACGCTGTCGGCGCTGCTCGAGCAGCGCTATGCCGGCGGGGACCCCGACTTTCTCGCGGCGGCGGAGTACTTCTCGGCCGCGCGGGACGACGCCCGCTTTGTCGAGGTGGTTCTGCGCCTGCGCGGCGAGCTCAAGGGGGTACCCGACCCCGACAGGTGGCTGGCCCGGCAGTGCGCCCTCTACCGCGACCCGCCGGCCTGGTGTGACCGCCCCTATGTGCAGGAGCTGCTGCTGGCCGCCGCCACTCAGGTCGACTATGCCCGGCTGCTGCTGGCGCGCGCCGGGGCGCTTGCGCGCCTGGACCCGCCGCTTGAGGAGAAGTACCTGCCCGCGCTGCTCGAGCTGGGGCGGGACCTCGACTTCATCGAGGCGCACATGGAGGCCGACGTTGACTCGGTTGTCCACAGCCTGCGGACCTGGAGCATGCCGCGCTTTGCGGCCGCGCGGGGCGCCGACCCGGTGCTCAAAGCCCGGGTCACGGCGCTGCGGGACGAGGTCAAGAGCTGCCTGCTGCGCATGCGGCGGGACCTCTTTTTCCTGACCCGCGCCGAGGCCGACGAGGACGCCGCGGCGCTGCTGCCGGCCATCGAGGCCACCACCTCGTTTGCGCTGGAGCTCGAGCGCCGCTTTTCGCAGGCCAAGCGGGAGCGGCGCATCCTCGACTACGAGGACCTCTCGCGCTACGCCTACGCGCTGCTGGTGGAGCAGGGCGGGCAGGACGGCGCTCCCCGGCCGACCGCGCTGGCAAAGACGCTCTCGCGCCGGTACCGCGAAATCCTCGTGGACGAGTACCAGGACACCAATGCGCTGCAGGACGCGATCTTCACCTGCCTCTCGCGCGAGGGGCGCAACCTGTTTCTGGTGGGGGACGCCAAGCAGAGCATCTACCTGTTCCGCCGCGCCGAGCCGAAAATCTTCATCGAGAAAAAGCACCGCTTTCCCCCCGCCGCCGGGGGCGGGGAGGCGCCGCAGCAGCAGTGCGCGCTCAACCGCAACTTCCGCAGCCGCGCCCCGATTCTGGACTTTGCCAACGTGCTCTTCAGCCTGACCATGCAGGAGGACTTCGGCGGGCTGTCCTACGAGGGCGAGGCGCTGCAGTTTGGCGCCACGGCCTACGACCCGGCGCAGGACCGGCCGGTGGAGCTCAACCTGATCGTGCGGCCGCCGGAGCCCCTGCCGGAGGACGAGCTGGACATGGACGGGGAGGAGGACGCCGCGCCGGCCGGCCTCGAGCGGGAGGCGGCGCTGGTGGCGCGGCGCGTCTCACGGCTGCTTGCGGAAGAGCGCCTCTCCGACGGGGCCGGCGGGGACCGCCCGGCCCGGCCCGGCGACATCGCCCTGCTGATGCGCACGGTCAGGGGCCGCGCGGGCGTGTTTGAGCAGGCCCTGCTGGCGGCCGGCATCCCGGCCCATGCCGACGCTGAAGAGGTCTTTTTCGAGCGGGAGGAGATCTCCATCCTGCTCTCCTACCTCAAGGTCATCGACAACCCGCTGCAGGACGTCCACCTGGCGGCGGTGCTGCGCTCGCCCATCTACGGCATCACGGCCGACGAGCTGGCCGAAATCCGCCTTGCGCTGCCCGAGGAGGCCGCCTTTTACCACTGCGTGCAGGCGGCCGCCAAGGCGTTGCCAAAGGCCGCCCTCTTTTTGACCCACCTCGGGGAGTTCCGCGCGCTGGCCGCGCAGGAGCCGGTCGAGCGCCTGCTCTCGCGCCTGCTCGAGCGCACGGGCTTCCTCTCGGTGGCGGCGGCCATGCCGTTGGCCGACCTGCGGCTGGCCAACATCCGGCTGCTGCAGCGCTATGCCGCCGAGTACGAGCAGACCGCCTTCAAGGGCCTCTTCCGCTTCAACCTCTACCTCGAGGGGCTCTGCCGCAACCGCCGGGACCTGCCGGCGGCCAAGCGCCTGGCCGAGGGCGGCGACGCCGTGCGCATTCTGAGCATCCACAAGTCCAAGGGACTCGAGTACCCGATCGTGCTGCTCTGCGACCTGGCGCACGGCTTTTCGACCGTCGATCTGCAGCGGCGCTTTCAGGTCCAGAGCGAGGTCGGCATCGGCCTCAAGCGGCGGGACGGCGCGCGCATGGTGGAGTTCGAGACGCTGCAGCGGGCCGCCGTGCGCCAGCGGCTGAACCGCGAGAGCCGGGCCGAGGAGCTGCGCTGTCTCTATGTCGCGGTCACCCGGGCCAGAGAGCGGCTGATCCTGTTTGCCGACGCCTCCTTGGCGCGCGGCAGCGTCACGCGCATGGGGCCGGCCATCTTCCGGCAAGGCCTGCTGCACCCGGCCCAGCTCACCGGGGCCCAGAGCCCGGCCGCCATGTTGCTGCTGGCCCTGCAGGCCACCGAGCCCGGCGCGGCGCTGTGCGACTACTACGGCCTGGAGCCGCCGGCCGCACCGCTGCCCTGCCCCTGCACGCTGAACTTGCTGCCGCCCGCGCTGCCGGAACCGCTTGTTGCGCCGCACGCGGCGCCCGCGGCCGTGCCGCAGGGCCGGCCGGTCCCGCAGGACCTCTCGGCGCAGCTGGCCCCCTGCGGAAACGCCGCCGCCTCGCTGCTGCCCACCAAGCTGACCGTGACCCGCCTGAGCGACCTCGGCACCCCGCAGGAATCCGACCTGCCGCAGGGGGCGCTGCTGGCGGCCTACCGGCTGCAGAGCAGCCTGCGGCACCCGGACTTCTTGCAGCAGCGGCCGGCCTCGGCCGCCGAAATCGGCACCGCGCTACACGAGCTGGTGCAGTACGGCTACCTGCAGCGCCTGGCCGCCGACCCCGTGGCCGAGATCGACGAGCTGGTGCGCAAGGGCTTTTTGAGCGAGCGCCAGCGGGCGCTGATCCCGCTTGACAAGGTAATCTCCTTTACAGAGAGCGACCTGTTCCGGCGCATGACCCGCGCAAAGGCCCTCTCGCGCGAGCTCAAGGTCATCCAGCTCTGCCCGGCCGGCCTGCTGTTCCCCGAGACGCCGCCCGAGGCGGCCGGGGAGCAGCTGCTGCTGCAGGGCATGATCGACTGCGTGTTCCAGGAGCAGGACGGCGACGTCATCGTCGACTACAAGAGCGACCGCGTGGTGTCGGAGCAGGTGCTGCTGCAGCGCTACCGCCGCCAGCTCGAGCTGTACAAGCTGGCCTACGGGCGCATGAGCGGCCGGCCGGTCAAGTGCTGCATTCTCTACTCGTTCAGCCTGAACCGCGCGATTGAGCTGCCGTGAGCCATGGCAGTTCATGAGAACGCCAAACCGCCCGGCCCTGTCAACGCAGGGCCGGGCGGTTTGGTAATTCAATGTCACATGCGATGAAGATTGCCCTTTTCCTGTTTAGGTCAAAACCAACCTCTCAAAGTCCGCTGCAGCTACACGGCCGCCTCCATCTCCCTTGCCGCTTTTACCGTGCGAATCATGTTGACATACGGGAAGACGGCGATTGTCTCTGCCGCGCAGGTAAAGGCGATCAGGACCCCCGTTTGACTGAGGTCGTACAGCCGGCCCATCAGCGCCGAGCCGATCAGCAGGGCCAGGCCGTAGCCGGTGTTAAAAACGCCAAAGCTGGTGCCTCGTTTGTAAAAGGGCGTATAGTTGATAAAATGATTGATTTTTTTGTATGGCAGCCCATCGTGATTAGCGCATGGCCGGGCGGTGAATAGGCCCCAGGCCAAAACAAATCCGCATGTTCTCGCCCGAGAGCATGCGGATTTGTTTTGGCCATATTCAGTTTGCCGATGGCGGGGTGGCCCTGGTTCGCTGCGGCGGCCCGCCCTTTAGCCCCCGCCCTTCCCACGCGCCCTTATCTGTGCGCGCAGCGCCTTGATCTGGCGCAGGCGCTCGGCCACGCGGGCCTCGCTGCCCTGGTCGGTGGGGTGGTAGTAGACCCGCCCCTCGAGGCTGTCGGGCAGGCACTGCATGCCGGTCAGGTGCTCCTCGTAGTCGTGGGCATATTCGTAGCCCTCGCCGTATTTGAGCTCCTGCATCAGCCGGGTGGGCGCGTTGCGGATGACCAGCGGGACCGGCTCGGCCAGCATGCCCAGCGCGTCCCGCTTTGCGCTGTGGTAGGCGGCGCCCAGCGCGTTGGACTTGGGCGCCAGCGACAGGTAGGTCACGGCGTGGGTCAGGTGGACGCTGCACTCGGGCATGCCGATCAGGTGGCAGGCCTGAAAGGCCGCCACCGAAATTTCCAGCGCCCGGCTGTCGGCCATGCCGACGTCCTCGCTGGCAAAGCGGGTGATGCGCCGCGCAATGTAGAGCGGGTCCTCCCCCGCCTCGAGCATGCGGGCCAGCCAGTAGACGGCGGCGTCGACGTCGGAGTTGCGCATCGATTTGTGCAGCGCCGAGATCAGGTTGTAGTGCTCCTCGCCGCCCTTGTCGTAGAGCAGCGACTTCTTGCTGGTGCACTGCTCGATGATCCGGTCGGTCACCCACAGGGTCTCCCCCTCGACCTGGCCGTTTAAGATGACCATCTCGAGCGTATTGAGCGCCACGCGCGCGTCCCCGTTGGCAAACTGCGCAAGAAAGCCGAGCTGCTCCGGTGAAATGGCAATTGACTGCCCGCCAAAGCCGCGCGGGTCTTCGAGGCCGTTCTGCAGCAGCTTTTCGAGGTCTTCGGCCGTCAGCGGGTGCAGTACAAAGACCTTGCAGCGCGACAGCAGCGCCGAGTTGACCTCAAACGACGGGTTTTCGGTGGTGGCGCCGATCAGGATGATGCTGCCCTTTTCGACAAAGGGCAAAAAGGCGTCCTGCTGTGCCTTGTTGAAACGGTGGATCTCGTCGATGAACAGGATGGTCTTTTCGCCGAGGCGGCGGCTGTTCTCGGCCCGGGTCATGACCTCCTTGATCTCCTTGATGCCGCTCGTGACGGCGCTGAAGTCAATGAAGACGGCCTGCGTGCTGCCCGCGATGACGCGGGCCAGCGTGGTCTTGCCCACACCGGGCGGCCCCCAGAAGATCATCGAGGGGATCTGGTCCTGTTCGATCAGCCGGCGCAGCACCATGCCCTCGCCGACGAGGTGCTGCTGGCCCACGTACTCCGCCAGCGTCCTCGGGCGCAGGCGGCTGGCCAGCGGATTGGCTAGGCTGCGGTCGTCGTACAGCGATGTCTGCATGTGCTCACCATCCCTTTTCTGGTTACAGTATACACCGGCACCGGGAGGTTGTAAACAGAACACTTGTTTATAAAACAGCCCCCGCTCACAGCGGGGGCTGTTGGTTTGGGAAATGTCGAAGCCTTAAAACACGGTCGCCTGCGCAATTTCCTCCATCGTGGCAAACCAGACGTCCTTGCCCTTGAGGTACTCGATCAGGCGCTCGAGCATCTGGATGTTGTGGGGGCGCCCGATGGTCTGCGGGTGGGTGGTGAAGATGACGCAGGCCCCCTCGCAGTTGTCGTGGGCGTAGTCGAAATAGCTCTTCCAGATCTCGAGCATCTCAAACGGAGAGCGCAGGCCGTCCCGGGAGTTGACCTTTTCGGAATAGGGGAAGTCGTCGAGAAACCAGGTCACGGGCAGCTCGATGATCTTCGAGGGCTCGCCAAAGGTGTTGGCGCGGTCAAGGTTGACCCCGACGTAGCGCGGCTTGTAGGGGTAAAAGTCGTTGGCCATCAGGCTGGAGTCGTACAAGAAGTCATACTTCTCGAGAAGCGCCATCGAGCTCTCGCTGAAGTCCCAGCCCGGAGACCGGTAGCCCCGGGGCTGCACGCCCAGCCGGCCGAGCGACTCCAGCCCGCGCTCGATGACCTCGACCTCCTCGTCGTAGGACAGCTTGGCCGGGTTTTCGTGGACATAGCCGTGGTGAACCACCTCGTGGCCGCCCGCGATGATGCTTCTGCAGGCATCCGGAAAGGTGTCGGCCGTGTGCCCCGGAATGCAGAAGGAGGCCTTGACCCCATGCTTTTCAAACAGCTTCAGCAGGCGCGGAACGCCGACCTCCGCCCCGTATTCCCCCCTTGACATGTAGGCCTGTGAGGTTTCGTTAAAGGTGGTCATCCACACGGTAAACGCGTCAAAATCGCAACCGATGTTGACCGCGACCCTCTTGCCGGCCGGCAAGGTCACCTTCCCTGTCACCTGCATACGAGCACTCCTTTCGTGTTGCGAAATCTTGCTCCAGTATAGAGAAGCGGCGCGCCGCTTGTCAATCGCCTTTTCAACACAGATCGGCCGGCGCCTGAAACCGGTTGTGGTGGACGGCCCCGCGGTGCAGGACCTCCTCGCCGGCCGGCGCCTTGTGCTCGTCGCGGTGGCCGACCGCGACCAGGCAGACCACGCCGTAGCGCTCGGGAATGCCCAGCAGGCTGCGCACGGCGCGCTCCGAGTCCTCGGTGCCGCTGCTGCGCCGCCGGATCTGAATCCAGTTGGCGCCGAGGCCCAGCACCTCGGCCATCAGCAGCAGGTAGGCGCCGACGATCGAGGCATCCTCCACCCAGACATCGCTGAGGGCGCTGTCGGCGGTCACCGCAAACACGAGCGGCGCCGTCTCCAGCGCGGCGGTCCCAAAGTTTTTACAGGCGGCCAGCGCGCCGATCAGCGCCCGGTCGGTCACCGCGACAAGCGCGACCGGCCGCTTGTTCATTGAAGAGGGCGCCAGCAGCGCCGCGTGGATCAGCTGCTCATACAGCGCCGGCTCCACCGGCCGGTCTTTGAATTTGCGTATGCTCCTGCGGTTTCGCATGATGTCCAGCATGGGCCATCCCCCCTTTTTTAACCATTATACCGCCCTGGCGCGATGCAGATCAAGTGCGCTGCTCGGCGGCCCCCGCAAACCGGATGCCGCTCAGCGCCAGCAGGCCCTGCGACGGCAGGTAAAAAATCCAGATCAGGCTGGACGCCGCCTGCTGCAGCGCGCCCGTGGCAAGGTGAGAGACGGCCACGTTGAGGTCGCAGAGCGCGAACAGCACAAGCCCCGCCAGCAGCACGCGCTGGGTCGACTGTGGCAGGTGGGCGGCACGAAGCGCAAACAGCAGGTCCAGCCCAAACAGCAGCGCGTAGAGCACGGCCAGCGACAGGATCAGCGGCGGGCCGACGGCCAGCCACTCGGCCGCCAGCAGGAGCAGCAGCACCGCCAGTGTCGCCAGCAGCAGGGGGACAAAGGCGATGGGATTCACCCGCCTGATATAGGTCAGGTGGACCAGGCAAAAGCAGAGCAGTCCCACCCAGAGCAGCTCGCTGAAGAGCAAAAAGGTGTCGGACAGCGCCGTCAGCGTGAGCCCGAGCAGCAGCGCCCGGTGGTCGGCCGGGTTGACCCGCCTCGTGTCCGAGAGCAGCGCCACCAACAGGCAGAGCAGCACGCCGGCGTATTTGAGCAGCGTTGAGAGGCGGCCCGCCTGCCCGAAGAGCTCCAGCAGATTGAAGGCGACATAGACGGTGGCGGTCAGCGCGAGCAGGCCCCTTTGCGTGTCGTTCAAAACGCGCCTCCTTTAAACTTGGTCTGTATCGTTAGGATGGCGCGCCCGGCACAGGCTATGCGCCTCGCATTTTGATGCTGTCAGCGTGCTGCAGCAGGTCCCCGGCGGGTAAAACACCCTTTGGACCCTTTTACACGGGCGTTTGTCCGCCCGCCGCGGCCCCTTTGGCTCCGCCGCGCCTGTCCGCAGGTTTAACTTGCAATTTAGGGGCAAAGCGACTATAATAAATACTTAAATTATCAGCTCTTTCCGCGATGGCGGTGTTATCTTTTGAGAAGGCGAGGGGGTTGCTATGCTCAACTGCACTGTAGGTGAGAAGTTCCTCTACGAGGGACTGACCTTTGACGACGTTCTACTGATCCCGGCAAGGTCGGACATCCTGCCGACCGACGTGGATCTCCGGACAAAACTGACCCAAAAAATCATGCTGAACATCCCTTTGATGTCGGCCGCGATGGACACGGTTACCGAGGCCCGGATGGCCATCGGCGTCGCGCGCGAGGGCGGCATCGGCGTCATTCACAAGAATATGAGCATCGAGCGGCAGGCCGACGAGGTTGACAAGGTGAAGCGCAGTGAAAACGGCGTGATTGTCAACCCTTTTTATCTCTCTCCCGAGCACACGGTGCAGGAGGCCGAGGAGCTCATGAGCAAGTACCGCATCTCGGGCGTGCCGATCTGCGAGGAGGGCAAGCTGGTCGGCATCCTGACCAACCGCGACCTGCGCTTCCTGGAGGACTACTCGGTCAAGATCAAGACGGTCATGACCAAGGACAACCTGGTCACGGGACCGGTGGGCACCACGCTCAAGGAGGCCCAGCAGATCCTGATGAAGCACAAGATCGAAAAGCTGCCCATCGTGGACGATCAGGGCTACCTCAAGGGCCTGATCACCATCAAGGACATTGAAAAAATGGTGACCTACCCCAACTCTGCCAAGGACGACGGCGGACGCCTGCTCTGCGCCGCCGCCATCGGCGTCACCGCCGACGTGCTGGAGCGGGCGGCCGCGCTGCTCGAGGCCGGCGCCGACCTGCTGGTGCTGGATTCGGCCCACGGCCACTCCGGCAACATCCTGACCTGCATCAAAAGCCTCAAGCAGGCCTTTCCGGACTGCCAGCTGCTGGCCGGCAACATCGCCACCGCCGAGGGGGCCAGGGATTTGATCGAGGCCGGCGCCGACGCCATCAAGGTGGGGATCGGGCCCGGCTCGATCTGCACGACCCGCGTGATCGCGGGCATCGGCGTGCCGCAGGTCTCGGCCATTTACAACGCGGCCTGCGTGGCGGCGCAGCACGGCATTCCGGTGGTGGGCGACGGCGGCCTGCAGTACTCGGGCGACCTGGTCAAGGCGCTGGCGGCCGGCGCCAACGTGCTGATGGCCGGCTCCCTCTTTGCCGGCTGCGACGAGTCGCCCGGCAACGAGGAGATCTTCCAGGGCCGCCGCTTCAAGGTCTACCGCGGCATGGGCTCGATCGGGGCCATGGCCGAGGGCTCCTCCGACCGCTACTTCCAGCAGGGCAGTAAAAAGCTGGTGCCCGAGGGCGTCGAGGGACGCGTCCCCTACAAGGGCCCCGTGTCCGACTCCATCTATCAGCTCATGGGCGGCGTGCGCAGCGGCATGGGCTACTGCGGCTGCGCCGACATCGCCGAGCTGCAGACAAAGGGCCAGTTTGTGCGCATCACCAACGCCGGCCTCAAGGAAAACCACCCGCACGACGTCTACATCACCAAGGAGGCACCCAACTACTCGCTCGGCATGCCGGGCTGACCCCAGAGAAATTCGCCGGCAGCCGCCGGCCGATCAAAACGGCGGCCGCCCCGCCCGCCTGGGCGGCGGTGACCATGAAAAAGGAGACTGTGCCATGTCTATAAAGCTTGTGATCGACAGCGGCGGCGACCTGAGCCCGGCCCAGATCGAAGAGACCGGGGCCATCACGGTGCCGCTGACCCTGCACGTGGACGGCCGTGACTTCGTGGACGACGAACACTTCCCGCTCGACGACTTCCTGCAGGCCATGGAGAGCAGCCCCAACGTGCCCAAGTCCTCCTGCCCCTCCCCGGGCGCCTTTGCCGAGCACTATCAGGAGGGCGAGCACATCTTTGTCATCACGCTGTCCGCCAACCTCTCGGGCTCCTACGCCAGCGCGGTGGCCGCCAAGGACCTGGTGGACCGGCCGGAGCGCATCCACGTGCTGGACTCGAAGAGCGCCTGCGCGGGCGGGACGCTGCTGGCCCTCGAGTGCGCCCGGCGCATCAGGGAGGGCATGGCGTTTGACGCGCTTGTCCGGCACATGACCGAGTTTGTCGCCAAGATGCAGACCATCTTCATGCTGGGCAACGTGGACTCGCTGATGAAGAACGGGCGGCTGAGCAAGGTCACCGGCACGCTGATCAACGCGTTGAACATCAAGCCGGTCATGGGGGCCGACCGCAACGGCGAAATCATGGTGCTGGACAAGGTCCGCGGCGTCAAGAAGACCATGGAGCGCATGGCGGAGCTGATCAAGGAGCACTACCCGGGCGCGCTGGGCACCCAGTGCACCATCAGCCACGTCAAAAACGAGGAGATGGCGCTCTACCTAAAGGAGCTGATCGAAAAGCGCTGCCCCTTCAAGGAGATCTCGGTGATCCAGACAAGGGGGCTCTCCTCGCTCTATGCGGTGCGCGGCGGCGTGGTGACCGCCTTTTGAGCGCCCCCATGTGCACCCCACGCCTTTCACCCTGACTTTCCCCTGCAAAAAGAGCAGCCCGGCCGCGTGCCCTGGCTGCTCTTTTTTGGGGAAAGCGGGTCATTTACGGGTGCGGGGTTGACCGTCTGCGGTGACATGCCCAACTGAATACGGTGTTTTCCCGGCACACGGGGGCATGGCCCGGCTGCGCGCCCAACCGCCCGGGACACCTTCTTCAAGAGCAGCAGCCCCGCGCCAAATGGCGCGGGGCTGCTGCTCTGTGGTTCAGACGGCCGTTTTCGGCCTTGCGCGCCCTTTGATGGGTCTAGGGGTTGATCTGCGCAATCCGGAGCCGGATCAGGCGGGCGAAGATGGCCGCCACCTGTGCCCTGGTTGCCAGGCCGTCCGGATCAAAGCACCCGTCGCCCATGCCGCCGATCAGCCCGACCGACGCGCAGTGGCGGATGGCCTCCGCCGCCCAGCCGCTGAAGGCGTCGGCATCGCCAAAGGCGATGTCCTGCGTCTCCTCGAGCGCGATGCCGAACGCCTGCATGAAGCGCATCAGGATCACGCACATCTGCTCGCGCGTGATGGGGTCGTCGACGCCAAAGCTGCCGTCGTCGTAGCCCATCACGATGCCCTGCTGACTGGCCCAGCGGACAAAGTCGCCGTACCAGGCCCCTGCCTCCACATCCGTGAAGGCGGCACCGTCAGGGGCGCCGGTCCCGATGCCGGCCAGGCGGCCGAGCACCGTGACGAACATGGCGCGGGTCATGCGCTCATCAGGTGCGAACTGTCCGTCGGCATAGCCCTCAAACAGGCCGTGGGAGGCGATGAACAGAATGTCCTCAAGCGCCCAGTGTTCCCCAAGGTCGGCAAAGGATTTGGCGTTGTCCAGGATCCGGTAGTCTCCGATCCGGTCCACGACGTACCCGACCAGTTCGCCCGTGACCACCGACCAGCGCACCAGCTGCAGGTTGCCCTGCTCGTCGACACAGGCCACCACTTGGCCGGGCCGCCCCGTCGCCTGCCCGGGGTCCACGATCAGCCGGTTGACATCGGTGTCCTCCCCGAGCGTCCCCTTCGGAATCAGAATTTCCAGTCCATTCCCGGCCAGGATCACGTCCTGCTCCCGATTGGCCTCCCGGACGGCCTCCTGGGTCTTCTCGTCCAGCGGCGAGCCGTCCTTCGGAAGCTCGACCACCGGGGACTGCTCCCCGGTCGACGATCCGGGGCCGCCCGGCACCGGCGCGTCAATCGGCGGAACCACCGTGATCTTTCTGACCACACCCGTGAGCACAAGTGCGTTGTCGTAGAGCGCGGGGTCGCTCTCGTAGGCGTCTTCCGACGCCTCCTCAACGGCTTGGAGCTTCGCACCGGCCTGCGCCTCGACCAGCGCGTGGGCGCTCCCAAGCGCCTCGATCCGGTCTGCGAGGGCCTGCTTGGCCTCGTCGAGGTCGCCAACCGTGAGGTCGGCCGGACTCGGGGCAGGATCGTCCGAATCCGGGTCGCGCCGCGTCAACTCGGCGACAATCAGCTGCAGCAACAGCGCCTCCGCAATGTCAAGGCTCTGCTCGTTCTTTGCGTTGGGCCTCTCGGCGTAGGCCGCCGCGGCCTCGCTGTACAGCAGTTCGGCGGCCAGCAGCGCGCTCTGCGCGTTGGTGGCGCTATTCAGTTCGGTCTCGGCCTGCGCCAGCATCTCAAGGTTGTCTTTGAGGAGGTCGAGCTCCGCCGAATCGCTGCCGCACAGCGCCCGGATCGCAAGCTGATACTGTCCGGGCACAAGGCCGTCAAAGGTGGCCTGGCTTCTCCGGTCGTCCCAGTTGTCGGGATTCTGCCAGACCCAGGCGGCGTCGCTGGCCGGCAGCTGCGCATCCCCGCCCGCAAGCGGCAGGATGGCAAACTGGTGGGCGGGGGCGCCGTGGATGCCGCCCGCGGCCGTCGCCTTGATGACACCCGAGCGGTGGCTGGTGCCCCTGACCTCCAGCGCGCCCGTGACGGCCTCGCTCAGGATTTCGGCCGGCAACGCAAGCGTGACGGCCAGCGGATCGCTCTCGCAGTCGTCCCCCATGCCGCAGTTGTCGACGATGTAGACGACGTAGTTCCCGGCGCTCAGGCCCTCGATGGCCGCCGTCCCGTCGATGGGGGTAAAGGTGTTCTCCTCGAAGAAGGCCCCGCTCTGCGCGTCGCCAACCTCGGCCTCGGGCAGGCAGAGGTAGGCGTACCTGCCCTCATAGCTGCTCTGCGGGTCCTTGACCACATAGCAGCCGCCGCCAAACTTGCCGGCATCCAGCCGGATGCCGCCCTCGCCGCCGGCCTGGGTCCAGTCGCTGATCAGCGACAGCGCCCCCTCCTGCGCGTGGATCTTAATGTCGGAGATGGCGATCTCGGCTCGCTTGGCGTTCCCGACCGCGTCGATGGCCTCAAAGACGTAAGCGCCGCTGTAGAGCCCGTTTTCGGGCGCCCAGTCCCCGACCAGGACGCTGGCGGGGGTCAGGCCGCCCAGCGCGACGCCGTTGACCTTGAGCTGCGTGATGTTGGCCGGCTTGCCGCCGCCAAAGCCCTGGGTCTGAATGTTTTCCTTCTCGGCGCGGTAGGAGATGACCGGCCTGCCCTCCTCGGTCTCCTTGTACAGCAGCTGGAGGGTCGGCAGGTTGGCGTCGATGCCGTCCATCAGCAGGATCACGCTGTTGAAGTAGCCACCGGCATCGGTGGCCGTCACGCGGTACAGGCCGTTGTTGGAAATCTTCCCGCCCTCGATGTCGAGTGCCTCAAACCCGAAGTCGACGACCTTGCGGGCATCGCCTTCGCCCTCGTACGCGTAAACGCCCTGCTGGCGCGCAAACGTGACGCCCTCGGGATCGGGCTGGCCGTCGTCGGCCTTGGTCCGATAGCTCAGCGTGATCTTCTCCTGGTCGGCGGCGCTGATCTGCCCGCCGCTCCAGGGCGCACCGTCCACCTCGAACTGCGCGCTGAGGTAGGGCACGGTCGAGACCGGGCTGCCCGACACCGTGTCCACAAACCAGCCCACGTGGATGGTCTGGCTGGTGCGGTTGCCGCCGGCGTCAAGCGCCGTGAAGCTGTGGGACCCGTTTCCGGACACCGGCCAGGTCAGCACCCAGAAGGTGTCCGAGCGCTTGTCGATCGAGTAGTCGTCGCTGTGCAGGCTGCTGGTCAGGCTGGCGATGCCCGACTCGTCGATGACGTAGAGACTCAGCTCGACCGGGCCCGCGCCGGTTTCGATCGAGGCCACGTCGGGAAAGGTCCGGCTCCAGTAGAGCTGCGGCGCCATCGCATCCTCGGCCGGCAGCGGCGTGGGCGCGCGGCCGTAGTCCTCGGTGTAGCGGTCGAAGTCGGCCTGGACGCCGGTCACCTGAACCGTGACCTGGTGCCTCGAGGTCGTCTCGGCGTTCTTGTTGAACGTAATGGTCTGCGACACCTCGCCGCCCGCGCCGGTGTAGGCCCTGCTCGCAAAGCCGGGGTAGGTGCTGGACACCGAGATGTCGCCCTGGAAGAACAGTTTGATCTCGTTGGCCAGCGTGTCGAAGGTGAAGAGCGCGCCGCGCTCGCCCCTTGTGAGGTCGCCGCGGTAGGGTGCCGCGGACGGATCGCCCCACTCGCCCACCTTGTTGAAGCTCCACTTCTGCGTACCCGCGGCCGCCTCGGGATCATAGGGGTTTTGGTACGCGCCCTGGGCATCCCGGGCATCGTCGTTGTAGAAGCTGAAGAGCCTGTTGTCCTCAAAGATGTTGATGCCCTGCCCCGGCTCGTCAATCGTGAACATGATGTCGTAGGGGTTGTTGGTCCTGGTGTCCACGACGCGGATGATGCCGCTGCCCTGCCTGGCCGGAGAGACCACGATGCAGTGCAGGTGCTCGTCGTAGTACAGCACGCCAAGGCACTTCTCGGCCGTGCCCTCGACGTCGTTGTTGGGCTCCTCGCTGACCAGCAGGCTCAGGCTGCCGGCATAGGTCTTTTCAACCTGGATGGGCAGCATCAGCGGCGTGCCGAGCGGCAGCGTAAAGCCGCTGGCCACCTTGTAGTAAGTTTTGTGTCCGATCCGCTCCTGCAGCACGTTGTTGATCGAGGAGATCTCGTTGTGCGCATGGATCACCTGGCCGCCCGGCAGGGTCTGGGTGGCCGTGTAGAGCCCGGAGGCGTCCAGATCGCACGTGTCCCCCTTGTGGAACAGCTCGATCTGGATGTCGAGGACGTCGGTGCCGGTCGCCTCGTCGCGGCAGTAGTCGCCGGGCTTGGCATAGAAGGTGCCGGTCACATAGCGGCCATGGCCGAGCTGGATGTTGCAGCCGTCGCCGTCGGCCTCGGTGCTTTCGAGCTTCAAAATGCCGTTTTTGAGGTTGGTCTCGGCCAGCAGGCCGAAGCCTTCCAACGTCTTTTGGTTGCCGATCTCAAACGCGCTGCCGGTCAGGTCGAGCGGCCGGTAGACAAGGTTGCCCTCGCTGTCGACCGTGCGCACCTTGAACTGGGCAAAGACCTCTTCGGCCTCCGCCGCGCCGCGGTTGGTGGCGTAGAACGCGGTCTGCAGCACGGTTTGACCGCCTGCGTCGATGCCGACCGAGCGGATGGAGCCCAGCTCAAAGCCGAGGTCGGGCAGCTCCTTGACGATGTAGCGTCCGATCAGGTAGCGGGGGCTGTCCTCGTCGTCGGTGACGGTGGAGAGGGCAAGGAAGTGGTCCTCCGCATAGTCGGCATCCTCCTCCACCTTGAAGAAGAAGGCGTCGCCCACTTCGACGTCCTGCTTGATCTCGACCAGGGCGCTCAGCACGACCTCCTGTCCCGGGTCGATGCTCTTGACCACCTGCCACTGTGCCACCGCCTTGGTGGGATCGCTGGCCTGCATCAGCGAGACCGTGACCGGCTCCGTGTCGCTTGCGCGGATGCGGGTGGTGCCGCTGTTCTTGAAGGAGACGCTGGCCGAGACGCTGGCACCGGCCTTGAGGGAGCCGTCGCGCAGCCGAATCGAGGCGTCGCCGATGGCCTGGTCCCCATGCCCGAACGCGATGGCGTAGAAGCCGACATCGCCGTAGAGGGAGGCCGGGGTCACGGCCTCGTACTCGCCGCCGAAGCCGTCGGGATAGGTGCCCATGAACAGCGTGGTCATCGCGCCCTCGGCCAGGATCAGCGCCGTGGCCTCGCGGGCACTCACGCCCTTTTCCTCCGACTGGCTGGCCTGCCCGCGCGCGTACTGCAGGTTGGAGAACTTGAACTGCCTGGCCTCCGAGGTGCCTGCTTTGTCGGTGATGCCCTTCAGGTAGGCCGCGCGGGTCTCCTCGTCGGTCCAGCCCCCTGCAACGGCGTCCTCATAGGTCTGCAGGTCGTACATGGCCAGAATCTGCCCCGGTGTCCAGCCCGGCCTGGTCTTGCCGTCCCCGTCCTCATAGGTGTAGTAGTTCGAGAGGTAGATGGCGTTGTGGGCGGTGTTGGGCACCAGCCCCACGTAGATCACCGAGAGGCGGCCGTCGCCGTCGGCGCCGATGACCACGTCGGTAAAGCCGGTGGTGCCCGACTTTTCGGCGCCGATGGGCGATTCGGGCTCACCGACCAGCTCGCCGTATATCTCCTGGCTGAAGAGCGGGATCACGCGGCCCTTTTTCTGCGCGGGGTCCGTAATGCTGTCCAGATCCGCCTGCGGGATCGCATAGGTGTTGCCGTTCATCTCGAAGAGCAGGAAGGTCTCGAGCGGGACCTCGTCGCCCAGCGTGCCGAACTCCTCGATCTCGCCGTCCAGCGCGCCCAGTCGGGCGGAGAGGAACTTGAGGTTGGCAAAGTAGGGGTCGGCGTACTGGCCGTCCGCGATCATCGCGCTGCCGCTGTAGAGGCCGTCGAGCCCGTTTTGGGCCGGGTTGTCGTAGTTGACCAGCGTGCGCAGCAGCAGCGGGTCGCCCAGCGTGACGGTCTTGGCCGACCGGTCAATGTCGACCCGGCGCAGCAGCAGCCGCCTGGTGTGGACCAGCTCGCCCGCGTCGTAGCGCTCCTCCATCGTGGTGTAGGCCAGGTAGTGGTCGTCCCCCACCTTGGCCAGGTCCACGTTTTCGAGCAGCCGGTCAACGGCCTCGTCGTCGGTCAGGTAGACCCTCTCTGCAAAGCGGCTGCCGTCCTCGCCCTGCGCCGAAATGGTGATGGCGTTGCGCTTGCCGTAGACCCGCTTCATGCTGCGGTAGTAGTCGAGGCGGAAGTCCTCTTCTTCGGCCTCCAGGCCGAGGTACGCCCGGTAGGCCTCGACCGCCGCGTTCAACTCGGCCTCGCTGCCGTGATAGATGGCCTCGCCAAAGAAGACGACGTCCCCCGCCGCGCGCGGCGAGAACAGCGTGCCGACCGTGCCGGCGGCATCGTCCCCGGCAATTTGCTCGGCGGCCGAGAAGCCAGCGTCGTCGCCGACCTGCCAGGAGGCGGTTTGGACCCGGGTGTTCTTGCCCGAGAGCGCCATGATGTTGGCCACATAGGCCTGGTAATCGGTCAGCGCCGTGAAGTAGTTGCGCCAGGCCAGGTTGCGGCCGGCGTTTTCAAGGTCGGTGTCGTAGGCGGCCTTTGCCTGCGCAAGCGAGGTGAATGGGCTGTGGTAGTACTCGTCCTCGCCCTCGGTCTCGGTGTAGTTCGCCTGTTCGCCCTCATCAAGCCCGTCGTACTCGGCCTTGGTGATGTAGTACTCGGCCCGGTCGGGCGAGGCGACGACGTGCTCGGCATAGTTGCCGATGCTGATGTCGGCCGGATGCTTGGGCACCGTGGGCTCCGCCGGCTCGGACTGGGCCGTGGTGACATAGTCCACAAAGGCCACGTGGATGCGCTGCTCAGCCTGGTCCACCCAGGCCGAGAACTCCAGGTCGCCGGTGCCGTTGTCGGCCACGGGGATGTACTCGACGGCGCTCCCCGGGTCGATCGGGTTGACCAGCCCGTAGTTGCCGGTCCCGCTGGCCAGCTCGAGCTTGCTGAGCACCAGCATGGTGGAGTCGATGGGGTCGACATCGGCGCCGGGGCGCCCGTAGTGGTAAAGCAGGTAGTTGTCCTCACCCACCGTGACGATCCGGTAGTCGTTTCCGGTCACCAGCCCGCCGGCCAGGCTAAAGGCGTCGCCCGACGCGTGGTAGCCCGAAATCTGGAAGGGTGCACCGGTGGAGCTGTAGGCCAGCGTCGAGTAACCGTCCGGGTCGGCGTCGAGGTCATAGATGCGCTGGCTGCCGTCCGTGCGCAGCGGCATGCCGTACTTCGCGCCGCCGTCGGCCTGCCCGGCCGAAAGGCTGCTGTAGCCGCTCTTGCCCTTGTCCTGACCCGGCAGCGGGAACATCTCGGCAAAGGCGCCGCCCAGCGCCGAGTAGCCGTGCATCCAGGGCGCCTCGCCGCCGCCGCTGCGGCCGTTTTCATAGTTGAGGATGTACTGGATGGCCTCCTTCTCGATGCTGAAGAACAGCAGCACCACGCGGACGCCGATGCCCAGCTTCATGGCAAAATCGTTGAAGGTGAAGGCCTGGATCTCCTTTGCCTCCTTGTTGTAGGGCCCGAGCGTCATGCTCATGTTGATGGCCAGCTGCGCGAAGACCTCCACCTTGAGCATGTCCACGCCGATGCCGGCGCCGGCCTCCAGCATGGCCGAGGGGGCAATCTTCATGCCGCTCCAGTAGGTCTCGCTCTTGACGTTTTCAATCGGGACGATGCTGTAGATGGTGGTGTCGGCCAGCGCCACCAGCCGGAGGTCAAACTGGTCGGCCGAGGGGATCTCAAAGCCCTTCTGCTGCCGGAGGATCACATTGACAGGGCTGTCCTTCTCCTCCGAGGCGATGAAGCCCATGGACTCCCAGGTCCCCTCGTTCTTGAACTGCACCAGCATTTTGCCGGTGAAGTAGAGGTTGTAGGACTTAAAGGCCGGCCTGAACTCGAGGTAGTCGTTGAGCCCTCCGTAGAGGGGCTTGCCTGCGCCCCCGCTTTCAAAGCCGTCGGCCCCTCCCCTGGCCAGCGAAGGGAGATCCAGCTTGCCGGACTCCTTCTCGATCACCTCGCGCACCACTTCAAGGCCGGTCGTGAGCTCAAGGCCCACGCCCACCTTGACGTAGACGTACACGATCGGGCAGACCGTCAGCCTGTACTGGTACTTGTACTCAAAGCCGACCGCGATGGAGATCGCAAACTGTGCGAAGTAGTAGCCGTTGTCCAGCGGATTGTACCGGAAGACAAAGCCCAGGCTCATGTTGAAGCTGACCGACATGCTGGAGGACTTCATCTTGCCCTTGTCGATCTGCGGGTTGCCGTCGGCGTCGGCCGCCCCGGTCGGGTTGGCCTTTTCGGCCTTGGCCTTGTTCAGCGCGTCCGACTTGGTGAGCTGGCCGAACTGCCCGGTGAAGAAGTTTTTGAACTTCCCGACATTTTCCTTGTTGGCGGTGATCGGGTTCTGCTTCTCGACCTCCGAGGTGCCGCCGGTGTTGGTCTTGCTGATGCCGCCCAGCGGGATGCCGATGGCAAAGCCGATGTCGTAGCCGTCCAGGATGATGGTCACATAGTCGGAAAGGCCGATGTTGATGGAGGGCAGCTCCACCCCCATGTCGATGCCGAACTCCTGGTGGTCGCCCTTGCCGGTCCCGTCGAAGTCGGTATCTTCCTTGTCCTGCCCCGAGTCGGTCTTGAGCAGGTGTGCGCCGCTCTGGAACAGCTTGACGCCGCTCAGGCGCGAGGCCTCGGGCACCGGCACCGCCGCCAGCCCATTCTGGGGCTGCAGTGTCTGGCCGTCCGCCTGGTAGGGCTGCTGCTGCACCGCGATGGCAAAGGTGTCCACGCCGCACAGCGCGCCGAGGTAGCCGTTGAGCTTGTCCACGCCGCCGGCCTCGTACTGGTAGTCGCCACTTGCGTCCCGGCCGTTGACCTTGGCGATCGGGATGTTGCTGCCGGCCAGACTCTCGGCGATGACGACCGGCTCCGGCTTGGCAAACGGGAAGACCAGGCTTCCCCTGAAGTCGGGCGTCCAGGTGTAGCCCGATTCGTAGTCGACGCGCTCGGCGGGGCTGATGTCGCCGCCAGCCGAGAAGTAGACCAGGTTGGGCCTCGAGGCCTCGTTCCCGTACATCAACACCCCGTCGGAGGCGTAGGGCTTGGTCACCGCGCTGCCGTTTTGAACGGTCAGCGGTCCGCTGTACACATAGCGGTACCCCTTCTGCTCGCGGGTGAGCCTCGACAGCGCATTGACGTTGTTTGCGCCGGTGGTGATGACCGGCAGCACCTGGGCCCGGTCGGTCTCCCGGCCGCCGTCCGGGATGGCCAAGGCGCGCGGCGTGAGGGTGTACTCGACCGACACGAGGTGGTTGACGTATTTGCCGAGCGCCTCGCTGTAGACCGGCGCGAAGTAGGCCTCCTCATAGGCCTCCTCGGTCAGGTAGCCGACAACCTCGTCGCCCTCCGGCTTAAAAATGTTGTCCTCCAGGCTGAAGTGGCCGTCCAGTTTGCCGTTGCCGTTGGTGTCGAGGTAGACCGCCCTGTCCGAAATCATCGGCTCCATGATGCTCTGGGCGGTCAGGTAGTCCTTGTTGTAGTAGCGAAAGGCCATGACGGTGTTGTTCATGTGGTTTCGCTCGATCTTGATGGTCTCGTTGCCCTTGTAGGCGATTCCGCTGTAGAGGATGACGTCCTCGGGGCTCAGGTTGAAGTTGATGGCCTGCAGGTTGGTGACGTCGTCCAGCTTAAATGACGTATTGGTATACCCGTTCGGCCGCGTGGTGGGCAGCGTGTCCGGCAGCGCCCTGTTCGATTCCGCCAGCCGGAAGACAATCCGCTCCTGATCCTTCGGCAGGTCGGTCCAGATCCGTTCGGGCCAGGCATAGGTCAGCGTGACGCCCCGCCCGGCATTGCTCGCACGCAGCATGTCGTAGGCCTCGCCAAGCCTGGTCTCGTCGGCGACGATGCCGTCCTCCTTGCGCGGCACCGACGGCAGCAGCTCGATCGCGACCTCCTGCTTGCGCTCGAGTGCGATGTTGATGATGTAGTTGCCGTTCAGCACCGCATTGCCGTTGCCGTTCTCGTTCCCCCAGTAGAGCTCGAGGGTGCGGTTGTTGTGGTTGATGCCATCCGCGCCGTTCTTGATGATGGTCTCGCTCCCGTCGCTGTTGACGCGCGTGAGGTAAATGCTGGAGGTCGTCAGCCCATAGGCCGGCTGGTACGACGCGCTGTTCTGCGTGGAGATGTTCAGCGTCGTGCCGACATACAGCTGGCCGTACGTGTTTACGCCGCCCTTTCCCTGCGCAATGCTCACCTGCGGCTTGATGGTGTCGTACAGCGTCGAGGTGGCGTTGAGCCGCGCGATGTCGGACGGCTGCAGCGTCACGCCCGCCACGTCATTGTACTGGGTGTTCTGGTCGTTGGCCGTGTAGATGCGCAGCCCGAACTGGTTGTTGAACACCCTGCGCTGGAGCTCGAGGTAGTCGGTGCCCGACTCGGCGTAGCCGCCGGTCTTTCCATCGTTGTTGCTCTTGTAGCCCTTCATCGGCGTGACCTTGAGATACCAGTCGATAAAGGGATTGGTGTTGGTCATGTCGAAGTTGCCGCTCGCCGACCCATAGTAGGACATGGTGTAGTAGTCGTCCATTTCGCCGCTGCCGTTGGACGGGATCGGCGTCTTCAGGGTCTGGTGCAGCATCTGGCTGTTGATCCCTGCCGCGGACACGACAAAGGTCGGCGCCAGGATGAAGTTCTTGTCGTAGTTCATCCGGTGCTGCGGTTTCCAGGTGGCATAGATGCGGGAGAACTTCATGCTCAGTCCCGTGATGTTGAAATAGGCGTTTGCATACTCCTTGGCATATACCCCCTGATAGGCGTTGTTGTTGGACCCTGTATAGGACTGCGCATTGCCGATCCACGGGTAGGCCCCGACCGCATTGGAATCGGACGGCGGCGTTGCCGTGCTGGTGCCGGTGCGGACCTGGATCAGGTAGTTTTTCCAGAAGTCCTGGTCGTAGTTCGAAATGTGATTGCGGTTGAAGGACAGCTTTGGGTAGTTGTACGAGAGCGTGCTGTATTCGCCCTCCTCGGGGAAGATCACCTCGGCCGGTTCGGAGTGCGCCGGCGCCCCGTCTTCCACCACGTCGCCCGTCACCGGCTGCCGGGGCTGCACGAGCGCGTGGTCGGCAGACTCGACCTTGCCCGAGACATCCACCAGCGAGGCGTCGTACAGGATCGTGGCCAGGTTTGCCTGCCCTGCCGTGGCGCTGTTGTACAACGCCACCTCGATGCAGTCGATGCCGAAGACGCCCAGGCCGTCAAACCCGCCGGTCAGCTCTTCGAGCACCACGGTAAAGGAGAGGGGCTCCTCGGCCGCAATGCCGTCGTCGATCAGCGGCACCGTGATTTCGGCCACCCGCACATCCCCCAAAAAGGCCAGGCTGCCGCTGCTCTCGGCGTAGTCGGTGCCGGCCACGGCCGTGCCGTCCTGCGTCCGCCAGTTGAAGCTGAGCGGGTAAGACAGGTCGCCGGTGCGCACCACCTGCAGCTTTGCGCTGCCGGTGGACTTGTCCACCTGGACCTGCTCGACTTCAAAGCCCACCTCCGAGGGACCCTTTTGGTCGTTGTCCAGCAGGTGAACCGTCACGGTGTCGGCCTCGCCCAGCAGCTCGCTGCCGCGGCTGCTCTCGAGGTGCAGAATGCCGAAGCGGTCGGGTTGGGGCAGCTCGTTTTCGGGCGCCGAAATGCGGATTTCCTTGACCCACTCACCGTCCGCAAAGACCATTTCAAACAGATAGGCGGCATAGGCCTCTTCGTCGTCCATGGGCAGGATCGAGAAAGTCTGCCCGTGCTCCTGCGCAATCAGATCGGCCAGCGCAGAGGGGTCGATGGGCTCCGCGTCCTCCTCCACCTCGGCGACATAGCGGTCGCCGGCCGCCGAATTGGAGCCGTATTGCACACCGTCCACGGTGTAGACACACATGTAGTCGTAGCCCTGCTCAAGCGAAAAGGCCTCCTCCACCTCGAGCTGCGCGCCGGTGGCCCCTTCGGCCATGCTCCAGTCCCCGCCGAAATAGACGTACCACTGGTAGGCCTTCGCCGCGATGCCCTCAAGCGCAAAAGTAAAGACGGCCTGCTCCTCGTCGAAGCTGCCGGTCACCTCGGTCGGGACCGCCGGCTCAAAGGGCTTTTGGGGCTGGCCCAGCGCCTGATACTGCGCGTAGGGCAGCGCGTCCTCCACCTCGATCAGGATGTCGTCCCGGCCGGCGGCGGTGCTGTATGTAAGGAGGTCCTCCCCCACCTGTGAGACGGCCGGTGTGTAAGAGATGTTCAGCTCGGCCCGCCCGCTTGCACCGCCAAGGCGGTAGATCTTGATGATCTGGGCGGCGCCGCCCTCGGCCGCCGTGAGCTCGCGGTTCTCAAAGGCGAACACGCCGTTTGGATACTGCTCTTCCCAGGTCGGGTCGGCCACCTGCCTCACGGTGCCGTCGGTCAGCGTCAGCTTCAGGCCGGTGACCTTGTCGGCCAGATAGGCCAGCGCCGGCATGGGGACGGCCGACAGCAGCATCAAAAATGAAAGCATCAGGCTGACCAGCCTTGTCCATCTCGTCCGGGTCCTCTTCATTTTTACCTTCCTCCAAACACACAACACCTGCTCGAATGAACTCTCTTGCGCTTTTGAACGGATCCCTTCTCAGCGATGCCTTTTTGCCGGCCGGTACCCCCTTTCAAAATCTCAAAAATTTCTGTTTTTTGTCAAAGTCTTTTCATTTTTCTAAAAAACAGGAAACAAAGCCTGTTTTAACATCTCCTGTTTTTGTGCGCCAAATGATCGTAAAATTACAAAATGACCGATCTATTTTACAGTTTTATTGTCTACCAAAGATGCAGGGAAGTCAAGAATACTTTGGAAAAAAGATCACAAAAATGCAAAACCCAAGCTCAACTGGGTTCTCTTGTCACAGCCATCCCGCCCTGGTGCACAGCCATGGCAAAAAGCCCCGGCCATCGCGCGGCCCGGGCTCTTTTACGCCTGTATTGACGCCTCTGCTCAAGGCTCTGCGCCGGCTTCAACCTCGGCCTGCAGGATGGCCCGCCGCTTTCGATCCGCCCATTTCCCAAGGAGCGCCTTCACAAACCACCAGGCCACCAGCAGTCCACACCCGAGGTCGAGAAATTGGCTGGTCAGCACAATCGTGGCGGCCACGTTGTCCAGCCTGACGAGGCTGGAGCCGAACACCTGCAGGTTGACCGCGACATAGTACGGGTGTGCGGAGGCCAGCATCAGATTGACCCCAAGTGTCAGGACCGGTAGCAGGAATTGGGGCAGGACCGTCACCAGCGACAGCAGCAGGCCTCTGCGCTGTGCGCTGACGAAGGTGGCCCTGTCCATCTCCTGAAAAAAGATGGGCGAAAAAATCCAGGGTTTGAAAATGCCGTTGAAAAACAACAGTGCGGCCGGCTTGAGCATCTCCGGTCTGAGCGGAACCGCAAGGAGGTCCATCAGGATTTTCTCCATGTGATGCCACCCCAGCAGCCACCCGATCTGGAGCGCGACCAGCAACAGAACACCGAACGTAAAGGCGGGCGCAATCCAGCGCGCAAGGCGCTTGACCGCCTTTTCTCCACAATAGACCACCTCGATGCCCACAATCGCCAGCATGATATAGATGGCCAGCATGGGCGTCTTGGGCAGGACCTCATCCCTCATAAAGTTGCTGACCAGGTAGGCGTTATTGCCGGTCTGATACAGCGCAAGAACAGAGAGAAAAAACAGCACCGCAGGTCCAAAATGCCTGCTCTGTCCATCTCTTGTGTAGAACAGGGCGGTGATCCTTGGGAGAAATGCCAGGGACAGCAGGATCAAAACCACCCAGTACAGTCCCCCGAAAACTTC
>JAAYBB010000060.1 GCA_012719075.1 Clostridiales bacterium | reverse complement strand
GCACCAAGCAGAGTGGAGCTTTATAAGCCCGGCGAGGATACCCCCGCCCTGACCGTGCCGTTCAAGGTATCGTATCCGACCACCACCATTTTGCTCTCCAGCAGCGGCGAAAAAGAGCAGGAATCGCAGCAGCCCGATGTGACGCAGGAGGAACCGCAGCAGCCCGAGGCCAAGGAGTACCACTGGGTGCTGGTGGACACGGTCAATTATGATCAAAAAGAGGAGCTCAAAGCGGAGAACGAACGCCGCGCCGGAACCTATGAGTACGACTGGAGCTCCGCGCCGGGCAGTTACAGTTATACGTGGACGTATGTCGGCGAGGGCGATACATGGTACGACCCCGACCTGCTTCATGGGGAAACTTCCACCACCCAATGCACCTGGACGGTGCCGCCGTCCACCATCAAAGGCGGCGAGACGGTCACGCTTTCGCTGAAGCTTGAATTCGGTGCACAGGAGCTGTCCTATTACGGCGACCACGCGTCTGCCAGCGCGGATTTTGACCAATGGGACGTGCCGCCGGGCGGTGTTACCCGCGACGCAATCCGCTTTATGGACAAGGACGGGAAAGACGGCTTTAATATCGACTATGGCAAAAATATTCTGTCGGTAAGTGAAACCGTAACCGCCAAGGCGCCCGCGGGCCGGGAGGAGGGCGATAAAACCGCCCTGCGCACCGTGTTCAGCGGCCACAAACAAGGCACTTGCTATATCTATGAATGGCAGCAGGTGGACGGATCGGCACTGCCTCTTGATACGGAGGGTATTAAGGGCATTGTGGATATCCCATGAGCCTTGCCGGACATGGCAGGAGGTGCGTGAAGTGTACTGCGCAAGCTGCGGGAGCCAATTAAACAAAAATGCGCACTTCTGCCCCTCCTGCGGCCGGGCGCTGGATCCGGTGGAGTCGGTGCGGCCCGCACCGCCCCCCGGTGCGTCCGTCCGGGCAAAGCCCAAACGGAGCGTCCCGGCGATATTGCTTGGGTTGCTGCTGCTTGCTTTCGCCGTGAGCCAGATGGCCCTTGGCGTTATAGGCGCGCGCGCCACAGCTGTCGTGACCGATTGTGAGCGGCGCATCCATGTGGGGTCGGGGCAGGACGAGGGCAACACCCGCGACCCCACGCGGTATGAGGTGTTTTACCGCTTTACCGCCGCAGACGGCAAGGCGTATACCGGCTCGGTGACAAAGAGCTTCCCCTATGGAATCAAAGCCGTGCAGGGCGGCGCGCCCTGGACCCTGGCCGTGCGGTATCTGCCGATGATGCCCCATATCAACGCGCCTGACGGGGAGATGAGCCTCTTGCCCGGCGTATCGCTGTTGGGGCTTGCCGCTCTGCTGTTTGCGCTGGGCATAAAATCGGTATGCGCCTTTTGATGCGCGCGTCTCTTTTGAGCAGCCTTGTGCTGTTTGCGAAGCATTTCGCCAGGGCGCTGCCGCTCTTCCTGATCGGCGTCGGGGCCATTGTGGGCGCCTTGGGCGAGACCGCGGGTGGGTTGATAAAACGGTTGTCGGAAGGGAGAGCGTGATGGGCGAGATCGACATCAAGGAGACGGTTCGCTGGGAGATCAGCGTGCCCATATTCAAAAACACCGTTATTCTGAAGCAACTCTGCATCGGCATCGGCATCCCCTTCGGCCTTGTCGCGCTGGTCATCGGGCTTACCTCGGGGAGAAGCATTTATACGCTGTACGCCCTCGGATGGATCGCCGCACTGCTTGTTTTCACGTGGTTGTTCGCCATGGCGGCCTGCCGGGGAAAATATGAGGTGGAGTTTTTGCTGGACAGCAGGGGGGCGCTCTGCCGTACGCAGGCAAAGCAGGCAACAAAGAACCGGGTGATGGGCACCCTGGCCGTTGTGCTTGGACTTCTTTCCGGCAAGCCCGCCGCGGCGGGCACCGGGATGCTGGCCCAGTCGAGGCAGGAGGCCTTTATCCGATGGAGCTGTGTCACAAAGGTGCAGTACAGGCCCAAAAGTCGCACGATTTTGCTTCGCGGCGGATGGACAGAAAATATCGCGCTGTTCTGCGGGGATGAAAACTATGAACAGGTTGAAGCGTTT
>JAAYBB010000059.1 GCA_012719075.1 Clostridiales bacterium | reverse complement strand
TCGTTTATTTTTAGCTGTTTTTCTGATATTATTTAAAATGTATGCGTAAGAAAGTTTGGATTCGTTTCATTCCGGGGACAGAGGCCGGGCTCTTTTCTCAGGCCAATCCAGGGGGGCGCCAACGTCCGTTGCGCCCCCCGATGGCCGAAGAAAAACGAATACTGCAAACCAATACGACCATTTGAGGAGGAGAATGCACAATGAGCACAAAGTTTGTCTCCAGCGTTCCGTTCACCGGCACAAAGGAGCAGGAAAAGGCTTTACAGGAGGTCATTGCGCGGCACAAGGGGCAGCAGGGCGCCGTCATGCCGGCCATGCAGGAAGCGCAGGACATTTACGGCTACCTGCCTGAAGAGGTCCAGATCATGCTGGCCGAGGGGCTAAACGTTCCGCTGGAGCACATCTACGGAATTGCGACCTTCTACTCCCAGTTCAACCTCAACCCCAAGGGCCGCTTTAAAGTGGGCGTCTGCCTTGGAACGGCCTGCTATGTCAGGGGCGCCTCGGCCGTCTTTGAGAAGATCTCCGAGATCCTCGGCATTGAAAACGGCGGCTGCACGGAGGACGGCAAGTTCTCGCTCGACGCCACCCGCTGCCTCGGCTGCTGTGGCCTGGCCCCCGTCATGATGATCAACGACGACGTGTTCGGCCGCCTGTCGGTCGACAACGTGGCCGCCATTTTTGACCGGTACAAAGATCAGTAGGTCACCATGTCGCTTTCAAAGGCCCAGGGCGGTCCCATGCAGGAGCTCTCGCTCCACATCCTCGACCTTGCGCAAAACGCCGTGGAGGCAGGCGCGCAGTTTGTCGGCATCACGCTGTCGGAGGACCCCGCGCGGGGCACCCTCTCGGTCGCGGTGTCGGACAACGGGCGGGGCATGGACGCAAAGACGCTGGCACGGGCCTCCGACCGGCACTTTTCCACCAAGCCGCACAGCCAGGGCGGCCTCGGCCTGCCGCTGTTTCGCCTGGCGGCCGAGCAGACCGGCGGCCGCATGTGGATGGCCTCGGCGCCGGGCTTTGGCACCACCGTCTTCGCAACCTTTTACACAGGGCACCCCGCCTATCGGAAGGTCGGCAACATGACCGAGACCTTTGTGATCCTGATGGTCGGCCATCCCGGGCTTTCGCTGTCCTACACCCGCTCCTGCGGCGAGCGGTCCTTTTCCCTCTCGACCGACCAGATGCGGCAGACGCTGGGCCAGGTGCCCCTCTCGGCCGGGCCGGTCGTCAAGTGGACCGCCATGACCATCGAGCAGCAGACCGCACTGCTGCGCTCCGAAGCCTGAGGCAGCTCGCTGCAGCAGGCCTGCTCCACGCAGAAAAGCACTGAGCCCCCGGGCTTGCAGTAAATGAGGAGGAGACATTTTTATGAAAACACCCGCTGACCTGGCTGAAATTCGCGCGTCGAAGCACTATCTCGTAGCCATGCGTCATGATAACGCGGACGCCGTGAAGATTATTGTCGGTATGGGTACCCCCGGCATCACCAACGGCGCCAGAGAGGTCATGGCCGCCTTTGTGGAGGCGGTTCACGACCAGCACCTGTACGACAACGTGGTGGTCTACCCCGCCGACCTCGGCGAGGCCGGCAAGGCCCCCGTCGTGGTCGTCGACATCCCCGGCGAGGCCAAAGTCACCTACGTCGACATGAGCCCCGAAAAGGCCCTCAAAGTTGTCAACCAACATATTGTCGGCAAAAAAGCAGTTGCCGAATATACGAAGTAAGGGAGGAAACAGATCTTATGTACAGATCCTACGTACTTGTCTGCGGAGGAACGGGCTGCACTTCCTCCAACTCGCCCAAGATCATTGAGGAACTCCATAAAGAGATCCGGAACTTCGGTCTCGAGAAAGAGGTCCATGTGGTCAAGACCGGCTGCTTCGGCCTGTGCGCGCTTGGCCCCATCATGATCGTCTACCCCGAGGGCGCTTTCTACAGTCGTGTGGAGCCCTGCCAGGTCAGAGAGATCGTCGAGGAGCACCTGCTCAAGGGCCGCATCGTCAAGAAGTACCTCTATCAGGAGACCATCGTCGGCGACTCAATCAAAAACCTCAACCACACCAACTTCTACGAGAAGCAGACCCGCATCGCGCTGCGCAACTGCGGCGTTGTCCACGCCGAGGACATCGACGAGGCCATTGCCCGCGACGGCTATAAGGCGCTTGAGAAGGTCCTGACCAGCATGACGCCCCAGCAGGTCATCGATGAGATCAAGGCCTCCGGCCTGCGTGGCCGCGGCGGCGCAGGCTTCCCCACCGGCATGAAGTGGGAGTTCACCGCCAAGGCGGCCGGCGACATCAAGTATGTCTGCTGCAACGCCGACGAGGGCGACCCCGGCGCCTTTATGGACCGCTCGGTGCTGGAGGGCGACCCCCACACCATCATTGAGGCCATGACCATCGCGGCCTACGCCATCGGCGCCTCCAAGGGCTTTGTCTACGTGCGTGCCGAGTACCCCATCGCAGTTCAGCGCCTGAAGCTGGCCATCGACGCCGCGCGCGCATACGGTCTGCTCGGCGACAACATCATGGGCACCGGCTTTGCCTTCGACATTGAGATCCGCCTGGGCGCGGGCGCCTTTGTCTGCGGCGAGGAGACCGCGCTGATGACCTCGATCGAGGGCAAGCGCGGCGAGCCGAGACCCCGCCCGCCCTTCCCGGCCAACAAGGGCCTGTTTGCGAAGCCCACCGTGCTCAACAACGTGGAGACGCTGGCCAACATCCCCGGCATCCTACGTAACGGACCCGAATGGTTCCGAGACCTAGGCATCGGCGACGCGGCCGGCACCAAGGTCTTCGCCCTCAGCGGCCGCGTGCAGAACACAGGCCTGGTCGAAGTCCCGGTGGGCATCCCACTACGCGAGGTGGTGTACGGCATAGGCGGGGGCGCGCCTGAGGGCCATCAGATCAAGGCCGTGCAGATAGGCGGCCCCAGCGGAGGCTGCATCCCCGACGAGTACCTGGACGTCCCCACCGACTACAGCAAGCTGCAGGAGCTAGGCGCCATGATGGGCTCCGGCGGGATGGTGGTGATGGACGAGCGGAGTTG
>JAAYBB010000058.1 GCA_012719075.1 Clostridiales bacterium | reverse complement strand
GTTTGACCTGAGCATGATGGACGGAACCGAGGAGGTCTTTCCCAGGGTTGTGGCCTCGTCGTAAAACACATAGAGTGGGATGGCGTGAATTTTTCCGTAGGTCAGCTCATCGTGCAGCATCTCGGCGATGGTGAGCGAGCGCGGAAGCTTGCCGATGCCGGCCTGCATCAGTTCGTAGGCGGGACCCCTCTCCACCATGGTCAGCAGGATGCCCAGCGGGATCTTGCGGTCCTTTACAATCCACTCCAGCACCGGCATCAGGTTTTGCCTGGCAATCTCCTCCGAGAAGAGTAGCACGCTGGCATGCGGAAGAAGGGGGAATTGCCCAAGCTGGCGCACAAGGCCGTGGACACACTCGTCCAGGTTGTCCCCCTCCGCCATGTGCACCCGCCCCGACACCTCTTCCCCGTCAAAACAGACGACCTCCACCGCCAGCAAATAGGCCTTGCTCTGGCCGACATCCAGCGAGATGCCGATGACAAGCTCCTCTTGGTTCAGCTCGGTGTAGTCCCAGCATCCCGTCAGGGTCAGCAGGCACGCAACAATGGACAGGAGTGCCAGCTTGCGCCTCACCTTGGCTCCTCCCCCCTGATGGGGAAGACCGGCGAGGTCTTCAGCTTGACCCAGGAATCCCTGAAAAAGGTGTCAGCCGTCTTCTTCTGCGAGCTGGCGTATCCATAGGCAATATAGGAGATGTTAAAGCTCTCGAGCGAACAGATATGGAGCAGTAGGCTGAACAGTGCGGCAAAAAAACCCCAGTATCCCATGATGGACGTGATGATCAGCAACGCATATCGATAGATCAGCGTGACCCCGATGAGGTTGGGGACGAGCATGCTGGTGACTCCGGCAAAGGCCGTGATGATCAGGATGGGCGACCCGATGAAGCCGGCCTCGATGGCGGCCTGCCCAAGCACAATGGAGCTGACGACCGAGAGCGCCTGCCCGACGTTGCTCGGCGACCGTATTCCGCTCTCGCGCAGGATGTCAAAGGCCAGCATCAGGATGACGGCCTCCACCAGCGAAGGAAAGGGGACATTTTTCCGGGCGCCTGAAATGGTCATGGCCAGCTCGGTGGGCAGCAGGTCCTGCTGAAAGCAGGTGAGGGCAAGGTAGAAGGCGGGCAGGGCGACCGTACTTAAAAACCCCAATATGCGCAAGAGGCGCTGGAAGGAGGCATACCGATAGTTGACATAGTAGTCCTCGTTGGACTGAAAGAACTCCATAAAGAGGTAGGGCACCGTCAGCGCGGTGGGGCTCCCGTCGCAGAGGACGGCCACCCTTCCCTCCAGCAGCTTGGCGGCGACAATGTCGGGCCGCTCGGTATTGCCGACGGTTCGAAAGGGGGTGAACGGGTTGTCCTTGACCTGCTCCGCGATATAGTTGGTGTCCATGGTTGTCGCCGTCACCACCCGCTCCAGGCGGTCGCGCAGCTCGGCCAGCACGGCGTAGTCCACACAGTTGTCCATATAGCAGATGCAGACCGTGCTCTTGGTCACCTGCCCAATTTTGACAAACTCGGCCTTGAAGTTGATGCCCGGAAGCCGCCTGCGCACCATCGCCAGGTTTTGAAGCAGCGATTCGTTAAAGCCCTCCCGCGGACCGTGCAGCACCCGCTCGTTGCCGGGCTCGTCAACGGCGCGCAGCGGCCAGCTCTTTGCCTCGATGACGATGCCCTGATCCAGCCCGTCCACAAAGAGGACGATGTTTCCAAGCGACATCAGGTTGCCGATGTCGTCAAACTGTTGGTAGAGCTGGGCGTCGGAAGAGCCGATCACTTCACTGCAGAGCTGTTCGGCATCCCTGCCCGCCAGCGGGTTGCGCTGGAGCGGCATGATGATGTGGTCGTTGATGATCTTGGCGTCAACCATGCCGTCAAAATAGTACAGTACGGCCTCCACCTCGTCGAACATCCTGAGCTTGCGCTTTCTTACGCAGCCCTCCTGGTCATAGATGTAGTCCATGAGCTCGATATTCTCACGGAGACATTCGGAAACGCGGCTCAAGTCATCACCCCGATTTTAAAAATGCCGGCAAAGATGCCCGATGCTGATTTTTCCAATCGGCCTTAGTATGACCCTCTTTTTTTCTGCTATGCCGCCATGACGCAAAAGGCCGGCAGAAATTGCCCGATGTGCATTTTTTGACCGGAGTGCTTGACAAGCGCACAAAAATCTTTATAATAATTAAAGTGACCTTGCGGGATTGTGTAACGGTAGCACGGCAGACTCTGACTCTGTTTGTCTGGGTTCGAATCCTAGTCCCGCAGCCAAGCGTCCCGGCCCCAGCGGTCGGGGCGCTTTTATTTTTGATTTTTACTGCTGATTAAGGGGGCGCAACCATGAAGGTGCTGCTGGTGCAGGACATCGCGCGGGAGGGCTGGGAATACCTCAGGGCGCTGGGCTACGAGGTCGCCCTGGCCTCCGACCCGTCGGCCGAAACGGTCAGGCGGGAGATTGCCGGCTGCGACGGCGCCATTGTGCGCATCGCCCCGTTTGGCGCCGACGTCATGGAGGCGGCGGCCGGCCGCCTCAAGGTGGTGGCGCGGCACGGCGTCGGCGTGGACAACATCGACCTCAAGGCCGCCACAAGGCTGGGCATCCAGGTGACCAACGGCCCGCTGTCCAACGCCAATTCGGTGGCCGAGCACGCCGTCGCCATGATGCTGGCGCTGTCGAGGGGGCTCAAGGGACTCGACCGCATGGTCAGGGAGGGCCGCTTTGCCGACCGCACCCGGGTGCTCATGGGCGACCTTTTCGGCAAGACGGCCGGCATCGTCGGCTTTGGCCACATCGGCAGCCGGGTGGCCGAGATTTGCCACTTCGGCTTCCAGATGCAGATTTTGACCTGTCCGCACCGGCCAAGGCCGCTGCCCGACTATGTGGCGCCGGTCTCCTTTGACGAGCTGCTGGCGCACAGCGACTTTGTGCTGCTGCACATCCCCTCCACGCCCGAGACCCGCGGCCTGATCGGCGACGCGCAGCTGCGCAGGATGAAGCGCAGCGCCATCTTGATCAACCTCTCGCGCGGGGAGGTGTGGGACGAGCCGGCCGTGGCCTGGGCGCTGCGCAGCGGCGGCATCGCCGCCGCCGGCACCGACGTCTACGCCGTCGAGCCGCCGCCCGAGGACCACCCCTTCCGCTCGCTTGAGAACATGCTGCTCTCGCCCCACTGCGGTGCCCACACGGCCGAGGCCTATGCCAACATGGCACTGCACGCCGCACAGGGCGTCCACGAGGTGCTGTCGGGGCAGACGCCGACCTGGCCGGTCAACCGGCTGTGAGGCCGGGACAGTGACCCCGGACAGAAAAGGGCGGCCCGCGGAGGTTTTCCGCGGGCCGCCGCTTGGCTTATTAATAACGATCATACCGATGGGGCTAAAGTTTAGGAAGGAAAACAGCCTCTGCGTCAACGCCTCAAAAGGAACGGTGGACATGTGCCGACGTTCCCTCGCCTGAATGGCCTGCGCGTTTTAAACCCCAAAGGGCGAAAAACGAAGACGCTAGCGAACAGGCCCCTTGTCAAAAGGCCAACGGGTTTTTTTACCCACCTCAAAGGGGCGGCCCGCGGAGGTTTTCCGCGGGCCGCCCTTTTGATTTCTCCACCTAGCAAAAACTTATATAGCCTGCTTGCCCGTCTGTCTCCTTTGTCTATGCGCCCAGCACCTTGTCGAGCTCGGCCACGGCCAGGATGTAGATCTTGACCGCCTCGAGGAAGCTGCTGACCACCAGTGCCTCGTCGGGCTGGTGGACGCCGCCGTGGTTCTCGGGCAGGTCCAGCTTGGCCGCAACGCGCGGCGCGGGGCCGAAGGCCACCGCGTTTTTGAGCTGGCGGGCGTAAGTGCCGCCGCCCATGGTGAAGGGCTTGCCCTCGCGGTCGCCGGTGATCTCGTGGTAGATGTTCAGCAGCGTCGAGATGCGCGCGTCGTCCTCCGGCACATAGTAGCCGTTGCCATAGGTCAGCGTGTCGATGGACCAGCCGCTGCCGGGGGCGAAGTAGCGCTCGAAGCCCTGCTTGACGACGGCGCCGTCCAGCGTGACGCAGTAGCGCACGTCGTAGGTGACCCACATGCGCCCGTCCTGCAGGCCGACCAGGCCGTTGACGCAGGTCAGGGGCCCCGAGGGCTCGTCGGAGGCGGCAATGCCCAGGCTGTTGCCGTAGACGTCCGAGAGGGCCTCGGCCGCAAAGGCCGCAATTTCGCGGTCCTCGGCGCACAGGGCCTCGCAGGCGGCCAGCAGCTTGACCATCTCCCAGGTGGCGTTGTGGGACTTTTCGGGCATGGAGGCGTGGGCCGCAATGCCCTTGGCGATCAGCACCAGCTCACCGGCCTCCTCCGATAGACTCACCCAGGCGTTCTCGGCGCACAGCCGCTCGAGTTCGGCCTTGAGCGCGGGCGTGTGCTCGAGCGTCGCACGCACCTCTTCGCAGACCACGTTGGTGGCCACGCCGCCCGCCATCGAGCGCACCTGCGCGAAGGGGCGGTCGCTGATGACCTTGGCCCGCAGGCCGCCCTTTTCGCCGTTGCAGACCGGGAAGCGGGCGTCGGGCACCAGCGAGAAGTCGGGCATGGGCTGCTCGGCCGCAAAGGTCTTGACGTCGTCCATGCCGCTCTCCTCGTTGCTGCCCATGAACAGCGTCAGGCGGCTCTTGACCGGGATGCCGAGGTCCCGCACGGCCTTGATCGTATACAGCCCGATGACCACGCCGGCCTTGTTGTCGTCGACGCCGCGCCCGACCAGCAGGCCGTCTTTGTACACCGGGTTGAAGGGCTCGGTCACGGTCCAGCCCTTGCCCTCGGGCACCACGTCGAGGTGCCCGTAAAAGGCAATGCTCTTCTCCCCGTCGCCATGGTGCAGCAGCGCGTACTTGTCGCTGTGCACCTCGGCCTCAAAGCCGTGCCGGCCGGCCAGTGTGACCCCCTCGTCCAGGATGCTGCGGCAGACCTCGCCGTAGGGCGCGCCCGGCTTTGCCTCGCCGCGCACGCTCGGAATCCGTGCCAGCGCCATGATGTCCTCAATCATGGCATCCTTGTGCTGCGCGATGAACTCATCCACCTTGTTTACCAGCTCTGCATTCATATCTCTTCCTCCAGTCCCGCACAGGCCATGGCCCTTGCTGACTGCATTATACCGGATTTTTTCCCAAATAGGAAGCCAGATTTTGCTGCATGCGCCGCTCGAGCCACTGCGGCTCCACCTGGCGGAGCCCGGCCACCCAGGCCAGCATGCGCCGCAGGAAGGCGGCCAGCCCGGCCGGCCCCACCTGCTCCCCCGTCGCCCAGGCGATGGCGCCAAAGCCGTCGGTCTCGAGCAGCAGCCGGTCGAGCGGCATGCGGCGCGCCACCTGCTCGACGGCCGGATCGCCGGGGTTTGGCCCCACCGTGAACCAGCAGCCTTGCGCCAGGTAGGCCTCGAGTCCCTCGGTGCAGGAGTACCAGTGCACCAGCTTGCGCACGGAATAGCCCGACAGGATGTCGGCAATCTCGCGCTCGCAGCCCTTGGTGTGCAGCAACACCGGCCGGCCCAGTGCCTGTGCGAGGTCGAGCTGCTCTGTAAAGGCCTTTCTCTGTACAGCAAGGTCGACGTCGGTCCAGACGCTGTCCATGCCGATCTCGCCGATGACGGCGCAGCGCTCGAGGCAGGGCCGCATCTGTTCGACTGAATAGGTCCCCGCATGCCAGGGGTGCAGCCCGCAGGTGGGCAGCAGGCACGGGTGCCCCGCCGCGGCCGCCAGCAGCGCCTCGGCCTGCGGCGGCGTGCCGGCGCTGGGCATCAGAAACAGATCGTCGCGCGCCAACCGCTCCAGCACCGGCGGGAGCTCCTGCTCCCCGAGGTGGGTGTGGGCGTCAATGAGCATCGGACTCCCCCTTCAGGAAGTAGTAGATCTCCTTGTAGCGCGCCCGCTGCGCAAAGAGCCATTCGCGGTTGCGTTCGCGGTCTTCGATGCGCACCTCCTTTTGGAAGTGCGCCGGGCTGCCCGACAGGATCAAAATGCGGTCGGAGAGGTAGATGGCCTCCTCGATGTCATGGGTGACCAGCAGGGTCGTGCGCCCGAGGCGGGCGCGCATGCCCAGTAGCCAGTCCTGCATCTCGCCCCGCGTGATGACGTCCAGCGCGCCGAAGGGCTCGTCGAGCAGCATGACGTCGGCCTCGCAGAGCGCGGTGCGCAGAAACGCGGCGCGCTGGCGCATGCCGCCCGACAGCTCCTTCGGGTAGCTGTTCCCATACCCCGCCAAGCCAAAAACGGGCAGGCTCTCCTTGGCGCGCAGGCGCAGCGCCCGCTCGGTCCCGTGCAGCCGGCCGTAGAGGCAGACGTTGTCCAGAATGGTCTTCCACGGAAAGAGCAGGTCCTGCTGGGGCATGTAGGCAAAGTGGGAGGAGAAGGAGCTGATCTCCTGCCCGTCCACCAGAATGCGGCCGCTCTCGGGGGGCAGGATGCCGGCCAGCATGTTGAGCAGCGTGGACTTGCCGCAGCCCGAGGGGCCCAGGATGCTGACAAACTCCCCCTCCGCCACCGCGAAGCTGAGCCGGTCGATGATTCGCCGCCCCTCAAACGAGAAGGCCAGGTCCTCGGTCTGCAGCTTCATGCGCGCCCTCCCCCCTTTTCAGTGCCCCGGCGGGCCCGGGTTACGGCAAAAATTCGTTGGTGTAGCAGTCGGCGGCCGGCACCGCGCGGTCGATCAGCCCATGCTCGAGCATGAAGCCGGTGTAGTTGTCCCAGACCTCGGCCTTCATCAGGCCCCAGGCGTCGCTGTCCTCGCTGTACTTCGGCGACAGCAGCTCCTGCGACTTGGTCAGCATCTCGAGGCTGTAGGTGCCGGCATACTGGTGCAGGATCTCGGCCGAGGCCTCGGGGTTTTCGATCGCGTATTCGTAGCCCTTCGCGGTGGCGCGCATGAAGTCGCGGACCAGCTCGGGGTCCTGCTCGATGAGGTCGTTTCGCGTGAAGAGGATCGGGGTGTAGTAGTCCAGCCGCGGGTCGAGCTGCCGCAGCTCCATGTAGTTGAGCGGCACGCCGTCCAGCTCGGCCGCGACGTTGTCCCAGGCCTCGAAGGTCCAGATGATGTCCACGCGGTCCTCGAGCGCGTTGTAGCCCGACCCGTCCGAGGTGACCATGGTCAGCGTGGAGAAGTCGGCGCCGGCCTGCTCCATGCAGGCCCGGATGATGGCCTCCTCGGCCGGGGAGCCCCAGCCGGCGTAAGTCTTGCCCGCAAAGTCCGCCACCGAGCGGATGTCCTTGGAGACATGGGTCGAAAAGCCCGAGGTGTTGTGCTGGATGACGGTGGCGATGGCCTTGAGCGGCAGCGGGTCGCGGCTGGTCAGGGCGTAGGTCAGATCCTCCTGGTAGCCCACGCCGAAGTCCCCCTTGCCGGCGGCGATCAGCGTCAGCGTGGTGCCGTCGGCCGGCTCGACGATGTTGACCTTCAGGCCGGCCTCCTCGTAGTAGCCCAGCTCGCGGGCCACATACAGGCCGGTGTGGTTGGTGTTGACGATGTAGTCCAAAATCACGGTGACCTCGCGCAGGTCGCCCTCTTCGCCGCCCGGGGTCTGCTTGTCTTGGCAGGCCGACAGCGTCAGCGCCAGGGTCAGCGCCAGCAGCAGGGCGGACAGTTTACGCAGCTTTTTCATGTCGATCGTCTCCTTTGTCGTCTAGGGTGTGCAATTTACACTTCCTCCGGGGCCTGCCGGCGGCCGCCGCGCTCGTGGGGCAGCAGCACAAGGCGGGCCAGCCGCACCAGCCCGTTCATGGCCAGCGAGAGCAGGATGACCACCAGCACGCAGGCAAACACCCGGTCGAGCATGTAGCCGTTCTTGGCCCGCAGCATGTAATAGCCAAGCCCCTTGTCGCTGGACAGCCACTCCCCCACCACGGCGCCCGAGATGCTGTAGGTGGCGGCCACCTTGAGCCCCGAAAACAGCGCGGAGGCGGCCCCCGGCACCTTGACCAGCAGGTACTCCTGCAACCGGCCGGCCCCGAGCGAGCGGATCAGATTGATCTGGTTGGGGTCGATCTGCTCCATGCCGTCGGCAAAGCTGACCACGATGGGGAAAAAGCACATCAGCATCACCGTGAGCACCTTGGGCGCCAGCCCGAAGCCGAGGTAGATGATGAAGATGGGGGCCAGCACGATGACCGGCACGGTCTGGCTGACCACCAGCAGCGGGTAAATCGCGGTTTTGAACATGGGCAGCGCGTCCATGACGACGGCCAGCAGCATGCCCGCGACCACCGCGATCAGCAGCCCGAGCAGCGTCTCCCCCACCGTGACCAGGCTGTTCGAGAACAGCACGGTCCGCTCCAGCACCAGCGTCTCAAAAATCTGGGACGGCTTCGGCAGGATGTAGAGCGGGACGCCAAAGTGCCGGACGTACCACTCCCACAGCAGCAAGACAGCTGTCATGAGGGCGGCCGGCAGCAGGATGTTTGCAAGCTTCTTGTGCCGATTTTGCATGAGGAGCCTCCAAAGGCGGAGCGGTTGACAGGGGTATACCGGTATTTTGCACATAAAAATGGGGTTGCCCGATGCGGGAACCCCAAGGTTTCATCTCTCTATGACGCGCACACTCTCTTCCTTGCGATGGCATTACCCATGTCAAGTTCGAAGGGTCTACTCTCAGCCTCGGTCGTTCCTCAGCACCCCTGGAGTTATTCAATTGCGGGCGGACCTCCGCCTGTTTTCAGGATACCCCAACCCGCCGCAATTGTCAAGCGCCGTTTTCCCCCTCGGCCGCCGGCAGGATCAGCCTAAGGCCCCGCTCCAGCTGCTCCTTGCTGATGACCCCCTCCTTGGCCGCCACGGCGTAGCCCTCGGCGTCGATGAAGTAGGTGATCGGGATGCCGTAGGAGACGTAGGCGCCGGCGGCACTGCCCTCGGTGTCAAAGTAGGCCGGAAAGGTGTAGCCGCCCTCCTCGAGAAAGTCCTCGGCGCTCTGCTGCGTCTCGCGGTCGCCGTCGGTCAGGTTGACCATCATGAAGGTCACCTGCTCCCCATGGGTCCGGTAGGCCTCCTCGAGGTCGGGCATCTCCTGCCGGCAGGGACCGCACCAGCTGGCCCAGAAGTTCAGCAGCACCGGCCTGCCCGAGAAGTCCGAGAGCGAGACCGCATTGCCCTCGCGGTCCTGCACCGAGAAGTCGGGTGCCTCGATGCGCTTGTCCTCGGGCGGCTGTGCCTCGCCCTCGGGCTGCGGGGCAACGCCCCCCGGGAGCTGCGGCTCCCCCAGCTCCAGTCCCCCCTGCCCGCCGAAGAGCGCACGGTACAGCAGGCTGCCGCCGAGCAGCAGCGCAGCCAGCAGCAAGGCCAGCAGCAGCAGCGATTTTTTATTGTCCATTGAAAAGCCCTCCCGATTTTTTTTATCCTCTACCCGCACCCGCCGCCTAGGACAGCAGCGCCAGCAGCCGCCCCAGCAGGCCGAAGGCCATGGCCAGGCCGATCAGCACGAGGAGCAGGCCCGAGGCCCTGGTGATGACCCCGTAGTTGCGCTTGATCCAGTCAAAGGCGCCCTTGAGGCGGTCGATCAGCAGCGCGCTGAGCACAAAGGGGATGCCCAGCCCCGCCGAGTAGCAGAGCAGCAGCAGCGCGCCCTGTGCGGCCGACCCGCTGCGCGAGGCCAGCATCAGCGCCGAGCCGAGGAAGGCGCCCACGCAGGGGGTCCAGCTGATCGAAAAGACCAGCCCGAAGGCATAGGCCGAGAGCAGGCCGGTGACCCTGGCCTCCCCCCGCATGCCGCCCTGCGCAAACAGGGTCTTGCCGAAGAGGCCGAGGTAGCTCAGCCCAAACAGCACCACGATGCCGCCGGTGATCACATTGAGCAGCGTCTGGTGGCGGCTCAGCAGCCCGCCCAGCAGCGCCGAGAAGAGCCCGAGCGCCAAAAAGACCGTCGTAAAGCCCAGCACAAAGGCCAGCGCGTGCAGCAGCGTTTTGCCGCTGCGCCGCTCCTCCTCCTGGCCGGTAAAGTAAAACAGGTAGACGGGCAGCATGGGCAGCAGGCAGGGGGACACAAAGGTGATGATCCCCTCGACAAAGGTCAGCAGATAGTCCATAGGGCCTCCGGTTCCCGGGCGTCTGGGGCGGCGGGCGGTCATTTTCCGCCCCTGCACCTCATATTCTACTATATGGAAAGCCCTGTGAAAAGTCAAAAAAAGCGGCGGGGCCATTTTTCAGCCGGGCCGCCCGCAGGTTTTTTTGTCAAATGTGGACGCCCCGGACGGGTGGAAAGGAGCTTGCCATGCAATCGGGCGTTGTGGAAATCGCCTCCATGCTGGAGTTTTGGCCAAAGCTCTCGGAGGAGGAGCGCGCCCACTATCTGCGCAACACCACGCTGATGCGCTACCGCGCCGGGCAAAACATCCACGGCAACGCCGAGGAGTGCCTCGGGGTGCTGCTGGTCCGGTCGGGCGGGCTGCGGACCTACCTGCTGTCGGAGGAGGGGCGGGAGGTCACGCTCTACCGGCTGTTCCCCGGGGACGTCTGCGTGCTCGCGGCCTCCTGCATCCTCGAGAACATCGACTTTGAGGTCCACATCGACGCCGAGGCCGACAGCGAGGTCTTTTTGACCAGCCCCGCCGCCTACGCCGTGCTGCAGCGCCAGAACCTGTACGTGGAAAACTTCACCTACAAGGTCGCGGCCGACCGCTTCTCCGACGTCATGTGGGCCATGCAGCAAATCCTGTTCATGAGCTTTGACCGGCGGCTGGCCACCTTTTTGATCGACGAGCTGGTGCGCAACGGCGGCGACACGGTCTACCTCACCCACGAGCAGATCGCGCGCTACCTCGGCAGCGCGCGCGAGGTGGTCTCCCGCATGGTCAAGTACTTCGCGCTCGAAGGGCTGGTGGAGCCGCTGCGCGGCGGCATCCGCGTGCTGGACCGCGCAGGGCTGCTGGCGCTGACTTAGCGCGCGCGTTTTTAATTGCCCCCAAAGGCCACAAACGCCATTCATACAGACAGAGCGCCGGCGACGCCGGCGCTCTGTCTGTGTATCATTTCTTGACGGGGGCCGCCGCAAAACCGGCCGGGGCGGCAGCGCCGGACGATGTCCACATGCTGCGGACGTGTGCCCCAGGAAACCTGCCCCGCCTGCGCTTCCGCACGGCCGAGGCGCCCCCGGCCCTTTGCCCTCCATCAGACGCTGAAGCCCTGCGGCAGGTACACCATGTCCTTGCAGATGTCGCCAAGGCGCCGGGCCCCGGTCATCATCATGGCCTCCACGAGCTCGGCCCTGATTTTCTTGCGGTAGACCTCGAGCCCCTCGGGCCCGCCGCCGTAGACGGCCACGCCGAGCGGGCGGCCGATCAGCGCGCCGTGGCCGCCGAGGGCCCGGATCTTGAAGAGGTCGGAGCCGCTGCGCACGGCGCCGTCCAGCAGCACCGTGAGCCGCCCGGCCGCGGCGCCGGCGATGTGCTCCAGCACCTCGATTGTGGAGAGGGCCTGCTCGAGCACCCGCCCGCCGTGGTTGGAGACCACGAGGCCGGCGACACCGGCCTCGACGCACTTGCGCGCGCCCGCCACCGTCATGATGCCCTTGATGATGATCGGGATCTTCACAGCCTCGACGAGGCTGCGGATCTCCTCGACACTCTTGGGGGCAACCGGCATGCCGCGGCCCTGCACCATCGCAAGCCCGGCGCCGTCGAGGTCGGTGGCGACCGCAAAAGCCCCGGCCTGCTCGTACTGTTTGGCCCGCTCGATCAAAACCTCAATGGGCCACGGCTTGATGGTGGGGATGCCGACGCCCGGAAATTCGCCGCACAGGCTGCCGATCATCTCGGGGTTGCCCTCGGGCAGGAAGCTGACCGTGCCGCCCGCCTGCGCGTTCTCAAGCAGGATGTGGGAGAACTGCTCGGTGTTGTACTTGGGCCCGAACTGGTTTTCGATGCTGGCCAGCGGTGCGGCAAAGAAGGGCAGGTCGACCCTCTTGCCGAGGAAGTCCATCCCGGTGTCGATCGGACCCGCCTCGCACAGCGTGTCGAGGTGCAGCTTGACCTCCTGCAGCTTTTGGTAGTTGCGCACAAAGTTGTCGCCGTTGCCCTTGCCCCCCACGCCCGGCAGGACGCCGCGGCAGGCCTCTCCGTTGCAGACGCGGCAGACCTTGCAGCTGGTCATCAGCCCCCTGGCGTTGTCACAGATCTCTTTGTAGGTCAGGGGCTTTCCGGTCTCAGACTGTTGGTTCATCTCATCAAACCTCCGCTCATCGATCGTCTTTATTGTCCCTCGGTCTTTTTGTCCTTGGGCACGCTGTCGGGGTACAGGTGCTGTTTGGCCCGCCCGTAAGAGGCCTCGTCCCCCACGATCAGCAGGACGTCCCCCTCGCGAAAGTCGACGTCCGGCCCCGGCGAGAGCAGCGTGCTGTCCCGCCGGCGGATGGCCACGATGGTGGTGCCGGTGTTGCGCCAGAAGTTCAGCTCCCCGATGGTCTTGCCCTTTTGCGTGCAGTGCGGCTCCACCTCCAGCTCGTAGAGCACGAGCGGGTTGAGGTAGTTGAAGCGGTCCACGGCGTCCAGCAGTCTGTGCATGGCCTCCGCGAGCTGTTGCCCGAGCTCCTGCTGCTGCCCCATCAGGGCCTGAATCCGGCCCCGCAGCGCATCGATGTCCCCCATGTCGCGGGAGCGGTGCAAAAACTCCTTGGCGTGCTCCTGCGAGGCCACCACCGCCCCGACCCCCGGCCGCACCTCGACCACACTCGCGGTCTCGAGCAGCATCAACGCCCGGCGGATGGTCTCGGGCGAGACCTTGTAGTGCCCGGCCAGCGTCGAGCGCCCCTTGAGCGTCTCGCCGACGGGGTGGCGCCCGACGACGATGCTGGCCGCAATGTCCTGCGCAACCTGACTGTAAATTGACCGGCCGGCCGGCGACCGACTCATCTGCCGCCCCCCTCTTGAAGTGAATGTTTATTTCTGTAAGGATATCACAGCCGGGGTCGGTTTGTAAATATGCCGGCCCGGCGCGAGACCAAAGCGGCTGCGGCCACGAGCGGCAACAGCAGCAGCAGGAAGGCGGCCAGCACCCGCAGCACCAGCGCGAAGAAGAGCTCGAGCGGCAGCAGGTTGATCATCAGGCTGACCGCGGGGTCGAGCAGCCAGAGGTCGTTGGTGAAGAACAGCCGGTGAAAGGCGGTCCAAAAGTGATCGAAGTCGACCAGCAGCCAGCCGGCCAGACCGGCCAGCAGGGCGCCGGCCAGCAGCGTGCCGCGCAGAAACCCCCGGGCGAGCAGCGCAAGCCGCTGCCCCTTGGGCAGCGCAAGCGACAGCAACATGACCGCCAGCGCCACGGCGAGCACGGCATGCTGGAAGCGGACCGCGTTCAGGTAGAGCCTGCGCACATCGGCCATGTGGCTGCGCTCCCTCAGGTCAAACAGCGTGCGCGGCGTGCCCTCCACCACAACCTGCCCGTCAAAGTCCTCGGCCTCCCCGCGGAGGTAGTCCAGCAGGACCTGCATGGCCTGCCGCAGCACCTGGCCGTCCAGGCCGGTCTGCTGCGCGATGCCGAGCTTTTGCTGCTGCGCCGCGTAGAAGTCGGGATCGAAGGCCACCAGGCGCACGGCGATCACGAGCAGCGCCGGCGCCAGCAGCAGGGACACGAGCACCGACAGCGGGCGCAGCACGGCCTTCACAACAGTCCCCCCTTTGTCGGCGGCCGCCGTCCGCGGCCGGGCGATTTTTTAACCGCAGTATACCACAGCCCCTCCCCGGCGCACAAGCCGCCCGGGATTCCTGGGCGGGGCGCCTCATGTTTTGCCCGCCCGCTCATAGAATAGGAGGGATGGCCGTTTTTTCCCGCCTTGCATTTTTTTTGAAAAAGCGGTAGACTGAGTCGAACCCGCCCGCGGCCGGGCCCGCCTGTCAATTGAACCGTTAAGGAGACCCTCTGCTGATGAGTAAACGGCAACAGACCTTTATGGAGGGCGCCCTCGTCCTCATGATCGCCGGCCTGCTGGTCAAGGTCATCGGCGCGCTCTTCAAACTCCCGCTCTACAACCTGGTCGGGCCGGACGCCATGGCCTACTTCAACATTGCCTACGACATCTATGTGACCATGTACATCGTCACCACGGCCGGGCTGCCGGTGGCGGTCTCGCGCATGGTGGCCGAGAGCACTGCCCGCGGACAGTATGCAAATGCCAGGCGCATCCTCCAGGTTGCCTTCACTTCCTTTCTGGTGCTCGGCGCGGCCGGCTGCGCCGTCCTCTTCTTCGGGGCCGGCCCGATTGCCCGCCTGATGGGCATGCCCGGCGCCGACATGGCCATTCGGGTCATCGCGCCGGCCATCCTGTTTGAAATCGTCATGAGCGCCTACCGCGGCTACTACCAGGGCAACCAGAACATGGTCCCCACCGCTATCTCCCAGATCATCGTGGCCATCGCCAAGCTGGGCGGCGGCTTCCTCGCGGCCTACTATGTCCTGCGGCTGGGCCTGCCGGTGGAGCAGTCCTACTCGGCCCTCGCGGCGGCCGCCATTTCGGGCGTCACGCTGGGCACCATGCTGGGCTCGGGCTATCTGGTCTTTCGCATGCTGTTCTTCAAGCCACACGCCGCCGAAGGCCTGCCCGAGTCGGGGAAAATCGACCCCTTCGGCCTTCTGCTGCGGCAGCTGGTCATCATCACGGTGCCCATCGCCATCGGCTCCATGATCACCTCGGTCTCCAACCTCGTGGACACGGCGATGATCAACCGCCGGCTGCTGGCCTCCGGCCTGGACAGCGAGGCCGCCCGGCGCCTGTTCGGCATCTACACCGGCATTTCGCGCACCATGTTCAACCTGCCGCCCGCGCTGATCGGCTCCATCGGCATCGCGGTGCTGCCGGCCATCTCCGAGACCTTTTCCTGCGGACGCCGGGCCGAGACGGCCGGGCTGATCGCCTCTCCGCTGCGCCTGACCATTCTGCTGGCGCTGCCGGCCGGCATGGGCTTTTTGGCGATGGCCGAGCCGGTGCTGCTACTGCTCTACCACAGCCGGGCGGAGGACGTGGCAGTGGCCGCGCCGCTGCTGGCCACGCTGGGCATTGCGGTGGTCTTTGTCTGCCTGGTCTCGATCACCACCTCGATGCTGCAGGCCATCGGCCGGGAGCGCATCCCGATGGCCACCATGCTGATTGGCGGCGTGATCAAGGTGCTGGCCACCTATGTGTTGGTCGGCAACCCGCGCATCGGCCTGTCGGGCGCCCCGATCTCGACGATCCTGTGCTACCTGGCCATCACGCTGCTCAACTGTGCCGCCCTCACCCGCGAGATCAAACCCTTTCCCAATCTGCCTGAGATGTTTGCACGGCCGCTGTTCTGCTCGGTGACGGCCTGCGTGCTGGGCCGGCTGATCTACGGACTGCTGCTCGGCCCGCTCTCCGGCAGGTCGGCCACGCTGGTGGCCGTCGCAGTTACCGTGCTGCTCTATTTGCTTTTAGTTTTGGTGACAAAAACCCTCTATAAAAGTGACATTTTATCCCTTCCTTACGGCGCTTTTCTTGTAAAACCACTTGAAAAAAGGAGGTGGATGCGGTAAAATGCATCTAGACAAAAACCAGTTGGCCAAAAAGTTCGGCGAGACCTACTCCTTTGCGGATTTCATGGACCTGATCCGCGTGCTGCGCGGACCGGAAGGATGCCCCTGGGACCGGGCGCAGACCCATGCGTCTATCCGGGGCAACTTCATTGAGGAGACCTATGAGGTGCTGGAGGCCATCGACCTCGGCGACCTTGCGCTGCTGCGCGAGGAGCTTGGGGACGTGCTGCTTCAGATCGGCCTGCACATTGAGATGGAGGCCGAGCAGGGCCGCATGACCGCCGACGAGGTCATCACCGAGCTCTGCCGCAAGCTGATCACCCGCCACCCCCACGTGTTTGGCGGCGCCTTGGCCGACAGCACCGAGCAGGCCCTTGAAAACTGGGAAGACGTCAAGCGGGAGACCAAGGGCCACAGCACACACACGCAGTCGCTGCGCAGCGTGCCCGCCGCTTTCCCGGCCCTGATGCGTGCACAGAAGATCCAAAAACGGGCGCGCAAGGCCGGCTTTGACTGGCCCGATGCCGGCGGCGCGCTGGACAAGCTCGAGGAAGAGCTGGCCGAGCTGCGCGCCGCGGTCAAGGCGGGCGACGCGGCCCAGATCGGAGAGGAGCTTGGCGATTTACTCTTTTCGGCCGTCAATGCCGCTCGCCTGCTCGAGCGCGATGCCGAAGAGGCCCTGACCGAAGCCTGCCTTAAATTTGTCGACCGCTTTGAGGCCATGGAGCTCGAGGCCGAGCGAAGGGGCACCCCCCTCTCGGGTTTGACCCTTGAAGAAATGGACAGACTGTGGGATGAGGCCAAGCGTGCGACGCGGCAGCGGTGAGGATGTCTGCATCTGGCGCTGATTGGGGAAGACGATCAAAATAAACGAAATGAGGTATTTGCACATGAACAAGTCCGAAATGGTTGCCGCAATTGCGGAAAAGGCGGGACTGTCTAAGAAGGATGCCGAAAAGGCCCTTCAGGCCTTTATCGATGAGACGACCGACGCGCTCAAAAAGGGCGACAAGGTTCAGCTGGTCGGCTTTGGGTCCTTTGAGGTCAAGCCCCGTGCCGCGCGCAAGGGTCGGAACCCCCAGACGAAGGAGATCATCAATATCCCCGCCTCCAAGGCACCTGTCTTCAAAGCGGGCAAGGCCTTCAAGGACGAGGTTGCAAAATAGCGCAGCGCCGATGGCTGCACAGCATTTCCCAAAGCCGGCTGTCCTGACAGTCGGCTTTTTCATGGCCGTGGCCAACAGGGGCCGGCCGACTGCATCGACAGGGAGGGCTCAGCATGGTTGACACACTCAGACGGTGGATCGCCGAGAGCGACCACATCGTGTTCCTCGGCGGCGCCGGCGTCTCCACCGAGAGCGGCATCCCCGACTTCCGGTCGCAGGACGGCCTCGCGGGCAGGCTGGGGCCGGGGGACCCTCCGCTGGAGGAGCTGCTCAGCCACGACTTCTTTTCGCGCCGGCCGGAGGTCTTTTTCAAACACCACAAGGCGCACTTGGTGTTTGAGGAGGCCCAGCCCTCGGCCGCCCACCGCGCGCTGGCCGCGCTGGAGCGGCAGGGCAAGTTGAGGGCCGTCATCACGCAGAATGTCGACGGGCTGCACCAGCGGGCCGGCAGCCGGCAGGTGCTCGAGCTGCACGGCTCCTCGGCGCGCAATTACTGTGTGCGCTGCAAGACCCCCTACCCCGCAAGCTACCTGCTGGACCCCGCCAACTGCCGCGACGCGGAGGGCAGGCCCGGCCACACCCCGCGCTGCGCCAAGTGCGGCGAGGTGGTGCGCCCCGACGTGGTGCTGTACGGCGAGCCGCTCGACGAGCGGGTGCTCCGGCAGGCCATGCGGGCGGTGGCCGCGGCCGACCTGCTGCTGGTCGGGGGCACCTCGCTGGTGGTCTACCCGGCGGCCGGACTGATCTCCTACTTCAAAGGCCGCCGGATGGTGCTGATCAACCGGGGCGCGACGCCCTACGACGACCAGGCCGACCTGGTCATCCGGGCCTCGATCGGGGAGACCCTCTCGGCGGCGGTGGACACCGGCGGTTGAGGGGGCCGGGGCATTTGGACGGCAGGCAGCGGCGTCTCCAGTTGGAACCTGTACGCACACCGACAGGGCCAAGCGGTTGTGCATACAGGCTCTAAAAATCGTTGAGATTTTGTAAAGTGTTAACATTTTGTTAATTTTTTACAAATTCAATTCATTAACTTATATTCGTTTGCTATCATTGTAATTAAAGTGACTGCTCACAATATCGTTATATAAATAATGAAAAGATGATTGTTCACGATGAAACTGCGAAGATTGACCGCCGTACTGCTGCTGGTCTCTGCCGTTTTGGCCACATCGGCGACGGTATTTGCAAAAGATGAAACAAGCACTATTTTAGCACAGGCGTATGACGAATCCGGAAATCTGATCATGCAGGCAGACATCTCTGACGGAGAGCTGTGTTACCTGGGCAATATCGGTGAACTGCGCGTTTCATACAGGATGACAAAGGATGGGTTTTTGGACTATGCCTATCAATATCCAAACTCAACTGTGATCTACACCGCCTGCATTCAAAACTATTTTGAGCTGTGCGGCGCGGAGGGTCCAAAGAGCCTGGAGGATGCCGCCAAGGCCCCTGAACGCTTAGAGGTTGCCCTGTTGACCAAGCGTGAGTATGTACACCAATCCATGAGGTCGCCGGTCAACAACAGGGTCAGTACATACGTTATTCTGCTCATCGGTCTGGCTTTCCTGGGTTTTTGTTTCCTCCGCCGCACCCGCAGCGAGTAGTCTTGCCCCTGGGTCAGACAGGCCACAGGGCGCCATGGGCGCCCTGTGGCCTGCTTTTGTCTATACCCTATCTGCCGTCCCGCCAGTACAAAGAAGGCCGGGTCCGCAGGCTCTGCGGCGCTCCGGCCTTGTCTGGCTGAAAGACTGGTTTCCGTTTAGCACGGATTAACGACAAAAATCCAGCCGCCCATCGCTGTGCATCGGCGGCGGGGTCAGTCGGCGTCCGACTCCCGCTGCGCAATCGAGCGCTTCATGATCAGCAGCCTGGTCTTTTCGCTGGTGGTCTCGATCGTGACGGTCTCCTCCTTGACGGTGACCACGCGGCCTACGATGCCGCCGATCGTGATCACGCGGTCCCCCACCCGCAAGTCCGCACGCATGGCGTCCTGCGCCTGTGTCTTCTTCTTCTCAGACGAGGTCATCATAAAGTACAGCGCGCCCATGGCGACCGCGACCAGAATAAAGGTTGTATTGATGCCACCCGGCATACATCCTCCCCCTTCCCTCTCCTAAAACGACATAAACTCGTGAAGTATCATACCACAGTTCCCCCATCTTGTGAATAGGGTAAATGCATTCGCACAGCAAAAGGGGAGCGCCCGTTCGCGCTCCCCACCCCGCGGGGTTCCGTGGTCACTCCTTGGGTGGCTCCTCTTCCTCCTGTACGGCGGGCGGCTTGCCCGAGAGCTTGGAGGTGTCCATGCCCTGTACGTAGACGTCGACGCCCGCGACCGTCATGCCGGTCATCGACTCGATGGCCTGCTTGACGTTGGCCTGCAGTCTGGCCACCACATCCGGGATCTTGACCCCCATGCCGACGACGATGGTGAGGTCCACGCGGACCTGCCCGCTGTCGAGCTCGATGCGCACGCCCTTTCCAGCCGTCTTCTTGGGGGTGATGAGCCCCTTTATGTCGGCACCCGAGCGCTGTGCCATGGCGTGGACGCCCTCGACCTCCATCGCCGCAACGCTGACGATGGTGCAGAGCACATCCTCCGAAATCCGAATGTTCCCGGCGCCCTCAAAATACTTGTTGTCCATGCTACCTTCCTTTCGCCTCGTTCTGCCCGCGCCCGGCGCCCCCGGCCCGCAGGGCGGCAGCCCTCGCTTACAGGCGTCCATATCCGTGAAAAAACGCGGGCGGCGATTGCCGTATACTGCATTATAGCACAGGGCGCCGGCTTTTGAAACTATTTTACTTCGATTATTTTAATGTTGTCGGCCCCGACCATGGCCTCGCTCACCACAATTTCCTTGATTTTACTGACCTCGCTCTGGGTGAGTCCCTTGCTCTGCACCACCACCGTGACGTCGGCCTCCCCCACTACCACGACGCAGTCGGAAAAGCCCTTGGCCTTGATTAAATTCTCCATGATCCCCTCCTTGTTGAGGATCGTGGCAATCATGCCGAGCTCCGAGGCGGCGTCCCGCTTGGCCTCCTCGCCCAGCTCCCGGTTGTCGATCACGTCCTGCAGCACCTCGATGGCGGCATCCCGCGCCTTCTGGCGGTTGATGCGGGCGTTGGCAAAGTAGTCGGAGGACACTGCGCCGGAGGAGACCTCCACCTCGCCCATGCCCTGCGCGTCGACCAGTGTGGCCTCGCCGAGCACCTTGCCCTCGGTGATGGCGCTGGAGAGCAGCTCCTGGCGCTGGCGCTCCATCATGCCGTTGACGGCGAAGGCCAGCAGCAAAATCGCCGAGAGCGCAACAAAGATCACAGACTTTTTCCGCAGTATCATGCTCGTATTCTCCTTGTCTCATCGTATTCTCTATTTTGAAACAACGCTGACCCGCGTTGTGGGAAGCGCAAGGGCGGTCGCGGTGGCCTCGATCAGCTTCTGCCGGACCACGCTGTCGTTTGCGCCGCTGCAGACGATGGCCACCCCCTGCACCACCGGCTCCAGCCGCTTGATCAGGATCGGCGACTCGGCCCCGGTGGCGTCCTTGAGGATGATGTAGGAGTCCTCGCTGCCGTTTTGGTTCTCCACCCGCTTCTGCGCGCTGCTCAGCGTGTCGGAGAGCAAATTGACGCTGCTCTTCTGCTCGGTCGCGTAGACGTACTCGACCCCCGACTCCAGCGTGACCAGGATGTGCAGCTCGCCCACCCCGTCAATGTTGCTCAGCAGGTCGTACAGCCGCTGCTCCAGCTGCTGCACATAGCGGGCGGTGTCCTCCTCCTGCGCCCTTGCCACCGTGCCCCGCTCTGCCTTGGCCGTGCCCGCCCGCGGGAAAAAGACCAGCAGCAGCACGCCGGCCAGCGCGACCAGGGTGCAGGTCAGGGTCATTTTGTTGTCCAGAAGCTTGCTGAGCTTCATTGGGCATTCACCTCCACAACCTCGCTCTCGAGTCCAAACCGATTGCTCAGATACCGGGACATCTCCTGCTCCTCCACTCCGCCTAAATCCACAATGTAAATCCGCTCCACGCGGACGTTTTGCTCCTCGCCGCCAAACTGCATGCCGGCCACCACGACCGGCTGCCCAAAGGCGTCCGAGAGGTCCTGCTCCAGCGTCCGCTTGAGCTCCTCCCTGGTCAGCAGCAGCGCCCCCGAGAGGGCGGCCTCCTGTCCGGCCACGCCAAAGGCCTGCACCGTGTCCTCTCCGAGCTGCCAGCCCTCGAGGGCCGAGAGGTCCATTTTGGTCAGCGTGGAGAAAAAGGCCAGCAGCATCACGAGCGAGAGCACCAGCTTGATCTCGCGCTCCATGGCCTTTGCCGGGATCAGCCCCTGTGCGAGGCCGACCATGATGGCGGCGCCGCCCAGCGTGACCACCCACTCCTTCAACAGTGCAATCATGCTTGCCGCCCCCCTAACTTGCGATCATGGCCACCGCCGTAATCAGGTAGAACCCCTGGCAGGCCGTCAGCGCCGCCATGATCGACCAGACGTCCGAGACGGCCGACAGGAACTCCGGCACGCCGCCCTCGCCAAACATGCCCGCCACCGCCGACGTCAGCTTGAAGAGGCTCGAGTACAGCAGCACCCGGATCAGCACCGGCAGCAGGATGATCAGCAGCACAAAGATGCCCACCGCCCCCACCGAGGAGCGGATGACGCGGATGCAGCCCAGCACCGTCCCGAGCGCGTCGGTCAGGATGCCGCCCACCACCGGGATCACGCTGCCCAGCGCAAACTTGGCGGCGTCGGTGGCCACGCTGTCCGAGGCCGCCGTCACGACCCGCTGCAGCGAGAGCAGCCCGGCCATGACGGTGGTCAAAAGCCCCATGCCGAAGGTGACGGCCTGCCGAAAGACCTTGCAGAGGCTCTTGAGGCTGACCGATCCGCTGATCGAGGAGGCCAGCGCAAGCGCGAAGTAAATGCTCAGCACCGGCAGGAAGAAGGAGCTGTTGAGCTTGGCGATCAGCGTGATGCCGGCCGAGAAGGCCCCCGGCAGCACCAGGCTGGACAGCACCTTGCCCGACGCGGCCGAGGCCGCCAGCAGCACCGGGACCCCCACCTCCATCAGCCGGGTGGAGGACTCGATGGCCGCGACACAGCTGTCCATGCTCTGCCGCATGATGCCGTAGACCGCCACCGAGACCGAGAGCACCGCCACGAGGTTGAAGGCCGGCTGCGCAAAGTCTGCGCCCACCCCCTTCCCCAGCGCCGAGGCCAGCACAAAGACCATGACCAGCAGCATGACCTTGGCGAAGTCGGCCAGCACGGCGCGCAGGATCTTGTACAGCCCGCCCGACATCCGATCAATCAGGTTGCGCAGCGAGAAGGCCTCGGCCAGCTTGCCCGGCCGGATCAGGGCCTGGTCGGGCAGCGCCCCCCTGGCCTCCGGTGGCAGCGCCTGCTCAAAGGCCTCGCCGCCGAAGTTCTGGTACAGCCCCTCGTAGAGCCGCTCGGTCAGGGCAGGGTCCGCCTCCAGCGCCCTCGCCGGCAGCGGCCCGCCCGCCAGCAGGCCGAGCAGCAGCAGTGCAAGCACTCCGCGTCTCACGCTCCGCCTCCCTTCACATCCCTGTTCATGCCACGCCGCCTAGGCGAGGATTTCCTGGAACAGCCCCATCAGCCGGGCCGCCATCGGCAGCGCGACGGCCAGGATGGCCACGCGGCCGGCCAGCTCGACCTTGGCGGCCATGGCCTCCTCGCCGGCGTCGCGGCAGGTGTCGGCCCCGATGCCGGCCACAAAGGCGATGCCCAGCGACTTCACAATGGTGACGGCCGGCCCCGAGGCCCCGGTCTGGTCCGCCACGCGATAGATCATCTCGAGCGTTTCACGCAGCGGCGGCAGGATGACCGAAAAGATGCCCACCGTCACGACCAGGGACAGCGCCAGCGCATACTCGGGCTTTTGCTGCCGCAGCAACAGCGCCAGCGCCGCCGCCGTCAGCGCCACGCCGACAATCCGGATGATCTCCATTGCGTTGCACCTACAGTCCGAAAGTGGATTTCACGGTGTCGAACAGCACCCTGATCTCCTGTACCACCATCAGCAGCACCACGATCAGCCCCGCCAGCGAGGTGATCATGGCCTGCTCCTCCCGGCCTGCCCGGACCAGCACCTGGTTGAGCACCGCGACGATGATGCCAATGGCCGCAATGCGAAAAATCATGTCCACGCTCATTGCTTTCCCCCCACCTCAATAAAAGAGTATCGCCACCAGCAGTCCCCAAAGCGTCGAGAGCGAGAGGGTCAGCCGCCGGCGATCGGCCTGCAGGCGCCGGCCCTCCTCGTAGAGGGCGGCGACCTCCTCGGCACAGCGGTCGCAGTGCTGCAGCTGCCCCTCCAGCAGGCTCTTGCCCAGCCCCTCGTAAAACCGGCGGCAGACTTCGGCCGCCTCGGGCGGCAGCATGCGCTCCACCTGCGCCCGCGTGGGGGCCCCCTCAAAGCCGCTCCAGGCCGGCAGCGCCCGCGCCGCCGCCGCCAGCAGCTCCCCCCGGTCGGCCTGCGTGAGCTGGAGCTCCCGCCGGACCAGCCGGATATAGGTGCAGAACTCCCCGAGGGCCTCCGTGTGCCCCTGCCGTTCAAGCGAACTCCAAAAGCCCGCTGCGCCGCTCCCGAGCACGATCAGCCCCGCGCCAAGCAGCCTGGTCATCCACATCCCCCACCTCATAAACCGCCTGTATTTCTCCGAGGCGCTCCCCCTCCAGCAGCACCACCCGCTCAAGGGCGCCCGCCTTGAGCAGCCTGCGCACCTGGGGCCTGCGGCCGAGCTGCTCCAGCGTTGCGGCGTGGCAGCTGGCCACCACCGGCACGCCGGCATTGAGGCAGTTCAGCAGCCCCTGCACCTCCTGCTCATCCCCGAGCTCGTCGATCACCATGACCTGGGGCGCCAGCGTGCGCAGCGCCATCTCCATACCGACCGCCTTGGGCAGCCCGCTCAGCACGTCGGTGGCCGCGAGGTCAAAGCGGCGCCCAGGCTCCCCGGCAATCTCGCTGCGCTCGTCGATGACCGCCACCCGGTAGCGGCGCAGCGACAACAGCCGGCAGAGGTCCCGCAGCATGGTGGTCTTGCCACAGCCGGGCGGCGCGGCCAGCAGCGTCGCCCGCAGCGCCCCGTCCTCGAGCACGTGGGACAGCAGCTCCTTGGCCACCCCCTTGTGCTCCCTGGCGATGCGCAGGTTGATGGCGCTGAGCCTGCGAAAGCCCACCACCCGCCCCGCCTCCCGCACCGCCTCGCCGCAGAGGCCGGCACGGCAGCCGCGGTAGGTTACGAAGCCGTTTGCAATCTCCTCGGCGCGGGCATACAGGGAATCCCGGCACAGCGCGTGGAAGACCGCCTCGAGCTCCCCGGCGCTCAGTGTGACCGGCCGGTCACAAATCGGAGTGAGCCCGCCGACCGACGAGAGATAAAACACCTCTCCGCGGTGGGTCACCGTCACCGGAAGGTCGGCCCGCAGGCGCAGCTCGGTCACGCCAAAGGCCCGATCGGGCGTCAGCGCCCCCAGCGCCGCCATGACCCGCAGCGGCAAAACCCCCTCCAGCTGCCCCAGTTGGGCGTCCATGTCCCCACCCCTTTTTCACGATGTTTTTGCCTCGGTATCCGTTCGATGTTCCATCTTATGTCGGTTTGTCCATCAATAGAACCGGGCCGGTGTCCCTCTCTGAAAATCGCAGAGTTACTCCCTGGGGGCCCCCGCCCCAGACGCAATTTATTTGACGGCGCCGGTTAAAAATGTTATGCTGTAAACGGCGTAAATCCGCAGAGGCCGTTTCAATTTTTAAATTTTAAAAAGGGATGTGAAGACCGATGGATGGCAAACCTCGAAGTAGGACCGATAAACCAACGCTCCGCACACCTCTTCAAGCAGCCGACAGCGCCCGTGGGCCATCCGCATCCCCATCGTAGGACGGACCCGCCCACGCCCTCCCAAGTCGCCGATTGAAGGGCGGCTTTTTTGTCGCCTGAATGGTCTGCCGGAGACATGCAAGGCGGCCTCCGGCAGCCCTTCCCCGGGAGGGTCTGACCGGCCGGGCCCATTGGGAAGGGACTGATTTACATGAACCTCTTTAAAAAGAACATTTCAAAAAGTGAGCTTGCCCGCAGCCGTCAAGAGGTTGAAAAGCGGCTCCGCGAACAGGCTTTTCTGGAGACAAGAACCCTGATGGAGGGCCTGCAGGCCGATGTGCAGGGCCTGACCGGCGCACAGGCCGAGCAGCACCTCGAACAATACGGCCAAAACGTCGTCACGGCCGACCGGCGGGAGACCGCGCTGCAGCGGCTGCTCGAGTCGGCCGTCAACCCCTTTAACCTCGTACTGCTGCTGCTCGCGGCCGTCAACTACGTCACCGACGTGCTACTGGCCGCCCGGCCCGACTATGTGACGGTGGTCATCATCCTCTCGCTGGTGCTCATCTCAAGCCTGGTCGCCTTTGTCCAGAACCAGCGCTCCTCCGCGGCGGCCGAGCAGCTGCTGCAGATGGTGGGCAACCGGGCTGACGTGCTGCGGGACGGCAACTATGTGGAGGTCCCGATGACACAGGTCGTGACCGGGGACATCGTCAGGCTCTCGGCCGGCGACATGCTGCCGGCCGACCTGCGGTTTTTGACCACCAAGGACACCTTTGTCTCCTAGGCCGCGCTGACCGGCGAATCAGGCCCGGTCGAGAAGTTCAGCGCGCCCATGGAGCGGCGCGACAGCGCACTGACCGACCTGCACAACATCGGCTTTATGGGCGCCAACCTCGTGAGCGGCAGCGCCACTGCGGTGGTGCTGGCCACCGGCGACGCCACCTATTTTGGCTCCATGGCCAAGTCCCTGTCGGGCCGGCGCTCCAAGAACAGCTTTGAGCGGGGGGTGGACGCGGTCAGCCGGCTGCTCATCCGCAGGATGCTGCTGCTGATCCCGATCATCTTTTTGATCAACGGCCTGTTCAAGGGCGACTGGCAGTCCTCCTTTTTGTTCGCCATCAGCATCGCGGTCGGCCTGACGCCCGAAATGCTGCCGGTCATCATGACCTCCACGCTGGCCAAGGGCGCGATTGAGCTCTCGAGGCACAAGGTCATCGTGCGCTCCCTCAGCGCCATCCAGACCTTTGGCGAAATGGACGTGCTGTGCACCGACAAGACCGGCACGCTGACCGAGGATAAAATTGTCCTGGAAAAGTATATCAATCTACACGGTGAAGACGACCGGCGCATCCTGCGGCACGCCTACCTCAACAGCCAGTTCCAGACCGGGCTTAAAAACCTGATCGACCTGGCCATCATCAGGCGGGCCGAGCAGAGCGGCCTTGGCGGCCTGCGCAAAAGCTACCGCTGCGTGGACGAGATTCCCTTTGACTTTTCGCGCAGGCGGATGAGCGTTGTGCTGGAGTCCGTGGAGGGCAAGCGACAGCTCATCACCAAGGGGGCGGTCGAGGAGGTTTTGGCCATCTCCAAATTTGTCGAGCTCGACGGCCGGGTCACGCTGCTCGACGACCGCGCCAGGGCGCTGGCCATGGCGACCTATGAGCGCTTCAACTTCGACGGCCTGCGCATGCTGGCCATCGCGCAAAAGAACGAGGTGCCCTCCGGCGGCCTGCTCGGGGTGCAGGACGAGCGGGACATGGTGCTGATCGGCTTTGTCGGCTTCCTCGACCCACCGAAGCAGAGCGCCGCCGGCGCCATCCGTGCGCTCAGCGCGCACGGCGTGCGCACCGTGGTGCTGACCGGCGACAGCGAGGGGGTGGCCGTCAAGGTCTGCGGCAAGGTGGGGGTGAACACCGCAAGGGTGCTGACCGGCCTTGACGTCGAGCGGATGACCGACCCCGAGCTGCTCGAGGCCATTTCGACCTGCGACCTGTTTGCCAAGCTCTCGCCCGCGCAGAAGGCCCGGGTGGTCGAGTCCTTTCAGGCCGCGGGGCACACGGTCGGCTACCTTGGCGACGGCATCAACGACGCCCAGGCCCTGAGCCAGGCCGACGTCGGCATCTCGGTCGACAGCGCCGTGGACATCGCCAAGGAGAGCGCCGACATCATCTTACTCAAGCAGTAATTTATTACCACCACAAGGTAGTCTAAAGTCGATAAAAGTGCCGTACTGCGGGCTTTTGTGGCTCTCAAAAATGTGTATCGTGACCTTCCGTAACTGACCGTTTTGAAGGTTAAAACACCAAATAAACACCAAGTTGTAAGGCGTTCTGTGTCTGCCGTACAGCTTGGTGTTTTTCTGTGTGGGAAGGCTTTTATGTGCTGTGTTTTGCGCACAGCTGCTAT
>JAAYBB010000057.1 GCA_012719075.1 Clostridiales bacterium | reverse complement strand
GATCTGCTCGCCGGCGATCTTGCCGATGGCGGCCTCGTGGATCAGCGCCGCGTCGACATGGTTGGCTGAGATCTCGGGGATCGCCTTGACCGACGCGCTGTCCATCAGGATGGCGTCGCACTCCGAGTGGCCGCTGCAGCGGTTGTTGCCGTCGATTTTGGAGAAGAAGCACTGCTCGGAGAAGCCCTTGGCCACCGAGCGCGAAATCACGTTGGCGCTGGAGCCCACGCCGGCCAGGTCGACCTCAAAGTTGGTCTCGGCCGTCTGCCGGCCCTCGGTCAGCAGCTTCTCCTTGACCACCAGCGTGGCGCCGTCCCCCACCCGGGCCCTGGTCAGCCGGTTGGTGGCGCTGACGCCGCCGATCTGCACCGTCTCCACCTCCACGTAGCTGTCCGCCTGGAGGTAGAGGTTGGTCACGGGGTTGAGCACCCGCTCTCCGCTGCCCTCGCCGGAGCCGTAGTGGTTTTCAATGTAGCGGACGGTGGCGCCGCGCCCGACGTGGAAGGAGTGGACCCCGTCGTGCCGGGCGTCGCGCTCGCCGCCGTTGTGGATGCCGCAGCCGGCAATGATGGTCACCTCGGCGTCCTCGCCGATGAAAAAGTCGTTGTACACCTGCTCGGCATGCCCGGTGTTGCTGACCACCACCGGGATGTAGGCGGTCTCCTGTTTGGTGCCGCTTTTGACGTGCATGTCAAAGCCCTTGCCGTCCGGCTTGGGCAGGATGGTGATGTGCTCGCTGCTGCCCATGCCGAAGCTGCTGCCGTTGACCCGCAGGCTGAAGGCCGTCTGCGGGGGGATCTTGCGGATGCCCGCCACCTCGAAAAGCACGTCCTGCTGAACCTGATCCATCACTTTCTGATCCATATATGCCCGCTCCATCTGCGGCCGCGCGTCGGGCGGCCGAACTTGTATTTCTGTGAACTGTCAAAAGGCGCCGGCGCGCGTCATGCGCCCCGGTAAAAGGCGCAGGTCCCGGCCTCGCCGAGCAGCCCCGGCAGCACCTCTTCGCGCCTGCCGATCTGGGCGACCTCGCCGGCGTTGAGCACCACGATGCGGTCGGCGATCTCCATGATGCGCTCCTGGTGTGAAATCAGGATGATCGAGGCGTTGGATTCGGCCCGCATGCGCTCGAACACCCGGATGAGGTTTTGAAAGCTCCAGAGGTCGATGCCGGCCTCCGGCTCGTCAAAGAGCGAGAGGCGGGGCTGCCGCGCGATGAGCAGCGCGATTTCAATGCGCTTGAGCTCGCCCCCCGACAGGCTGGCGTTGACCTCGCGGTCGATGTAGTCCTTGGCGCAGAGCCCCACCTCCGAGAGGTACCCGCAGGCCTCCTCGCAGTTGAGGTCGCGGCCGGCCGCCAGCGAGAGCAGGTCGTGCACATAAATGCCCTTGAAGCGCACCGGCTGCTGAAAGGCAAAGCCGACGCCGGCCTTTGCCCGCTCGGTGATGTCCAGCCCGTTCAGCGACTTGCCGTCCAGCCAGATTTCGCCGCCGATGGGGGTCTCGATGCCCGCGATCAGCTTGGCCAGCGTGGACTTCCCGCTGCCGTTTGGCCCGGTGATCACGATAAACTCGCCCTCGTCCACGGTCAGGCTGACGTTTTTGACGATGTCCTTTTCCCTGCCCTCCTCGCTGACGCGAAAGGAGATGTCTTTCAGTTCCAGCATAGCCGGCCTCCTGGTGATGTTTACTTTGGCGGGCGGGGTTTCCCCGCATCCCGCGGATGCTGCAAGCGGCTGACCGGCGCCCGGCCCTCGGCTCTCGGCCGTTTGGCGCGGTCAAACGCGTTTGTTAGGTGGGGATGCCACATGTACCTTGCGTTGCCTTTGCTATTGTACCCTGAAAACGCACGTTTGCCAATAGCCTGCCCAGCCAAAATGAAGGACGGCCGGACTGTGTGCGGGACAGGCGGTTTTTTTTGCCCTGGGCACCGCCGTTTCCATGTTCAGCATAGCATAGTATACTAATTTTGTCAACATTAAAAAAGGGCGCCGAACGGGCCCTTTTTCCGCGCATATTCCGATGCTTTTCACCGGTCTTCCGGCGCCTGGCCGGGGGCGGCGGGCTCCGCCTCAATGTGCCCCTGCGCACCCTGTACAGCCGGGCCGAGGCCGGGCCGCGCCCCCTCCAAAGCGGGCACCGCACGCCGCTCCGCGAGGCCCGCCGGGCGGTCGCTACCGCCCTGCAGCAGGTCCTGCAGCTCGAACATGTTCTGCCAGTACCGCTTGGGCATGTGCCCCATGCGGCACTTGGGATTGTAGCGATGCTCGATCGAGACGGCCTGGTAAAAGCGCTTCCACAGCGCCTGCCAGGCCGCCTCCTCGGGCGTCGGCGCCGGAAAGGCCAGCTCCTCGACCGGCAGGATGCGCAGCTGCCGCTTTTGGTGGAACAGCGCCGCGCCGTGGACCTCGTCGAAGATCACAAAGGCCTCCTGCGGGTAGCGGCCGGCAAAGTGTTTGGCCATAAAGGGCAGCACAAAGTTCTTGGGGCTGATGGTGGCGGTCAGCACGCCGCCCCGCTCGGTAAAGCGCACAAAGCCGAGCAGCAGCTGCACCTCGCGCAGCAGGTGGCGCTCGGCCTCCAGCAGCGCGGCCACATCGGGGTGCCCGATCAGCCCCGTGACGCCGCGCCCCCGCTCATACCCCAGCAGCAGAAAGCGCAGCAGGCGGATCTCCCGTCCGGCGAGCTGCGAGAAAAAGGCGTGGCCGACCAGCTGCATCGCCTCGTTCGAGATGCGGGCCGGGATGGAGCGCCGGACCCGCTCGGCCCGCCCGGGGTCGGTCGGGATGCGCTGCTGCCGCAGCAGGCAGGGCTCGGCCTCCCACTCGGGCAGGATGTCCTGCGGCAGCACGCCCGAATAGACGCTCTCGTACACGCAGCAAAAAAAGCCCTCAAGGCTGCCGTCATAGAGGTACTGCAGGTCGCCCGGGACGGTCAGATTCTTGAAGCCAGACACCGCACCGCCTCCTCTGTGGCCTCGAACAGGGTCTTGGCCGCCGCCAGCTCGGGCCGGCCAAACAGCGAGAGCTGCTCCATGCCGAAGGCCGAAACGCCCGGGTCCATCAGCGCGCGCACGGCGCCCTCCCGCCCGAGGCGCAGGCCGTACGGCAGGTCGGTCGCCAGAATGAAGTAGCGCGCCCGTTTGAGCACCACGCCCATGCGCTTGAGCTCGGCGGTCGAGAGCCTGGCCTCCCGCCGCGCCCGCAGGATGCGGCGGGCGCTGGTCGGCCCGATGCCGGGCACCCGCAGCAGCACTTCGAGCGGCGCCCGGTTGACGTCGACCGGAAAGCGGTGCAGGTTTTGCAGGGCCCAGTTGCACTTGGGGTCCAGGTAGGGGTTGAAGTTGGGGGCCTCCTCGGCCAGCAGCTCGTCGGCTGAGAAGTGGTACTGCCGCAGCAGGAAGTCGGCCTGGTAGAGACGGTGCTCCCTCAGCAGCGGCGGCGGGGCCGTCAGTGCGGGCAGCAGGCTGTCCTCCACCACCGGGATATAGGCCGAAAAGAACACCCGCTTGAGCTTGTACTTCTGGTACAGCCCCTCGGTCAGCTGCAGGATCTGGCGGTCGCTCTCGGGGCTGGCGCCGATGATCATCTGGGTGGCCTGTCCGGCGGCCGAAAAGCGCGGCGCGTTGCGGTAGAGGGCCAGCTCGGTCGCGTTGTGGCGCAGCCCTTG
>JAAYBB010000056.1 GCA_012719075.1 Clostridiales bacterium | reverse complement strand
TGATAAATCAAAAAGAATTAAAGGGGACCATGCCGTTTTTTGCCTTTCCCTGGGTCGGCGGGCGCGTGCGTGCAACCGGCCCGGTTACAGGCCGAGCCAGAGCGTGATCAGCTCGCCCGCCCCACGGATAAAGTCCTGCGCCTGGAACAGGCGGTCCTGCTCGCCATCCTCCACTGAGCGCACGGCGGTCAGTCCGGCGGCGCCGATCTCGGCGGCCAGTGCCTGCGCAAAGCGCAGGCACTTTTCGTCGTCGCCCTCGAGGTGGGCGACGTGCAGGGCCTTGTGGGGCTGGAACCGGGCGCCTGCGATCAGCCGGCTTCCGGCGCCGTCCTCAAAGAGCCAGCCGCGCGCCGCAAAGTGCTCAAGGGCGCCGGGTTCGGCCGGGTAGAAGGTGCGGTTGAGCACGAAGAAGTTGCCCGTCGGGCTGCCCGGCAGGGGCCGCGTGGGCTGCGGGACCGGCAGGAAGCCAAAGTCGGCCGAGGCCTGCAGGGGCTCCTCGACCGGACAGGTGTACTCGGCAAAGCGGCCGCGCAGCGAGAGGCCAAAGCGCTCGGCCAGCCCCTTGCTGACGACGTTGGCCACGCCGGTGTACATGCCGACCGCGGTGATGTCCTGCTCGGCCATTTTTTCAAGGTAGCGGCGGTAGATGGCCTTGCCGAGCCCCTTTCCCTGATAGTCGGGGTGGATGCGCAGGGCCTCCAGCCAGCCGTAGGGGCCGAAGAGCGGCGAGAACTGGCCGTAGCCGCCCACCTCCTGGTCCAGCATTGAGATGATCAGCTCGCCGCCCGGCATCGCGTTGAAGAGGGTCCAGGTGTCGTCGATGTAGGAGAGGCTGGGTGTCGCGCCGGCCTCGATGAACTGGCAGCGCGCACGGTCCTGCTCACAGGCGGTTCTCGTGTGTACGGTCATTTGACATCCCCCTTGTCTTACATCGTGCTTTTGAATTAAAAAATTAATAGATTTTATTGGAACCCTTAAGGGCAAATGGCGGGCCGCTATGCATAAAAGCAGCCAAGTTGCATAACTCGGATCCTCAGTGTCCTTCTGAATAGAACAGGGTCGTCTGGGTGAGCCGGGACTGGGGCGTGCAGCCCGTGAGCTGTGCCCTGGGGCGGCGGCGCCCCTCGGCGGTGAGGTTGGGGTAGAGCACGCTCCAGACGCAGCGCAAAAAGGCCCTGCGCCGCTCGCAGGGGCTCAACACCCCCTGCACTTCAAAGTGGAGGCAGAGCAGCAGCAGTGCGTGCGACAGGTGGACAAACTGCCCCGGGTAGGATTCACGGCAGATCAGGCCGGCATCCTGCAGGTGCAGCAGCGCCTCGCCGATGAAGTGCCCGGTGCGCGCCATGAGCTCCTGCTGCAGCGGGCGCGCCTCGGGGCAGGCGCAGAGCAGACGCTCGGCCCCCTTGGAGAAGAGGGCGTTTTGCTGCATTTGCTCGGCCAGGTCGAGCAGGCCCAGGCAAAGCGCCTGCAGCGTGTCCGGGGCCTGCGGCAACCGGTACTGCGCGTGGGCGGCCAGCAGCACGGCGGCCGCAATCTCCTCCTTGCGGCCGTAGTGGTAGGTCAGGTTGCCGACGCTGATGTGCAGCGCCTCGGCAATGCTGCGCAGGGAGACGCTGTCGTAGCCGCTCTCGGAAAATTGCAGGCGGGCCTGCCCGACGATCTCCTCCTTGAGGGCCCGCTTCACTGCGCACCCCCCACCGAGAAGCCCGAGGTGAAGCGCTTTTTCTGCAGGTCGGGCTTCGCGTGGGCGGCCGTGGCCAGCATGAGCTTGATGCG
>JAAYBB010000009.1 GCA_012719075.1 Clostridiales bacterium | reverse complement strand
GGCGCTCCTTATCTATTGTTACCACTCTATTGTTACAACCAGGACCCCGGCAATATTGGCCGGCGGCATAGTTCAAGCCGGAAACGATGGCGCTCCTTTTATGGTTACAGCCGCCACAGGGGTGACAGCTGTGCATCCACGTGTCAGAGGTCAGCGGGCCAAGCCGGGCGCCCATGCGGCACTCCGGTCTCCACCATGGCCGATCTGCCGCATCGGCTGCAAACGCAGAAAAGGCGCTGCATGTCGGCAGCGCCCTTCCGGCTTGTGTAATACGGAAAAAAGAAGAGGAGGGAGGTTTAGTAGTTAGCATTAACTAACTACTGACCAAAGTATACCTGAAGGGTCTTTATTTGTCAAGTCCTATAAAAAAGTTTTCTCGAAAAATGTGTTTTTTGCTCCTCCGGCTTGACATATCCGCAGCGTCAAGGTCTATACTGGCCTCGAGAAGTCTTGTACCCTGGGAGGTTCGCAATGGACTATACAGTCAAGCGGCTGGCCGGCCTGGCCGGCGTCAGCGCCAGAACCCTGCGCTACTACGACGAGATCGGCCTGCTGAAACCGGCCCGCATCAACGCCTCGGGCTACCGCATCTACGGGCAGGCCGAGCTGGACCTGCTGCAGCAGATTCTCTGCTACCGTGAATTCGACGTGCCGCTGGAGGAGATCCGCGCGCTGCTGTACGACCCCGCCTTCGACCGGACAGAGGCGCTGCTCACACACTGCCGCAGGCTACAGGCGCAGCGCGGGCGCCTGGACCGGCTGATCGCCACACTGGAGAAGACCCTCTCGGGTGCCCCGATGGAGGACGGCGAGAAGTTCGAGGGCTTTAAGCGCGATTTGGTGGCGCAAAACCAGCGCGACTTCGGCGAGGAGATCGTGGCCCGGTACGGCGAGGAGGCGGTCGCGCGCTCGAACGAGCGCCTGCTGGCCACGACGGCGGCAGCGTACAACGACCTGCAGGCGCTGGAGGCCCGCTTTGAACAGGTGCTGCTGCACGCCATGCAGACCGGCGATGCGGCCGGCCCGCTGGCCCTTGAGGCCTGTGCGCTCCACCGGCAGTGGCTCTGCCACTATTGGGACCAGGCACAGTACAGCCGACAGGCCCACGCCGAGCTCGGGCGCATGTATGTCGGGGACGCGCGCTTTCGCGCCCACTACGACCGGATTTCCCCCGGCGCGGCGCAGTTCTTCTGCGACGCGCTGCAGGTGTACGCGGCTGAGTCGGGGCAATGAGCATCCGCGTGGGCCGTACCTGGACGGCTGAGCAGAGGTGTACGGCAGATCAAGCTGCGGCGCACACGATATAAACTGAATAAACTGAAAAGAGGGGGCCTGCTCGGCCCCCTCCCCTGTTGTTGCAGTTCCCTGCTAGTCCCGCTTGCAGCTCCCAACTTCGACAAAGACGCCGACCGACTCGGCCACAATCTCGTCTCCGACCGCCGACAGGCTGATGTGCCGCAGGTTGTGGTCGTAGTTGTTGACCACCAGCGTGGCGATCTTGTCCTCGACCTCTTTTTCGACGGCGCGGCGCAGGTTGCGCGCGCCGTACTTCTCGCTGAAGGAGTGCGCCACCAGCAGGTCGGCCACCCCCTCGCCGATCGAGAGGAAGCGCCCGCTCTGCTCCATCGAGGCCTGCAGGTCCGAGAGCATGATGTCGGCGATGTGCGCAAAGTCGGCGCGGTTGAGCGGCCGGAAGGTCACAATCTCGTCCACGCGGTTGATGAACTCGGGCCGCAGAAAGGCCTCGAGCGCCTTGAGGGCCTTCTCGCGGCTGCGCAGCTCGTCGCTGCCGCCAAAGCCCACGCGGGTCTCCCGCTTTTCGCTGCCGGCGTTGCTGGTCATGACGATCACGGCATTTTCAAAGTTGACGGTGCGCCCGTGGGCGTCGGTCACGCGGCCGTCGTCGAGGATTTGCAGCAGCACGTTGAGCACGTCGGGGTGGGCCTTTTCAATCTCGTCGAACAGGACCACGCAGTAGGGCTTGCGGCGCACCTTCTCGGTCAGCTGGCCGGCCTCGTCATAGCCGACATAGCCGGGGGGCGAGCCGATCAGCCGGGAGACCGAGTGCTTCTCCATAAACTCTGACATGTCCAGCCGGATCATAGTGTCGGGCGAGTCGAACAGCGCGGCGGCCAGCGTCTTGACCAGTTCGGTCTTGCCGACGCCGGTCGGCCCGATGAAGATAAAGGAGGAGGGCTTGCGCTTGGCGCTGATGCCCACGCGGTTGCGCCGCAGCGTCCGCACGAGGGAGTCGATGGCCTCGTCCTGCCCGATCACGCGGGCGCGCAGCTCCTCGTCGAGCGAGGAGAGCTTTTGGAACTCGCTCTCGGCAATTTTGGAGGCCGGGATGCCGGTCCAGAGCTCGACCACCTGGGCCAGCTGGTCCTCCGACACGTGGATGCGCAGCCGTTTGCCCTGCAGCTGCTGCAGCTCGGAGGAGATGCGCAGCTCCTCGGCCTTGAGGGTGGCCGCCTCTTCAAAGTAGCGCTCGCTGCCGTCGTCGACCAGCTCGCCACGCTCCTCGGCCAGCTCGTCGAGCTGTCGGCGCAGCACGATGGCGCGGTTGCCGTCCTTGTCCTGAATGTTGCACAGCGAGGCGGCCTCGTCGATCAGGTCGATGGCCTTGTCGGGCAAAAAGCGGTCGGTGATATAGCGCTCGGACAGCGTGACGGCGCTCTGCACCGTCTCGTCGTCGATCATGACGTGGTGGTACTCCTCGTAGTAGGAGCGGATGCCCTTGAGAATCTCGACGGTGTCCCTCAGCGAGGGCTCCTCGATGGTCACGGGCTGAAAGCGGCGCTCCAGCGCCGTGTCCTTCTCAATCGACTTGCGGTACTCGTTGAAAGTGGTGGCGCCGATGACCTGGATCTCGCCGCGCGAGAGGGCCGGCTTTAAGATGTTGGCCGCCGACATCGAGCCCTCGGCCTCGCCGGCCGACACCAGCGTGTGCACCTCGTCGATCACGAGGATCACATTGCCCTGCTGCTTGATCTCGGCAATTAAATTTTTCACACGGCTCTCAAACTGGCCGCGGAATTGGGTCCCGGCCACCAGCGAGGTCAAATCGAGCAAGTAGACCTCCTTGTCCAGCAGCTTGGCCGGCACCCGGCCCTCGGCAATGCGCAGCGCAAGGCCCTCGGCCACCGCCGTCTTGCCGACGCCGGGCTCGCCGATCAGGCAGGGGTTGTTCTTCTGCCGGCGGTTGAGGATCTGGATCACCCGCGCGGTCTCCCGCTCGCGGCCGACCACGCGGTCCAGCGTGCCCTCTCTGGCCCTCTGGGTCAGGCAGAGGCAGAACTGCTCGAGCAGCTTGGGCTTGGGGCGCCGCTCGCGCGCCTGCCGCTTGGGCTCCTCGGGCGGACGGCGCTCGGGCTCCCGCTCGGCCTTCGGCGGCGTCGGCGAAAAGCCGAGGTGCTGAAACTGCGGGCTGTTCATCAGGTTGCGCAGCATCTGCGGCAGCGCCTTGCCCGGGTCCTCGCCCTCCTCCGGCCCACCCTGCACCAGATGTTGCAGCTCCAGCTCCACCTGTTCAAGCTCGCTCTCGCCGATGCCCATGGTCTCGAGGATGTCGGAGACCGGCTGAATTCCAAGCTCCTTGGCACACTGAACGCAGTAGCCCTCGTTAACCGTCTTTCCGCCTTCGTGGCGCGCCACAAACACAATGGCCAGTCTCTTCTTGCATCTGGAACAGGTCATCTCTTTAATCTCCTTCGACATCTGTCTTACAGCAGCCTCTTAAAAGGACTCAATTTGTAAAAGTGCCTGAACAGCAGCGTGGTGTTGATGGTGTCCATGCCAAAGCCCTGCGTTAAGTAGTTGTCGAGCATCGGGGCCAGGTAGGTCACGACGCCGGCGAACAGGCAGACGATGATTACACCCTCCAGCGCCCCCAGCGCAAGGCCGAGGCCGCTGTTGAGCGAGCGCAGCACCGGCAGTTTCATGACCGCATCGATCACGGCGGCGGCCAGCTTGATCAGCAGCATGGCGGCCAAAAACACCAGCAGAAAGCCGATGGCGTTGCTGACCGCCTGCGCCATGGGCATGGCGATGGCGCCGACGGCGGCCTCCTGTGCCGCCTGCGCCGACGCGCTGCCGGTCACGGCGGTCTGCACCTCTGCGCCGGTGACCGAAAAGCGCCCGAGAAAGGCCCGCAGCACCTCGGGCATGTCGGCCATCAGTGCGTTCATCTGCTCCATGAACAGGGCGGCGCTGTCGCCCACACCGGTCATGAAGCTGGCGAGGTAATTCTGTACGCGCTGCTCAAACCAGGGGCCCACATAGCGCACCCGCAGCCAGTTTGCAACCGGGTCGCCGTACATCACGGCAACGCTGATGGCCAGAAAGGTCCCGACAAAGCCGATCAGCGTCCTGACAAATCCCCTGCGGGCCGCAGAGTAAGTGCACAGAATCAGCACCAACACCGTGATGAGGTCCAAAATCGCTCCCATGCAGTATACCATCCCCCTTGCAGACAACGGTGACCAATCGATGCCTATTTCGTGTGGAATCCCATGGTACTTTAGCCCTTTGGCGGAAAATGCCGCCACCGGAGGGCGGCGCCTTCCCAAAACACTCTATTCAATCAAGACGTGGCGCATGAATGGGCGGTTCCCGAAATCGCATCCGCCCGCCGTGCCAATCCCTGCCGGCCATCCGGACTAGGGCGTGATCAGCGCCAGACGGGTCTCGTCGATCAGCGCCAGGAGGCCGTTGCTGAGCAGCAGCGCCTCCTTGACCGAGGGGCGCTCGAGCCGGCTCAGCAACTCGCCTTGCGGTCCGTAGACCGAGACCGTGCCGCTCTGCAGCACGGTCGTTTGGCCGCCGCCCACCCGCAGTCCGCGGATGTCCCCCTCGAGCTGCAGCTCCAGCGCGGGTTCGCCGCCGCCGTCGTAGCACCTCAGACTGCTGCCGAATCCGACCGCATAGCGCCCCAGCACCAGCGAGGCGGAGGCGCCGTCCAGCGCGTAGTAGAGCAGCTGCTTGTCGCCGTGGGGCTGGCGCGCCGTCTGGCCGCCCTCGCGCAGGTCATAGCGGTAGAGCGCCGCGTCGGTCAGCACCAGCAGGGTCTGCCCGTCGACGGCCAAATCCAAAATCAGCTCCCCCGGCAGCAGGTGCTCGGCGTAGGGCTCCACCTCGTCGCAGTTGAGCAGCCGCAGGACGCCGACCAGCTCGGCGTCCTGTGCCGTGAAGCCGGCCGTGACCAGCCGCCTGCCGTCCCCCGACAGCGCGGCGTCCTGGATGTGGCTGGTGGCCGAGTTCCACTCGTAGCGCAGGTCGCCCTGCCGGTCGTAGACCCGCGCCGCCGAAAACTTGTCGGTCTCGAGCGTGACCAGCGCAAAGCTGCCGTTTTGGGCCACCTCGGCCCGCAGGATCGGGGTGGGCGACTCGATGCGGGCCGCCACACGGGTGCCGCTGCACAGCAGCGCGCGGGTCCCGCCGCGGTCGTAGGCCAAAAAGTAGCGGTCGCTGCAGGCGATGGCCGGATCGGTCAGCGAGACCGCCTCGTCCAGCGAGACCGAGCCGTCGCTGCGGTAGACCATCAGCCTGGTGGGGGTGGCGAGGATGACCCGGTCGCGCAGGGTGCCGCAGGCCAGGTTGCCGGACAGGTTGAGCGAGAGGTCGACGGCGATGTCCTGCGGCGCCCCCCCGGCCTCCGAGCGCCCGGTCAGCCGCAGCCGAAGGGCGTAAAAGTCGATGTCGTGGCGGAAGATCAGCAGCAGCAGTGCCGCCATGATCAGCAGCAGCGCCAGGATGAGGCGCCGGCGGCGGGACGCCCGCCGCTTTTTGCGCTGCGGCCGGTTGTCGATCAGGGTCGGCCCGGGCGGCGTCCCCAGTCCGGGCTCGCGGTTCAAGGGTCCACCTCGGCTTCCGCAATGCCGGTGCTGCCGGGGGGGTAGTAGACCTGCATCAGCGTCAACCCCCTGGCCGGCGCCGTCGGCCCCGCCGCCCTGCGGTTGCAGGCCGCAAGCAGGGCCTCGATGTCGCCGGCGCCGCGGCCCTTTGAGGCGGCCTCGATCAGCGTGCCGGCGAGAATGCGCACCATCTTGTACAGAAAACCGTCCCCGGTAATCGAGAGGGTCAGCATGTCGTCCTCCAGTGTGGCCTCGCAGCGATGGATGGTGCGCACGGTGTCCGCCACCTCGCTGCCCGCCGCCTGCAGCGAGGAGAAGTCCCGCCGGCCGACAAAGCAGCCGGCCAGCGCCGCAAAGAGGGCGGGGTCGAGCCTCCCCCTGACGTGGTGGCTGGTGTCGGCCCAAAAGACGTTGCGGGCGCTGTGCAGCCAGATGCGGTAGACGTAGCGCTTGCCCAGGGCCATGTAGCGCGGGTGGAAGTCCGGCGCAACCGCAGCGGCCCGCCGCACCGCGATGTCGTCCGGCAGGTGGGCGTTGATCGCCTGCGGCAGGCGGTCAAGCGCAAAGTCGCGGTCGAGCAGCGTGGTGCAGTAGTAATTTTGGGCGTGCACGCCGGCGTCGGTGCGGCTGCAGCCGGTGACCGGCGGCCGCGCGCCAAACAGCGCCTCCAGCGCGTCCTGCAGCGCCTGCTGCACCGTCGGGGCGTTTGGCTGCACCTGAAAGCCGCCGTAGCGGGTCCCCTTATAAGAGCATTGTAACAGAATTTGGCTCACGCAACAACAACCCCTCACATCGGAAGCCGCGCCGCCCTCCTGCGCCCCGTCAGATCCAAAGCCGGTTGGTCCCCATCAGAATGGCGGGGATCAGCAGCAGCATGCCGGTCAAAATCAGGTAGTCGGCCCGCTTCATGCGCATCTCCTTGAGGCGGCTGCGCGGCATGGCGCTGTCGTAGCAGCGGCACTCCATCGCCACGGCCAGCTCGTCGGCCCGGCGGAAGGCCGAGACAAACAGCGGCACCAAAATCGGGATCAGCGCCCGCGCCCGCTGAAAGACGCTGCCGCTCTCAAAGTCGGCGCCGCGCGCCTTCTGCGCGCTCATGATCTTGGCGGTCTCCTCCGAGAGCACCGGAATGAAGCGCAGCGCGATGGTCATCATCATGGCCAGCTCCCCCACCGGCACCCGCAGCTTCTTGAGCGGCGCGAGCAGCCGCTCGAGCGCGTCGGTCAGCATGATGGGCGAGGTGGTGAAGGTCAGCAGCGAGGTGCCGACGATCAGCATCGAGATGCGCAAAATCGTGAACAGCGCGGCGTGCAGGCCCTCCCAGGTGGCGGTTAGCCGCCAGATCGTGAAGAGCTCCCGGCCGTCGGTGTAAAACAGGTTGAGCAGCGAGGTGAAGGCCAGGATCAGCAGCAGCCTGCGCAGGCCGCGCCACAGGGCCCAGAGCGGAATTTTGGAGTTGTGCACCACGAGGGCCAGCAGGGCGCCCATCAGCAGAAAGCCGGCGTAGCGCTTGACCATGAAGAGCTCGGCGATGAACAGCACCTCCAGCACCAGCTTGACGCGCGGATCGGTGCGGTGGGTCAGCGAATGGCCCGGAAAGTACTGCCCGAGTGTGACGTTCATCCGATGCCCCCCCCCTCCAGCAGCCCCTCGATCTGGGCGATTGCGGCCTCGACCGTAAAGACCGGCGAGACCGCATGCCCCCGGCGGTGCAGCTGCCTGAAAATTGAGGTGACCTGCGGCACCGCAAGCCCGATGTCGCCCAGGCGGGAGTCGAAGCCAAAGACCTCCTCCACAGGGCCGTTTTCGACCAGCCGGCCGTGGTCCATGACCAGGATGCGGTCGGCGTGCCGGGCCACGTCCTCCATCGAGTGAGAGACCAGCAGCACCGTGGCGCCCTCCTGCAGGCGGTACTGCTGCACCTGCCCGAGGATGTCCTCCCGCCCCTGCGGGTCGAGGCCGGCGGTCGGCTCGTCGAGGATCAGCACCGAGGGGCGCATGGCCATGACGCCGGCAATGGCCACGCGGCGCTTCTGCCCGCCCGAAAGCTCAAAGGGCGAGCGGCCCAGCAGCTCCTCGCCGATGCCGACCAGCGCGGCGGCCTGCCGCACGTTGCGGTCGACCTCCTGCGCCGAGAGCCCCATGTTGGTGGGGCCGAAGGCGATGTCCTTGTAGACCGTCTCCTCAAAGAGCTGGTACTCGGGGTACTGAAACACCAGCCCCACGAGAAAGCGGACGCCGCGGATGCCCCCCTGGCGGGCCCAGATGTCCTCGCCGTCCAGCAGGACCTGTCCCTCGGCCGGCTTCATCAGGCCGTTGAGGTGCTGCACCAGCGTGGACTTGCCGCTGCCGGTGTGCCCGATCAGACCGGTAAAGCCGCCCTCCTCGAGCGTGAAGCTCACGCGGTCGAGCGCGCGGTGCTCGTAGGCGGTGCCCTGCGCATACACGTGGGTCAGCGCCCTGACCTCGAGCAGGCTCATCTCCCCACCTCCGCAAGCAGCGCCGAGAGGGCCTCCACGGCCTCCGCCTCGGTCAGCACGTCGGCCGGGAGCTGCGGGAACCGCCGGCGCAGGCGGTGGATCAGCGCGGCCGGCTGCGGCGCCTCGAGGCCGAGGCGCTCCAGCTCCCCGGCCCTTGCAAAGACCGCCCGCGGCGGTCCGTCCATGGCGATGCGGCCGCGGTCCATCACAATGACCCGGTCGGCCTCGACCGCCTCGTTCATATAGTGGGTGATCATGATCACCGTGATGCCCTCCTCGCGGTTGAGGCGCATGACGGCCGCCAGCGTCTCGCGGCGTCCGACCGGGTCCAGCATGGCGGTCGGCTCGTCCAGCACGATGCAGCGCGGCTTCATCGCGATGATGCCGGCGATGGCCACGCGCTGCTTCTGTCCGCCCGAGAGCTGGTGGGCCTGGTGCTCGCGGTACTCCCACATGTCGACGGTGCGCAGCGCGTACTCGACCCTTGCCGCGGTCTCCTCGCGCGGGAGGTTGAGGTTTTCGGGCGCAAAGGCCACGTCCTCCTCCACGATGGTGGCGACAATCTGGTTGTCGGGATTTTGAAAGACCATGCCCACCCGCTGGCGGATGTCGAACAGGCGGCCCTCGTCGACCGTGTCGATGCGGTCGACGTAGACCTTGCCGTCGGTGGGCAGCAGCACGGCGTTGAACTGCTTGGCCAGCGTGGACTTGCCGCTGCCGTTGTGCCCGAGGATGGCCACAAAGCTGCCCTTTTCGACGGTTAGGTCAATGCGGTTCAGCACCGGATCCCCGGCCGGGGAGCCGGGGTAGGTGTAGGTCAGCCGCTGGGTCTGGATCATTTCGCCCACGTGTCACGTCTCCTCTCAGGGGGTCAGGCTTCGGCCCAGTAGGCGCTGCCGCCGCAGGGGATCGGCAGGCCGGTCCCGACCGGCAGGCCGAGCTCGTCGGCCCAGATGCGCCCGCCGTGGCGCGGGCGCACCGTGCGGTCAAGCAGGCAGGCCATGACCGACGGCGAAAGGCCGGTCGTGTAGGCGTTGATCAGCACAAACAGCGGCTCCGGCGAGAGCAGCTGTACCGTCAGCTCCAGCAGCGGGAAGATGGCCTGTTCCAGCTTCCAGACCTCCCCGCCGGGGCCCCGGCCGTAGGAGGGCGGGTCCATGATCACGGCGTCGTACCGCCGGCCCCGCCGGATTTCCCGCTCCACGAACTTCTTGCAGTCGTCCACGATATAGCGGATGGGCGCCTCGGCCAGGCCGGACAGCGCCGCGTTCTCCCTGGCCCAGGCCACCATGCCCTTGGCGGCGTCCACGTGACAGACCGCGGCGCCCGCCTTGGCGCAGGCCAGCGTGGCCCCGCCGGTGTAGGCAAACAGGTTGAGCACCGAGATCTTGCGCCCCGCCCGCTCGATGAGCCTGCGGCAGTGGTCCCAGTTGTAGGCCTGCTCGGGGAAGACGCCGGTGTGCTTGAACCCCATCGGCTTGACCTGAAAGGTCAGGTCGCGGTAGTGCAGCGGCCAGGCCTCGGGCAGGTCGTTGTCCTCCCAGTGCCCGCCGCCCGAAGCGGAGCGCGCATAGCGCGCGTCGGCCCGCTTCCAGCCCGGGTGCTCCCTGGGTGTGCGCCAGATGACCTGGGGGTCGGGGCGGATCAGCACATGGCCGTTCCAGTCCTCCAGCCGCTCGCCGTCCGAGGCGTCCAGGATGCGGTATTCCGTCCATTGATCGGCCACAAACAAGTCCCTCACCCCTCCTTTTGCATCATGTTGACGGCAAAGTTGGCCATCAGTTTTTTGAGCCCCTGCTGCTCAAAGTGGATCTCCAGCAGCTGGTCCCCGCCGGTGGCCCGCACCGACTGTACGGTGCCCCGCCCGAACTTCTTGTGCACCACGACGTCCCCCGCCGCAAAGGCGGGCGCCGGCGCGGTGCGCGGCGCCCCTTTGACCGCGACCGAGGACAGCGTGGCGCCGGCCGCGTAGCCGGCCTTGCTCTGGCGCTTCTCAGTGGCGGGCATCTCGGTCACCGGCGCCCGCGCGACCGAGAGGTTTTCCAGCCGGTCCTCCGGCAGCTCGGCGACAAAGCGGGAGACCTCGGGATTTCTTGTCAGGTTGTAGGTGCGGCGCAGCCGCGCACAGGTCAGATAGAGGCGCTGCCGGGCCCTGGTGATGGCCACGTAGAACAGCCGGCGCTCCTCCTCGAGCTCCTCCGGCTCAAAGAGGCTGCGGGCTGAGGGGAAGAGCTCCTCCTCCATGCCGGTGACAAAGACCACCGGAAACTCCAATCCCTTGGCCGCGTGCATGGTCATCAGCGAGACATAGCCGGCGCTCTCGTCGAGCTGGTCGAGGTCGGTGGTCAGCGCCGCGTTCTCCAGAAAGCCGGTCAGCGTGGGGACCTCGTCGCCCCCCTGCTCCTCGATCCCCCGCTCGTAGTTGCGGATGTTGTCGGCCAGCGTGTCGAGGTTCGAGAGGCGGTCGCGGCCGTCGGCCTGGTCCTGGGCCCGCAGGTAGTCGAGGTAGCCGGTGCGCTCGGCGACCTGCGCCAGCAGCTCGGAGGGGGGCAGCAGCGCGGCCGCCCCGGCCAGGTCTTCGACCATGGTATAGAACAGCTGCAGCCGCTCGGCCTGCCGGGCGAGGGCCGGAAAGTCCTCTAGGCGGGCCATGGCCTCCAGCATGGTCAGGCCGTGTTCGGCCGCCGTCTGCTCCAGCAGCTGGACGGTCGCCTCGCCGATGCCGCGCTTCGGCTCGTTGAGGATGCGCCGGAGCCGCAGGTCGTCGGCCGGGTTGACCAGGATCGAGAGGTAGGCGATGAGGTCCTTGACCTCCTTGCGCTCGTAGAACTTCATGCCGCCGAAGATGCGGTAGGGCACGCCCGACTTGATCAGCGACTCCTCGAGCGCGGCCGACTGGGCGTTGGTGCGGTAGAGGACGGCAAAGTCGCTGTAGCCGCTGCCCTCCTCGGCGCTGAGGGCCAGGATGGTGTCGGCCACAAAGCGGGCCTCGTCGTAGCTGTCGTCGGCGCGGTAGAGGCGGGCGGGCTCCCCTTCCACATTTTCGGTCCACAGCCGCTTGCCCTTGCGCCCGAAGTTGTTGGCAATGGTCCGGTTGGCACAGTCCAGGATGGTGCTGGTCGAGCGGTAGTTCTGCTCCAGCCGCACGACGTAGGCGTCGCCGTGGCGCTTTTCAAAGCCCAGGATGTTCTCGATGGTGGCGCCGCGGAAGCGGTAGATGGACTGGTCGTCGTCCCCCACCACCATCAGCACGCCGCCCCCGGCCAGCAGCTCGGTCAGCACGAACTGGGCGTGGTTGGTGTCCTGGTACTCGTCCACCATCACGTAGGCAAAGCGGCGCTGGTAGAACTCCAGCACGTCCGGACAGCTCTGCAGCAGCTTGACGGTCAGGCGGATCATGTCGTCAAAATCCAGCGCACCGGCCGCCTTGAGCCTGCGCTGGTACTCTGTGTATAGTTTGGCAATGCGGGACATGCGGTAGTCATCCCGATAGAGCGCCTCGAACTCGTCCGGCCCCTGCAGCAGGTCTTTGGCCCGGCCGATGACCCCCAGCATCTGGGGGGCCGGAAACTTCTTGTCGTCGATGTTGAGGCTCTTCAGGCACTCTTTGACCAGCTTCTTGCAGTCGTCGGTGTCGTAGACCGTGAAGTCGGAGGGGTAGCCCAGCCGGTCGATGTGCCGGCGCAGGATGCGTGCGCAGACGGCGTGAAAGGTGCCGGCCACCACCTCACCCCCGCACGGCCCCAGCTGGGCGATTAGCCGCTCCCGCAGCTCCCGCGCCGCCTTGTTGGTAAAGGTGACGGCCAGCACGGTCCAGGGCTTGACCGGCCGCACGCCGATTAGCTCCATCACCGTGCGTTCGGCCTGCGGGTCGGGATGCTCGGCGTAGGCCTCCAGCAGGCCGACCGACAGCTCGGTCAGCCGGCCCGGGGCCGGCGGATCCTGCAGGATGTTGCCAAAGCGGAGCAGGTAGTCGATGCGGTTGACCAGCACCGTGGTCTTCCCGCTGCCGGCGCCGGCCAAAATCAGCACCGGCCGGTCGGGCGCAAGCACCGCCTCCCGCTGGGCCGGATTCATGCGCGCGTACGGCCCCTCTACAATGCGCCTGCGCGCCGCCAGATAGCGCTGCGTCAAATCGTCCAACCGACAAGCCCCCCTTAATGCCATCGCCTTTGCGATTTTTCTATTATAGTGGATTTGACCTGCAAAAGCAAACGCTTTTCGGGTGGCCCGCGGGTCGCCGCCGCGCGGGCAAAGCACCCACAGGCCCCTGCGCCGCCCGCGGCGGGCAAACACCGCTGTTCGCGCTGTTTTACCCTGTGGATATTATTCAACTGGGTTACCGATGAATGGTTGACAATCCAGCAGGTTTAACGGTAATATATAATTGATTCCAACATTTTTTTTGCAATAATTCATACGCTTTTTAACTTTTGCATCGGGGTTTCCAAATAAATGAAGATTTTGCCCCTGTTTTTGAGGCGTACACCCACGCCCGACAGGAAGTTTGCATCCTAAGCAAGGAGGGTGATCCCGTTTGTGAGAGACAAAAAAAAGCTCATACTGGTGGTGGATGACGTAGAGGTCAACCGCAGCATTTTAAGCAACCTGTTCTGCGACGACTTTGAGGTGCTTGAGGCCGTGGATGGCCTTGAGGCGATCAAGCTGATCAAACAGCATGGGCGCGACCTCTCGATTGCCCTGCTGGACATCGTCATGCCCCAGGTGGACGGCTTTGGCGTGTTGCAGTACATGTGCCGCACCGGGCTGATCTCGGTGGTGCCGGTCATCCTGATCACGGGAGAGGACGACGATCAAAAGACGCTGCTCGGATACGGGCTGGGCGTCTCGGATTTCATCATCAAGCCCTTCAACACCGAGATCGTCTTTCGCCGGATCATGAACGTCGTGGACCTCTACACGCACAAAAACAACCTGGAGCGGATGCTCGAGGCGCAAAAGGACGTGCTGGAGCGGCAGGCACAGCGCCTGAGCGACTCCAACCTGTTTTTGATCGACGCACTCAGCACCACGGTGGAGTTTCGCAACCTGGAGTCGGGCCAGCACATCAAGCGCATGCGCATGCTGACCAAGCTGCTGCTGCAGAACATGCGCCACCACTACCCGCTCTCGGACGAGGAGATCAACGTCATCTCGATGGCCTCCTCGATGCACGACATCGGCAAAATTGCCATTCCGGATGCCGTCCTGCTCAAGCCGGGTCCGCTGACCCAGGCCGAGTATGAGATCATGAAGACCCACACCATCCGGGGCTGCGAAATTCTGGACAGCTTTTCCTCGATTCAGGACCGGGATTACTACACCTACTGCTACGAGATCTGCCGGCACCACCACGAGCGCTGGAACGGGTGCGGCTACCCAGACGGCCTCAAGGGGGACGAGATCTCGATCTGGGCCCAGGCCGCCTCGCTGGCCGACGTGTACGACGCGCTGACCAGTGTCCGCGTCTACAAGCAGGCCTACACCCACAAAAAGGCGGTGGAGATGATCGTTGGCGGCGAGTGCGGCGTCTTCAACCCCAAGCTGCTCAACTGCTTCATTTTGCTGGAGTCTGCGCTGCAGGAGCAGTTTGGCCAGGAGAGCTGTCCGGAGCCCGGCGAGGCCGCTGCCGCAGGCGGGGAGATGGCTGCGCAGATGACGCTGAGTTGAGTGCGGGGCGGCCTTAAACAGGCAAGGGGTTCTGCTGTACAGACGTTTCCCGCAATCAATTGGTAAAGATGGTGAATGGGGTGCTATGCGACAAAGCAGGCGAGGCTTCCCGCTGGACAGGCATTCCCCACCCCTTTTGCGGCAGTATCGGCAGACCCGCCTAGATGCTGGGAAAGACATCACAGGTGCTTAAAAGGCACCATTGTACAGCTGTGATTGCCACCTTACTCGTTTTAAAGTTTACTAAGCCAAAATCGCCGGCCCAAAGGGGCCGGCGATTTTTCATCCTTATCGTCTTTGGACGGCTAATCGAGTTCGCGGAAGGCGGCGCAGACCCGTGCAACCTCCTCCATCAGCAGATAGAGCTCGGCCGTGACCCAGAAGAGGTTGACGCCATGGCCCTTCCAGAACTGCATCAAGTCCTTGTTGCCGCAGAACATGCCCATCGACTTGTTGTGGCGGGCACAGGTTTCGGCCACCTGGTCCACCACTTTCAGCTCGGCCTCCGAGGTCGGGTTGCCCGGCGTCCCCACGTCGACTGAGAGATCGAAGGGCCCGATCAGCACAAAGCCGATCTCCTCGCCAAAGCGGGTGAGCATCTCGTCGAGCTGGTTGGCCCCCTGCCGTGACTCGATCTGGATGGAGAGGATGCGGTTGTCATTGATCTCCGCCAGCTGCTCCCCTGCCCTGATCTGGGCAAATCCGCCGAATCCCTTGGTGCCGCGCGGTGCAAAGCGAAAATACTTTACAGCTTCCGCGAGCTGCTCAACCGTATCGACGCGCGGAACCATGATGCCGTCGGCCCCCAAGTCCATCGGCCGCGCCACATAGGTCTGGTG
>JAAYBB010000055.1 GCA_012719075.1 Clostridiales bacterium | reverse complement strand
CGTCCTGGCCTGATCGGCGATGGCCCTGGTGATGGCCTGCCGGATCCACCAGGTGGCATAGGTGGAGAACTTGAAGCCCTTGGTGCTGTCGAACTTTTCAACCGCCTTGATCAGGCCGAGGTTGCCCTCCTGGATCAGGTCCAGAAAGAGCATGCCGCGGCCGACATAGCGCTTGGCGATGCTGACCACCAGCCGCAGGTTGGCCTCGGCCAGCTGCTGCTTGGCCCGCTCGTCGCCGGCGACCATGCGCTCGGCCAGCTCGACCTCCTCCTCGCTGGTCAGCAGCGGCACCTTGCCGATCTCCTTGAGGTACATGCGCACCGGGTCGTCGATGGCCAGTCCCTCGCTCGTCAGCACGGTGTCGATCTCGGCCTCGTCGGGCTCCTCGACCTCGAGGTCCTCGAGGTCGGTCAGGTTGACCTCCTCGTAGTCGTCCTCGACCTTGATGCCCGCGGTCTCCAGACTGTCGTACAGCTTTTCGATGCTGTCCACATCCAGTTCGTTTTCGTCGATGCAGAGCAGCAGCTCCTTGCCCGAGACGCTGCCCTTGACCTTGCCCTGCTCAATCAGGTCCTTGATGCTGCTCTTCCGTTCGGTTGACATGGTCTACCCCTCACTTCTCAATCGCGAAGCCCGCCCCGCTTTACCTCGGGGCCGCAGTCTTTTTATTTTTTTTGCCCCAGCTCCCGCAGCCGCTGCTGCAGGCTCTGCTCGTCGACGCCGGCCGCCGCCCTCCGCAGGCCGGCCGCCGCCTCCACCAGCCCCTCGGCCAGCTCCATCAGCTCGGCCTGGCTGCCCGGCATCCCGCGCCGCCTGGCCAGCATGCCGGCCGCCGCCCCGATCTCCTCAATGCTGAAGTCCTGCTGCAGGCAGGAGAGGTCGGGCTGATCGCCCGCCTCGATCGCCGCCGCCAGCGCCTCGAACACCCGCCGGTTGAAGGCCGTGACAAAGTCGTCGGCCGAGATGCGCCGGCGCAGCGCCTCGTAAAAGTCGGGGTGTGCAAACAGCAGGCAGAGGATCTCCTCCTCGATGCGGCTGGCCCGCAGGTGCTGCGCGCGCTCGGGGTTGACCCGCGGGTTGCCCTGGGCCAGCCTGCGCTGCTCCTCGTCCTGCGCCCGGCGGCGCTGCTTTTTGCCGCTGTCGCGGCGGATGCGGGCCACCTCGGTCAGGACGCTGTCCCGGTCCACGCCCAGCCGCTCGGCCAGCTGGCCGGCGTAGATGTCCAGCTCCACCGGGCTGCCCAGCTCGGCCAGCAGCAGGGCCGCCTCCCGAAAGTATCCCACCTTTCCCTCCGGTTCATTCAAATCGAAGGGCCGGGCGGCCTGCTGCAGGCGATATTGCGTCGAACTTTCGCTGCGCGCGAGCTGGGCCGACAGTTTGTCTGCGCCAAAGCGGCGCAGGTACTCGTCGGGGTCCTTGGCCTGCTCCAGCGTCAGCACCCGGGTCTTGAGCCCCGCCTCCCCGAGGATGCGGATGGCCCGGTCGGTGGCCTTGCGCCCTGCCTCGTCGCTGTCGTAGGCGATGACCACCTCGTCGGCGTAGCGCGCCATCAGGCGGGCCTGGTCGGAGCTGAGCGCCGTGCCCAGCGTGGCCACCGACTCGGTGAAGCCAGCCTGCCAGAGCGCCATCACGTCGAGATAGCCCTCGGCCAGAATCAGGCGGCGGCCGCCCGCCGCCTTGGCGTTGTTCAGCGAAAACAGGCCGTGGCTCTTCTTGAAGACCGGCGTGTCGGAGGAGTTGAGGTACTTGGGCTTTGAATCGTCCAGCACGCGGCCGCCAAAGCCGACGACCTTGCCCCGCACGTCGATGATCGGAAAGATGATGCGCTTGCGAAAGTAGTCGTAGGCGCCCCCCTTGGCGCCCACGGCACAGAGCCCCGCGCGGCGGATGTCGGGCTCGGTGTGGCCCTGCGCCTTGAGGTGGCTCAGCAGCGCGTCCCAGCTGTCGGGCGCGTAGCCGAGGCCGAAGTGCAGGATGGTCTTTTGGCTCAGCCCCCGGCCCGAGAGGTAGCGCACCGCCTCGCGGCTGCCCCGCAGCTGCTCGTGAAAGAAGCGGGCGGCCTGCCGGTTGAGCTCGAGGACGTCGGCCCGCTGCCTTGCGGCCCTGGGGTCGACCTGCTCCTCCGGCACCGCGAGCCCCGCGCGCTCGGCCAGGAGGCGAATCGCCTCCACATAGTCGAGGTGCTCGATGGCCCGCACAAAGCTGATGGCGTCCCCGCCGGCGCCGCAGCCGAAGCAGTAGTAGCTCTGGGTGTCGGCAAAGACGTTGAAGGAGGGGGTCTTTTCGCTGTGGAAGGGACAGAGCCCCACCAGGCTGCGGCCCTGTCGGCGCAGGCGCACGTAGGCGCCGATCAGCTCCTCAATTTCGATCCTGCTCTTGAGTTGTTCCACAAAGCTCTGTGGGATGGCCATTGTCGTCCCTCCCCGTGCCGCGCGGGCGAAGCGGTCGTCGCCCGCGGCCGGCCGTCACCGCCAGACCTTGGGCACAAAGAATTCCTCAAACAGCGCAATGCAGTAGCGGTCGGTCATGCCCGAGATGTAGTCCAGCACCACCCGTTCCAGCCCGTCGCCGTCGATGTGGGCGGCGTACTCGGCCGGCAGCCGCGCCGGCGCCTCCATGAAGTGGGCAAACAGCGTCGCGATCACCCGCTTGGCCTTGTGCTCCTCCGCCTTGGCGACCGGGTTGTAGTAGACCTGATCGAACAAAAAGTCGTGCAGCTCCTCGTACGCCGCCCGCACCGGGGCGGTCATGCGCAGGGCAGGGCCCTCGCTGCCCTCGATCAGGCTGCGGATCATGCGGTCGATGCGGGCCGAGTGTCCCTCCCCCAGCACCGCAAAGGTGGAGGCGGGCAGGTCCTGCCGCCGCAGCACGCCGGCGCGCAGGGCGTCGTCGATGTCGTGGTTGACGTAGGCGATGTGGTCGGCCCAGTAGACCAGCCGCCCCTCGGGCGTTTTGGCGGCGTCTTCGATCGAGTGGCAAAAGATGCCGTCCCGCACCTCGGCGGTCAGGTTGAGGCCCTGGCGGTCCCGCTCCAGCACGTCCACCACGCGCAGGCTCTGCGCGTAGTGGGTGAAGCCGCCCTGCGCGATGCAGTCGAGCTCCTGCTCACCCGAGTGCCCAAAGGGCGTGTGCCCGAGGTCGTGCCCCAGCGAGATGGCCTCGGTCAAATCCTCGTTGAGGCCCATGGCCCGCGCGAGCGTGCGCGCGATCTGGGCCACCTCGAGCGTGTGGGTCAGCCGGGTGCGGTAGTGGTCCCCCTCGGGCGAGAGGAAGACCTGCGTCTTGTGCTTGAGGCGCCGAAAGCTCTTGCTGTGGATGATGCGATCCCGGTCGCGCATGAAGTCGGTGCGCAGGTCGCAGGGCCGCTCGGGGCGCAGGCGGCCCTCGCTGCGCCCTGAAAAGGTCGCGTGAGGGGCCAAAAACAGCGCCTCGCGCTGTTCGAGCTGCGCTCTGTCGGTCATGCGTTCACCTCCTGCTGTGCGGACTGTCGTCTCCCCATAATGATGTAATACGACGGCGAGGGCAAAAACCCTTCTGCCGGGGCCGGATGCCGGTCGGCGCGGCGGCCCCGGGGCATGTCCGCTCAATCCGAGCTCCCCGCGTGGAAGCGACATTACCGTTTCACTAAAGGTGGAGGCCCAGGCGTCTTTTCAATCCACGCTCCCCGTGTGGGGGGCGACGCGCACCATCAACATCCTGCGCTATAAGTACAAATTTCAATCCACGCTCCCCGTGTGGGGAGCGACCCATTTCCTCGCGGGTGATGGCCCGGTCAGGAGCGTTTCAATCCACGCACCCCGCGTGGGGTGCGACCCATTTCCTCCCGGGTGATGGCCCGGTCAGGAGCGTTTCAATCCACGCACCCCGCATGGGGTGCGACGCTCTCCCGGGTCGTCAACGCCCTGGATGTAAAATTTCAATCCACACTCCCCGTGTGGGGAGCGACGTGATTGCCACGCCGTCGTTGCGGGCAATACCACGATTTCAATCCACGCGCCCCGCGTGGGGTGCGACCTGCTCACGGATGACGCCATACTTGTCGTCCACATTTCAATTCACGCACCTCGCGTGGGGTGCGACGTGTCCAAGGAGATCTTGGTTCCGCGGTCATCGTTGTTTCAATCCACGCGCCCCGCGTGGAGAGGCAACCGCATATCCTGCCCCGAACTCGTCGAGGTCCAAATCCCAATCCCCGCAACCCGGCCAGCGGCCGGGGCCACCTCTGCGGACAAATGCCCTTACCGGTCAGGGGCGGCCCCGTCCGGGTCGCCCTGCCCCGTCCCCGCGCCCTCCACCGGCAGCGGCCGGAAGCTCCGCTCCAGCCGGACGGGCTGTGCAACGCCCTGGGTCAGCTCGGTCAGCGCGGCCTCGAAGGCCTCGCTGCGGTCGGCGGGGGTGTAGTAGGTGTAGAGCAGCTCGGCTCCAAACTCCAGCTCCAGCAGGCCGCCGCCGAAGGCGGCCAGCAGGGCCTCAAAGCGCTCCTTGTAGCTGTAGTGCAGCTCGCACAGGGCCGTGTCGCAGGCCGTCATCTCGGCAATGCCGGCGGCCTGCAGCGCCAGCTGGGCGGTCTTGGTGTAGGCCCGCACCAGCCCCCCGGTGCCCAGCAGCGTGCCGCCGAAGTAGCGGGTCACCACCAGGCAGAGGTCGGTGATCTCCTCGGCCAGCAGCAGGTTCATCATGGGCAGCCCGGCGGTGCCGCCGGGCTCGCCGTCGTCGCTGTAGCGCATCAGGCTGTTGTCCCGCACGCGGTAAGCGTAACAGTTGTGGGAGGCGTCGCGGTGGGCCTCGCGAATTTCACGCAAAAAGCAAAGCGCCTCGGACTCGTCCGAGACCGGGCGGGCCCGCCCGATGAAGCGGGACTTGCGGTCGACGTGGACCGCCTCGCCCGCACCGGCCAGCGTCCTGTAGCGCTGCGGCCGCTCCATGAGTCAGCCCTCCCCTCCCGCCACGGCGTGGCGCCTGTCAAATCCGATAGTCGCTCACGCGGCCGATGACCCGGTCGTCGCCGCGCACGCGCAAGAAGATGCCGTCGGCACGGTAGTCCTGCTCCAGCACCTGCCCAAGCGCGTGCATCTGCTGCGCAAGGCCGCTCTGCTCGTAGGGCAGCAGCACCTCCACCACCCGCTGCCGCTCGGCCAGCACCTGCAGCACCAGCGAGAGCAGCGCGTCGATCCCCTCGCCGCTCTTTGCCGAGATGGGCACCGAGCGCGGGACATAGGGCAGCGCCTCGGGCGCGCAGAGGTCGGCCTTGTTGAGCGCCGTGACCACCGACAGGTGGCCGGCGCCGAGCGCGGCGATCTGCTGCAGGCAGACCTCCATCTGGCGCTCACAGTCGGGGTTGCCGACGTCCACGACGTGCAGCAGCAGGTCGGCGTAGGTCACCTCCTCGAGCGTCGAGGCAAAGGCCTCGACCAGGTGGTGGGGCAGGTGGCTGATAAAGCCGACCGTGTCGGTCAGCAGCAGCGCCGTCCCGTCGGGCGCGGTCATCCGGCGCGTGGTGGGGTCGAGCGTGGCAAACAGCTTGTCCTCCACCAGCACGCCCGCCCCCGTCAGCGTGTTGAGCAGCGTGGACTTGCCGGCGTTGGTGTAGCCCACCAGCACCACCTTGGCGGTGGGTGCGCGGTCGCGCTGCCGCCGCCGCTCCCGCCGGCTGCGCTGCAGGTCGGCCAGCTCGCGGCGCAGCACCGCGATGCGGTCCCTGGCCTGCCGGCGCTGCAGCTCCAGCCGGGTCTCGCCCTTGCCGCGCCGCGCCCCCATCCCGCCGCCGCCGCCCAGCCGCGAGAGCTCGATGCCCTTGCCGGTCAGCCGCGGCAGCGTGTAGCGCAGCTGCGCCATCTCGACCTGGATCTTCCCCTCCCAGGTGGTGGCGTGCAGGTCGAAGATCTCCAAAATGAGCATGCTGCGGTCAAAGACGCGGCAGTCGGTCCGCTCCTCGATGTTCTTGATCTGGGAGGGGGAGAGCTCGTTGTCGAAGACGATGAGCTCCACCTCGTTTGCCCTGGCAAAGTCGCGCAGCTCGTCCAGCTTGCCGGTGCCGAGAAAGGTCCGCGGGTCGGGCGCGTCGCGCGCCTGTGTCACGGCGCCCAGCACCTCGCCGCCCGCCGTCTCCACCAGGCCGGCCAGCTCCTCAAGGCTCATCTGCTGCGCGCGCTCGGCGCGGTCATCCAAAAACAGCGCCGCCAGCGCCGTCTTCGTGCGCTGTTCAAAAGGGTCCTGTCGCACCCGTCCACCGCCTCCTCACCCGTGCCGTCACCCGACAGCACCTGTGGTATACAGATATAGTATACAACAACGATAAAAAAATAAAAAGTGTCATCTTGGAAAGGCCCTGCAGCGGTCAAAGGGGGCGTGGGACAAAAGCGTCCCACGCCCCCGGTGTCTGCGCGGCCGGCCGCCGTCAGATGACGGCGCCGATGGCCGAACCGTCCCTGACCGCCGTCATGAAGTTGAGGGGCTGCTTGGCGTCGCCGAGCAGCCAGACCTTCTTGTCGGAGGCGCCGTAGACCGCGCGGTACAGCTCGTCGTTGGGCTGGTAGCCGATCGAGAGGACCACGGTGTCGGCCTCGATCGTGCGCTCGCCCTCCTTGCCGGTGACCTGCACGCCCTCGGCCGTGACCGCCTGCACCGCCGTGCTCAGGTGGACCGGGATGTCGTGGTAGATCAGCAGCTCCATGAGCATGTCGCGGTTGGGCTGCGGAATGGGCTCCGTGCCGCCCAGCATCAGGGCGTTGCGCGCCTCGACCAGCGTGACCTCGCAGCCCTGCTGCCTGAGCCAGATCGCGGTCTCGCAGCCCACCTGCCCGCCGCCGACCAGCACCACCTTTTTGCCCGGCTGCTTTTTGCCCAGCAGCACGTCGGCCGCCGTCGTCACGCAGTCGGCGTCGCCGCCCGGCACCTGCAGCATCCGGGGCGTGCTGCCGGTCGCAATCAGCAGCTCGTCGGCGTCGAGCGCCAGCACGTCCTCGGCGCTCAGCCGGGTGTTCAGCCGGACCGTCACGCCCAGCTCCTCCAGTTGGTGCTTAAACCAGGCCAGCAGCTTGCGCTCGCCCTCCTTGGCAAAGGGCACCCCGGAGGGCAGCATCAGTCCGCCCAGCTGCGCTCCGGCCTCGTAAATCGTGACTTCGTGTCCGCGAGTGGCCGCCACGCGCGCGGCCTCCATGCCGGCGATGCCGCCGCCCACGATCGCGACCTTTTTGGGCCGATCGACCCGGCGGTACTTCTGGGCGGTCATGCGCTCGCAGAACACGTCGCTGTTGACGGCGCACTGCATGTTCAGGCCGCTCAGCACCCTGGCCAGGCAGCCGTTGTTGCAGTAAATGCAGGGGCGGATGTCCTCCACCTTGCCGCTCTTGACCTTGTTGGGCCAGTGCGCATCGGCCACCAGGCCGCGCCCAACGCCCAGCGCGTCGATGGTGCCCTCGCGGATGGCCTTGTCGGCCAGCCCGGGATCGCTGAGCTTTCCGGGGCAGATGATCGGGATGTTCAGCGCCTTTTTGAGGAGGCTGGCCTCCTCGAGGTAGCAGCCGTCCTCCATATACATCGGCGGATAGAGCCAGTAGATCGAGTCGTAGGTGCCGGTGCCGAACACGATGCCGTCGTAGCCGGCCCGCTCGAGGATGCGGCCGATCTCGAGGCTCTCCTCGACGTCGCGGCCAAACTCGGTGTACTCCTCGCCCGGCAGGTGGCCCACGCGCTCGGCCTTCATGTGGCCCTTGGTCCCGAGCCTGGTCGTGACCGGGAAGTTGGGGCCGCAGCGCTCGCGGATGCGCCGGATGATCTCGACCATCAGCCGCACCCGGCCGTCGAGGTCGCCGCCGAACTCGTCGGTGCGGTGGTTGAAGGCCTGCGTGGCGAACTGGTCGCCCAGGTATCCGCCCTTGACGCCGTTGATGTTGACGCCGTCGGCGCCGGCCTGCTGGCTGAGCACCGTGGCCTCGACCACGGCGTCGATGAGGCGGTAGACCTCCTCGGTGGTCAGCTCGCGGCAGGTGACGTCGGGGTCGTAGCGGTTGGCCACCGGCGAGGGGGCCACCGGCGGCCCCGCCAGCGTGAAGGGCACCGCCGTCCGTCCGCTGCCGAGCTGCATCTGGACAAACAGCTTGCAGCCGTACTTGTGCACGGCGTCCACGAGCTTCTTCGTCTGCACGCGGAAGTGGTCGGGGCGGGCGAAGGGAGACTTGGTGAAGTCGGTGATCTCGAGCCCCGAGTCGGGGAAGCTCGCGCCGACGATGATCAGGCCGGCGCCGCCCTTGGCGCGCTCCTCGTAGTAGGCGATGGTCTCGTTGGTGACGTTCTTGCTCCCGTCCAGCCAGCCGCCCGGCAGCATCGGGGCCATGCAGATTCTGTTCTTGAGCTCCAGCTTGCCGATTTTAAACGGGGTGAACAGGTGTGGGTACTTGAGGGCCATGTTTAACGCACTTCCTTTCATCGTCTTGGTCCATGGTGGAGGGCCTATGGTACGCGCCATAGCGCGCTGTGCTTCCCGTGCTGCTTTTGCACCTCAATATTGCCAAAAATTTCTGTTTTTATTGTTATATTTTTGTAGGTTTTCGCCAAATCGATCATAGCACCCGGCGCTGTGCCTGTCAACCGACAAACGCCGGGCCAAAGGGCCTGTCCGCCTCGGGCGCCACGCTGTAAAAAAGCCAAGGCGGGCGACAGCGGCCCCCTTGGCTTCTTCTGATGCGCGTTGACGCCTTCACAGGTTGCGCTTGATCTGCTCGATGGCGCTCTTCTCGAGCCGGCTGACCTGCGCCTGGCTGATGCCGATCTCGGAGGCCACCTCCATCTGGGTGCGGCCCTCAAAAAAGCGCAGCGCCAAAATGCGCTTTTCCCGGTCCGAGAGCGCCTTGATGCCGTCCCGGATGGCCAGCTCCTCCATCCAGTTTTCGTCGGTGTTGACGGGGTCGGCCACCTGGTCCATCACATAGACCGTGTCGCCCCCCTCGCTGTAGAGCGGGTCGTAGAGCGACACCGGGTCCATGATGGCGTCCAGCGCCAGCACGACCTCCTCCTTGCGCAGGCCCATCTCCTTGGCGATCTCCTCCATGCGGGGCTCCCGCGAGAGCTCCCCGGTCAGCCGCTCCTTGACCGACAGGGCCCGGTAGGCGGTGTCCCGCATCGAGCGGCTGACCCGCACGGCGTTGTTGTCGCGCATGTGGCGGCGCAGCTCGCCGATGATCATGGGTACAGCATAGGTCGAAAACTTGACGTTGAAGTCGGTATTGAAGTTGTCGACGGCTTTCATCAGGCCGATGCAACCCACCTGAAAGAGGTCGTCGATATACTCACCGCGGCCCGTGAAGCGCTGGATCACACTGAGCACCAGCCGCAGATTGCCGTTGATGAAGGTCTCCCTGGCCACCCGATCGCCCTTCTTAATGCGGGCCAGCAGGGCCTCCTTTTCCTCGTCGCTCAGCAGTTTGAGCGATGCGGTATTCACGCCGCAGATCTCAACTTTCGTGTTGTGCACCCGTCTCCCCTCCGCGACCGTTTTCACTTGACAGTCTCAAGTATGGTCGTGCAGGGTTTTGTTTATACCGCATTTCAACCCCGGAAAAGGCGCCCAAAACGGCGGTTTAAACGGGCAATCCTTACAGGCTCTTGCCAATTTCCTTCCTGAGTTTGCTGATGATCTTTTTTTCCAGCCGCGAGATGTAGGACTGCGAAATGCCCAGCAGGTCGGCCACGTCCTTTTGGGTCTTTTCCTCCCCCTGCATGCCAAAGCGAAACTCCATGATCTTGCGCTCGCGGTCGCCAAGGCGGGCGATGGCGGCGTGCAGCAGCTCGCGCTCCTCGCGCTCCTCGATGCCGCGGGAGGTCACGTCGCCTTCGGTCCCGAGGATGTCCGAGAGCAGCAGCTCGTTGCCGTCCCAGTCGACGTTGAGGGGCTCGTCGATCGAGACGTCAAAGCGCAGGTTCTGGTTTTTGCGGATGTACATCAGGATCTCGTTCTCGATGCAGCGCGAGGCGTAGGTGGCCAGCTTGATGCCCTTGGAGGGCTGAAAGGAGCCGATGGCCTTGATCAGCCCGATGGTGCCGATCGAGATCAGGTCCTCGAGCCCGATGCCGGTCGACTCATACTTTCTGGCGATGTAGACCACCAGGCGCAAATTGTGCTCGATCAGCCGGTTGCGCACGCTGGTGTCGCCGGTGGCAAAGCGGGCCAGCAGCGCCGTCTCCTCCTCGCGGGTCAGCGGCGGGGGCAGCGTGTCGGAGCCGTTGATGTAGTCGATGCGCGGCGCCGGCAGCCCCACCGCGCGGCGCAGCCACAGCCGCAGTCGCAGACAGGCCTCCCGCGCGCGCCTAGACAATGTCGGAACCCGCATGAAACAGCGCCTCCTTGTCTATTTGGGCCAGAATGGCGTGGCCCAGGATCATGTGGTAGCTGCCGTCCGGCGAGAGGGGCTGGTCGGTGATGGCGGCGTAGACGCCGTGGTGGAGCACCTCGCGCTCCCCGAGCGTCACCTTGAGACTGTCGCAGCGCAGGGCCGGCAAAAAGCCCTGCTCCCCGAGCGTGCTGTAGGGCACCAGCCGAAAGTCGTCCGAGAGCGCCTGCAGCGAGAGCGGGTTGGGGAACAGCTCGTGCAGCAGCAGCCGCTGCACCACGATGGCCTGCCGGCCCGAGATCGGCTCGACCAGCGAACAGCCGGTGTCGATCAGCCCCCGGCCCGACACCCGCCGGCCGCGCAGCACCAGCTCCACCTCGGCCACCTGGCGGGTCACGCCGTCTCCGGTCGTGAAGAGCCTGTAGCTCAGCAGGCAGAGCGGGTACATGACGGCAAAGGCCGCTGCGAAGGCCGTGAACGAGAGATCGAGGTAGGCGACGCCGCCCGGCAGCGCAAAGTCCGCGCCGTTGCCCAGTAGGTAGTAGAGCCCAAATATCCCGCCGCCCAGCGCCGCCGTGAAGCAGAAAAAGGCGGTCAGGCGTTTGAGGTAGACAAAGCGCCCCCCATAGCCGAAGGTCAGCCAGACGATGGCGCCGCCCGCCAGCAGCTTGCAGGGCCAGGCGGCCAGCGGCCCCCCTTCGGCCACGGCGCAGAGCACGGCATAGAGGGCGCCGGCCGCGGCGCCAAGCGCGGTGCGCCGGCCGCAGGGCCGCTCTTTGAGCACCCGCTTTGTGCCGTCGAGCACCAGGCAGTTGAGCGCAAAATTGAAGGCAAACAGCGAATCGAGATACACCACCCGCACTGCGCCATCCCCCCATTCGCGTTTGGCCGCGGCCCCGATGCAGAGAGGCACAGGCCCCCTCCCGTGCAGCAATTGTATCGCCGGCGACGCTTTGGTTTTTGTCAATCGGACGCGCCTTGGAACGCGACTTTTGCGGTGGACAATCCATTTCGCGGAAACGGCCTGTCCACCGCAAGGGAACAGTTTTTGGTCCTGCTTAGGGGGCGCTCCGAAAATGGTTTTGGGAAGAGTCTCATATGAAACGGCGGCCTTCTCGACGCCGAAAGGGCACTTGGGAACGTGGAGTGTCCCGGGAGAAATGACACCTGAATGGGGCGCCGCCATCCAGATCCCGCCTCTGCGTGAAGGGCGGCTGACGATGTTTTGCGGCCGGCAGGGAGGTGGCAAATTTCAATTCTCGCCCCCGCGTGAGGGGCGATGAGGGCATTAAGGAAGCCTTTGCGGGCGTACTTATTTCAATTCTCGCCCCTGCGTGAGGGGCGATAGCTTGAGATTGGCGGGCTTTTTACCCTGCCACTTGATTTCAATTCTCGCCCCTGCGTGAGGGGCGATCTTCGCGCGCCGCGCTCGAGCTTCTCGTAGTAACTGCCACTTGATTTCAATTCTCGCCCCTGCGTGAGGGGCGATAGCGGATTAAGGCAGCGAGAACTAAGGCAGAGTATTTCAATTCTCGCCCCTGTGTGAGGGGCGATGAGATGAACAGATGGCGAAAACGAATCCTAAGCAATTTCAATTCTCGCCCCTGCGTGAGGGGCGATCTCTCCCTCTACTGTGGTCGCCAAGGTGGGGGTAAATTTCAATTCCCGCCCCTGCGTGAGGGGCGATGCGGGTCCAATACGTTGCGCTGCGATAAGGGGGTGTATTTCAATTCCCGCCCATGCGTGAGGGGCGATGAATACATGCTCAAAAAATATCTTGAGTTCAAAATTTCAATTCCCGCCCCTGCGTGAGGGGCGATCTGGCTACAAAACCCACGTTTACAAAGCAATGTGGATTTCAATTCCCGCCCCTGCGTGAGGGGCGATAGTGGCTGATCCTGTACCATCCCGCCGCGGTGAGATTTCAATTCCCGCCCCTGCGTGAGGGGCGAT
>JAAYBB010000054.1 GCA_012719075.1 Clostridiales bacterium | reverse complement strand
GATTTTGAGTCCACTACGTCTGCCAATTCCATCACACCGGCAGGTGATAAACTGTATTATAACGGATTTCCGGGCACATTTCAAGGGTCTTGGGCCGGCCTTTTCGCTGCGGGAATCCAGAATTTGAAAGTCGGCCTGCGATCGCGTCAAAGGGCTTGACAAGGAGCTGTGTATTCATGTAAAATGAGCATCACAAAAAATGTCGCAAAATGTGGCCCAGTAGTTCAGTTGGTTAGAACGCCAGCCTGTCACGCTGGAGGTCGACGGTTCGAGCCCGTTCTGGGTCGCCAAAACGCCAGGCTCCGAATATCCCCTCGGAGTCATGCGCCTCTGTAGCTCAGATGGTAGAGCAGGGGACTGAAAATCCCCGTGTCGGTGGTTCGATTCCGCCCGGAGGCACCACAAAAATGCATCTGCTTGACAGATGCATTTTTTGCGGGAAGGCCAATGCAAGGCCGTGGGAAGGCCGCTCCAAGGTTCTGTTTTTTCGCTGCGAGCGGGTCCGTGCATCTGTGCCGCCCCCACTGTGTCTATGACCATGGTGGCCAAAGGCCGCCGTTTATCGGCAAGCGTTTCATATGAAAAAGGTAACAGCCCACACGGCAAGGATGGCGGCCTGCACGATAGAAGCGGCGGCCCGCACATCTCAGGTCAGGCTGCGGCCGGCGCTGACGTCAAACACCGTTCCGGTGGCATAGAGCGCCGAGTGCTCCAAAAACTGCACCAGCTGATGGGCGGCCTCCTCGGGCTGCAGGATGAGGTGCAGCGGCGTGCGCTTCAGGGCCCGCTCCACCGCCTCAGGGTCATTCTGCCAGTGGGCGTTGCGCTGGGAGTAAACGGCGCCGTAGGCGATGCCGTTGATCGAGATGGCGCGGTCCGAGAGCGCGATGGCGAGGTTTTGGGTCAGGTTCTTGATGCCGGCCTTGGAGGCCGCATAGGCATACAGGTTGGTGCGCCGGCCCTCGTGGGTCAGCACGTTGAGGATGGTGCTGCCGGGGCCCATGTGGGGCAGCGCCTGTTGGATACAGATGAAGGTGCCGGTCAGGTTGACGTCGATGGTCCGGCGCCAGTCGTCAAGGTCGGCCCCCTCAAAGCTGCTCTCGTGCTGGACGCTGGCGTTGTTGACCAGCGCGTCGATCCTGCCGATGCCGGCAAAGATCTGCCCGATGCGCGCCGCGTCCGAGACGTCGGCCTCATGGCAGATGATGTCGGGGTACTGCGCCCGCATGGCCTCGATGGCGGCCCTGCCGACGTCGAGCACGTGCACCCTGGCACCCTTGTTGCGCATCATGATGGCGGCCTCCCGGCCGAGCCCGCCGGCCGCACCGGTGATCACGATACAGCGGTCCCTCAGGTCAAAATTCCTCATGGGCTCACCTCCAATTCAGAGTGTATCAGAGCCGGCGGCCAGATGCAATGCGTGTGGACAGGACGTTTTGGGCGCATTGCGTTTGTGCGCGGCAGGCGGTATCCTGGCCGCAGCAAGGCGGCGGCAGTGCGTGGATTGGCGCCGCCCACTGGCGCGGACAGGGGAAAACCGGGCACGGGGTCCCATTTGCCTGTGTGCATGGTATACTAGCCGCAAAGCGGCGATAATGCCGGTGTTGTCCCCATCGCCTCCCGCGCTTCTCGCGGAACCGGCGAGGGATGACACCGTATACCTGTCGGCTGTGCCGACATGGTATACTGGATAAGATGGTTCATCATTGCCCCCACTGAAAGATGCCGGGGGCGGGGGCGCTCGGCAAGAGACGGCCCCCCGGGGAGTATGCATCCGCTATGAGTAAAGTCCAGCCCACCAAAAAGGTTCTGCTGACGGCCGGCGCCGCCCTCTTCTGGCTGCTGGTGTGGCAGGCCCTGAGCCTGAAAATCAACAATCGGATCCTGCTGGTCTCGCCGGTCACGGTACTGGGGAGGCTGTTTGAGCTGCTTCAGACCGCCGGCTTCTGGCGGGCCGTCGCCTTCACGGTCGGGCGCATTTTGCTCGGCTTTTTGTCGGCCTGCACGGCGGCCGTGCTGCTGGCGGCCGTCTCGGCCAAAAGCGCGGCGCTGCGCGGGCTGCTGCGCCCGCTGCTCGGCACCGTTCAGGCCACGCCAGTGGCCTCCTTTGTCATTTTGGCGCTGCTGTGGTTCTCCTCGCGCAACCTCTCGGTGCTGATCTCCTTTTTGATGGTCTTTCCCATCGTGTACGCCAACTGCCTGCAGGGCATCCTCTCGGTCGACCGCGGCCTGCTCGAGATGGCCCGCGTGTTTCGCATCGGCCCGCTGCGCCGCCTGCTCTACATCTACCTGCCCGACGTGCTGCCCTACCTGCTGTCGGCGCTCTCGGTCTCGCTGGGCCTGTGCTGGAAGTCGGGCGTGGCGGCCGAGGTCATCGGCATTCCGGTCGGCTCGATCGGCGAGCTGCTCTACCAGGCCAAGGTCCACCTGGACACGGCCGACCTGCTGGCCGTGACGCTGGTGATCATCCTGGTCAGCCTGTCGTTTGAAAAGCTGTTTTTGTGGCTGGCCTACCGGCTGCAGCGACGGCTGGAGGGGACGGTGAGGGTGTGAGCATCGCTGTGGAGAACCTGACCAAGTGCTTTGGCCCGCTCTGCGTCTTTCGCGACTTCTCCCTCGTGATCGGGGAGGGGGAGCGCCTGTGCCTGATGGGGCCCTCGGGCGTGGGCAAGACCACGCTGTTCAACCTGCTGCTTGGGCTGCAAAGGCCCGACCACGGCCACATCCGCGGGCTGGAGGGCCGGCGGATGGCCGCCGTCTTTCAGGAGGACCGGCTGTGCGAGCGGCTCTGCGCCACGGCCAACGTCCTGCTGGGCTGCGACGGGCGCGCGGAGCCGGCGCAGGCCGATGCGCTGCTGGAGGCGCTGCTGATCGAGGAGGAGCACCGCCGCCGCCCGGTGTACGAGCTGTCGGGCGGCATGCGCAGACGGGTGGCGCTGGCCCGTGCCCTGCTGCCCAACAGCGCCTTTTTGGCGCTGGACGAGCCCTTTAAAGGGCTGGACGAGGAGACCCGGCGGCAGGCCGCCGCGACGGTGCTGGCCCACACCGGGGGCAAGACGCTGCTGCTCATCACCCACGACGAGCGGGAGGCCCAGCTGCTGGGCGCGCGGGTGTTCCGCCTGGAGCCGGCCGCACAGCCATGAATTTACCAAAAGGCCTTGCAACCGACAGGCCGCTGCTGATAGGATAGAGCCATAGATCGACAGTACAGTGGTAAAGGAGCGGAAATCTCATGTCGCTGGTCACGTCAACCGAGATGTTTAAAAAGGCCTATGAGGGCGGCTATGCGGTGGGCGCCTTCAATGTCAACAACATGGAGATCGTGCAGGGCATTACCGAGGCCGCCATGCAGGAGCGGGCGCCGCTGATCCTGCAGGTGTCGGCCGGGGCGCGCAAGTATGCCAAGCACGCCTATCTGATGAAGCTGGTCGAGGCCGCGATTGAGGACACGGGGCTGGACATCTGTCTGCACCTCGACCACGGCGCCGACTTCGAGGTTTGCCGCTCCTGCATCGACGGCGGCTTCACCTCGGTCATGATCGACGGCTCCCACCTCCCCTTTGAGGAGAACGTCGCGCTGACCAGGCAGGTGGTCGACTATGCCCACGGCAAGGGCGTGGTGGTCGAGGGCGAGCTGGGCCGCCTGGCCGGCGTCGAGGACGAGGTCAACGTGGCCGAGGGCGACTCCTCCTACACCGACCCCGCCCAGGTGGAGGACTTTGTCACCCGCACCGGCGTGGACTCGCTGGCCATTGCCATCGGCACCAGCCACGGCGCCTACAAGTTCAAGCCGGGGCAGAACCCCAAGCTGCGCTTTGACATCCTCGAGGAGATCGGGCGCCGGCTGCCCGGCTTCCCGATCGTGCTGCACGGCGCCTCCTCGGTGATGCAGGAGTATGTCGAGATCGTCAACGCCCATGGCGGCAAGATGCCGGGCGCCATCGGCATCCCCGAGGACATGCTGCGCAGGGCGGCCGAGATGGCGGTCTGCAAAATCAACATCGACTCCGACCTGCGCCTGGCCATGACCGCCACAATCCGCAGGCACATGGCCGAGCACCCAGACGAATTTGACCCCAGGAAGTACCTATCGCCCGCGCGCGACGCCATCCGCAGCGTGGTGGCCCACAAAATGAAGCATGTGCTGGGCTGCTCGGGCCGGGCATGAGCATTTGGCAGGGCGCTGCGGACGGCGGGAGGATGTTGCCCCCCTGCCGTCCAGCCTGCCAAAAAGTTGGCCTCATGTAAAAAGTTGGCCTCACGTAAGATCGGCGGCAAAAGCAGCCCAAAATCAAACCCGCAGGAACGGCGGACATGTGCCGCCGTTCCTGCTCCTAAACGGGCCTGCGCGTTTCGAGTTCCGCAGGGGTGAGGAGCGAAGGCGCGCACACAGGCCCTCCTGTCAAAAAACCGGCGGTTTTTGACAGTCTCAACGGCAGAAGGGGCATTGTCCCCCCCTGCCGTTGTTGTTGGAAGGGCGGTCTTGCCCCGGGCGGGGGGCAGGGCCATTTTTTACCGCAAAGCGGCCGCTGCGCATTTTGGGCGCCGGCGGAGCGTGGATGCGGCGCGGGCCGGGGTGCTGCGGATCGGCGCCGCCGTTTTCGCCGCCAAAACGGCCTGTGCGGTTCAAACGCAAAGCGATGGGGCGGACGATGCGGGCGGACGGGCGAGGGAGCCTGTCGCGCAAAGAGCGGCGGGTTTTGCGCGGAGCGCCCGGTGTGACGTTGTCACCTTGAAGCTGCCGCCTTCGCAAAACCGACACAGTCTCTACCCATGTCCCCCACAATTTGGCATCATAATTGGATGACATCATTTATAAAATAAGACCTCACGGACAGTTGGGCGCAGGGCGCGTGTGCATGATCGTCGGGCGCCGATTTTTCTCTGCCACCGGCACCGCGTGCTGAAGGCGGCCTTTTGACCGGCTGCCGGCGCTGCGCCGACAACGGTGGGATCAGTCGTGTTCACCGCTGCGGCCGGCCGGTCGACGCCCGGGACAACCGTGTGAACAAGGCGCCGTCCGGCCGCCGATTGCGCCTCCGCCGGAATCAACCGAGATGGAATTTGCGTTTTGCTCCGGCGGGCATTGGGCGGATAAGATAAAACTCCAGGCAGAAAGCGCTGTGGCCGACTGCCCGGATCTCATCAAAACAAAGGAGGAATGCAAGAAATGAAATTGCAGGACAAAGTTGCCATCGTCACGGGCGCCAGCGCCGGAATGGGGAAGGCCATCGCACAGCTGTTTGCGGCCGAAGGGGCGAGGGTCATTGCGCTCGCCCGCCGGTTTGACCGGCTGCAGGCGCTGGCCGACGAGGCCAAGGGCAAGGGGCAGAGCATCTTGCCGCTGCAGTGCGACATGGCCGACGAGGCCGACATTGGGCGGGTCGTGCAGACCGCGCTGGAGCAGTTCGGCGGCATCGACGTGCTGATCAACAACGCCGGCATCATGGACAACATGGTCCCGCTGGACGAGCTCGAGGACGAACTCTGGGAGCGGGTGATCAGCGTCAACCTGACCGGCCCCATGAAGCTGACCCGCAGCGTCTTGCGCGAAATGCTCAAAAAAGAGAGCGGCGTGATCGTCAATGTGGCCTCGGTGGGCGGCCTCAACGGCTGTCGGGCCGGCGCCGCCTATACGACCTCCAAGTTCGGCCTGGTGGGCCTGACCAAGAACATCGGCTTTGCCTACGCCAAGCGGGGCATTCGCTGCAACGCGGTCTGCCCCGGCGGCGTCGCAACCGAGATCGGCGAGGTCGGCATCAGCAATCCGAGCAAGTTCGGACTCGAGCGCGCGATGTCGGGGGTTGGCTCCAACCCCGGAGAAGGGCAGCCCGAAGACATTGCGACGGCCGTACTGTTTTTGGCCTGCGACGATTCCCGCTTTATCAACGGCGCCACGCTGGTGGCCGACGGGGGCTGGACGGCCTACTGATTGCGCCGCCGGGCGGGGCACGGGCGGCGGGAATTTGCCAGGCCCTCCCGCACACCCGCCGCCGCAGTTTGTGTATACTGAAAGCAGGTTGCGCACACGCAACTGAAAAGGGGGATTTGTATGAGCAAAAAGGTGATTGTCTACGGAAACCAGGGCTGCCCGGACTGCGTAAAGCTCAAGGAGCTGTTCGACCGGGAGGGCATTCGCTACGGCGAGGTGGACGTGCTGGCCGGACTTGGGCACTTTAAAAAGTTCTTGCTGCTGCGCGACACGCACAAGGAGGCCTTCGGGCCGATCATTGCACAGGGCAAGATTGGCATTCCGGCCGTCGTGGTGGACGACACCGACGTCTATGCCGAGCTCAAGGCCGACGAGGCCGACCTGAGCCTGTTCCGGTAGGCGGGCGCGGCGCCATGCGTGTGGAGGCCACACGGGGCGTTTTGGCCGCGGTCGGAGGAGCCGCTCCTCCGACCGCGGCTTTTTTAGATAAAAAGTGACGGTCTTTTCTGGACTTGTGATTTTGCCGATGATATACTGTAGGTCAAGATTGGCGGGTTATGGAAAATAATCCGATTAAGGGAGGCGCAGCATGCAGTACAGGTTATCCCATCTGGAGCCGAAGGAGCCCCTTCGCTACTTTGAAGACATCTGCCGGATTCCGCACGGCTCCGGCAACGAAAAGGCCGTCAGCGAGTACCTGATCCAGTTTGCCAAGGACCACGGCCTTGCATTTTTGACCGACGAGCTGTACAACGTCGTGATCAAAAAGCCGGGCCAGCACGGCGGGGAGACGGCCGAGCCGCTGGCCATGCAGGGGCACACCGATATGGTCTGCGAGAAGAACAACGACGTGGACCACGACTTTGTGACCGACGCGATCGACTACTATGTGGACGGGGACAAGCTGAAGGCGAAGGGCACCACGCTCGGCGCCGACAACGCCGTGGCGGTCTGCATCATGCTGGGCATCCTGGCCGATGCCGAGCTGCCCCACCCGCCGCTGGAGTGCCTCTTCACGGCGCAGGAAGAGGTGGGCCTGGTGGGCGCGCTGCACCTCGACCCCGCCTGGATTGAGGCCCGCCGCATCGTCAACCTGGACTGTGGGCCGGAGGGCAGTGCCGTCGTGGGCAGCGCCGGCGGCGTGCGCACCGATGCCGCGCTCAGCGTGGGGCGCCAGCCGGCCGAGGGCGAGGGACTGAAAATTGAGATCAAGGGGCTGCAGGGCGGCCACTCGGGCGGCGAGATCCACAAGTACAAGGGCAATGCCAACAAGCTGATGGGGCGGGTGCTGCTGCGGCTGCTGCCCGAGGGGATCGGCATCTGCTCGATCGCGGGCGGCTCCAAGGAGAACGCCATCCCGCGCGAGTGCGTGGCGTTGATCTCGGTGCCGGCCGGCAAGCAGGCGGCCGTCGAGGCGCTGCTGCGGGGCTGCGAGGCCGAGTTCAAGGCCGAGCTCAAGGGCATCGACGAGGGCGTGGAGGTCTGCGCCTCGCCCGCCGAAGCCTCGGCCTGCATGGACGCGGCCTCGGCCAAGCGGCTGGTCGACTACCTGAACCTCTGCCCGAACGGCGTGCAGCTCTACCACCTCGCGCTCAAGATCACGGTGGCCTCGGTCAACATGGCGGTCATCAAGACCGAGGGGGACGTGGTCCACATCTGCTCCTCGATCCGCAGCTCCGAGGAGTCGCTCAAGTGGGAGGTGCGGGACCGGCTGCAGCTGCTGGCCGACCTCTGCGGCTTTGCGATGACCGAGTCCTTTGAGTACCCGAGCTGGGCCTACGACTGGGTCTCCCCGCTGCGCGACCTGGCCAAGGCGGTCTACGAGGAGCTGTTCGGCGGCACCTTTGTCACCAAGCCGGTGCACGGGGGGCTTGAGTGCGGCGTCTTCAAGCGCAAGTGGCCGCAGGCGGACATCATCGCCATCGGGCCGAGCGCCAGCGGCGCCCACAGCCCGGACGAGACGCTGGACATCCCCTCCTACGCAAGGACCTATGAGTTTGTCAGGGCCCTGGTTTCCCGCATGTGCGCAGGGTGAGGGCCATTTTGATCCAGGAGTTACACCCCATGTGGAGGGACTCCCGCCCGATGGGCGGGGGTCCTTCCGCCGGGGCACAATCGGAATGGACGGTGAGTGAGCCTGCGGCTTTTGATGAAGGGCAGGGGAAGACCGTGTTTGAAGGAGCGATTTCAATCGACAGGAAAGGTGTGGTACGGACATTCATCCACTGGCTTCAGCCCAACATCAAGACAGACGGAATCAGGTACCGACGGGTCTCGCTGGTGCTGGAGCGGATGCTGGAGCAGGAGGTGCTCGACCTCCGGCAGACCTTTGCGGCGGTTTCGGAGGCGTTTGGGGTGCCGGAGCAAAAGGTCATCGCGAGCGTGCGGGACTTCTTCATCGATGCCTGGTTTCTTGCGCCGGACGAGGTCATGAACGCCCTGGTCGGGAAAAACATCCACATGCCGCAGGAGCTGGCTCCGCCCAAGCTGGAGGAATTTCTCTTCGGCGCGTGGGAACGCATGAAAAAACAAGGCGCCAAAAAACAAGGCAATAGCGGTCCTCCGTGGGGCGGGGACGGCTTGGTCGAAGAGGATCGCTGAGCGCCGCGCTCCCTGTCTGCATTGATGCTGACCCGTCAAGGGGTTTTTTTCGTCCGGGTTTTCCGGACGTTTTTTGTTTGTAGACGCCTCATTTTGGCACCGCTGCGCCTTTACTTCGCCCGGGCAATCAGGTAAAATAAGACAGACAATAAGACGGCTACGTCATGAAGGAGGCGAGGCATGTACACCTATCAGGACTATCTTGAGGCCGCGCAGGCCCTCAGAGAACGGATCGACCCCTTTGTGCCCGACTGCCTGCTGATCCTGGGCACCGGCGTCGGCGCGCTGGCCGAGCGGGTGGAGGGGGCCGTCGTGGTGCCCTATGGCGAGGTGCCCCACCAGCGGGTCTCGACCAACAAGTCCCACGCCGGCAACTTTGTGTTTGGCCGGCTGGGCGGCCGCAATGTGATGGTCATGCAGGGACGCCTCCACATCTACGAGGGCTACACGGCCGAGGAGGTGGCCTTTCCGGTGCGGGTGGCCCGGCTGCTGGGCTGCGGCGACCTGATCGTCACCAACGCCGCCGGCGCCGTCAACTACAACTACCGCGTGGGCGACATCATGCTGATCAGCGACCAGATTCGCCTGTTCGACCCCGACCCGCTGATCGGGCCCAACATCGAGGCCTTCGGCGGCCGCTGGTGCGACATGTCGGACGTCTACACCGAGGGGCACCGCCAGGCGGCCAGACGCGTGGCCAGCGCGCTGGGCATGCAGCTGCGCGAGGGGGTTTACTTCTACTTCACCGGGCCGCAGTTCGAGACGCCGGCCGAGATCCGGGCGGCCCGCATCCTGGGCGCCGACGCCATCGGCATGTCCACGGTGCCCGAGGTCATTGCGGCGGCCCACTGCGGCTATCGGATTTTGGGCTTTTCGCTGCTCACCAACATGGCGGCCGGCATGGTCAAGCGCGCCTACGTGCCGGGCGAGGTCACCGAGACGGCCGAGCGGGTCAAGGAGCGCTTTTGCAACCTCGTGACCGGCTGCCTCGAGGCGCTGGACAAGGGCCCTCAAACAGAGGCGGGAGGGATGTAACGTGTACACACTGTTTCAAAACATCGCGCTGGTCACGATGGACCCCGAAAAGCCGCTGCTGCAAAACGCCTTTCTCGGCATTTCGGACCGCAAGATCGCCTGGATCGGGACGGCGCCGCCGCCCGAGCGGCCCGACCTCGTCGTCAACGGCCAAAACAAGGTGGCGCTGCCCGGCTTTTTCAACACCCACACCCACCTGGCCATGGGGGTGTTCCGCGGCTTTGCCGACGAGTACGACCTCGACACCTGGCTTCGGGAGCACATCTGGCCGGCCGAGGCCAAGCTGACCTACGAGGCCGTTCGGGCCGCCAACACGCTCTCGCTGGCCGAGGGCATTGCGGCGGGGACCGTCTCCTTCACCGACATGTACTTCGGGGAGCCCGGCCTGGCCGAGCTCTGCCTGTCGGTCGGCGTGATGGGCAACCTCAGCAACGGCGCCACCTGCTTTTCGGAGCAGTACGTGCCGCAGCAGGACCGCGCCTGGCGGGAGACCATCGAGCTGGCCGACCACTACCACAACCGCGAGGGGTTAATTAAGGCCGACGTCGGCCTCCACGCCGAGTACACCTCAAACCCGCAGGTCTGGCAGGTGGTGGCGGCGCTGGCGGCCGAGCGCGGCCTCAATATGCATGTCCACCTGTCCGAGACCCGCCCGGAGCACGACAACTGCGTCAAAAAGTACGGCATGACCCCGACGGCACTGCTGGACAGCTACGGCATCTTTGGCACCCGGACCACGGCCGCCCACGGCGTCTTTGTCACCGAGCAGGACATGGAGCTGCTGCGCGCGCGGGACGTCACGGTCGCCCATGACCCCAGCGGCAACCTCAAGCTGGCCAGCGGCGTGATGAACCTGCCGCGGCTGCGGCAGAAGGGGGTGCGCGTGGCGCTGGCCACCGACAGCGCCTGCGCCACCAACACCAACGAGATGTACTACGACCTCAAGCTGACCGCCATCCTCCACAGCGGCCTCGCCGGCGACCCGACGCTGGTGTCGGCGGCCGACTCGCTGCAGATGGCGACGGTGGCCGGTGCCTATGCCCAGGGCCGCGAGGCCGAGAGCGGCATGCTGCGGGTGGGCTTCGACGCCGACCTCCAGGTACTGGACCTGGACAAGCCCCACCTGCTGCCCTGCCACGACCTGATTTCCAACATCGTCTATGCCGCCCGGCCGAGCGACGTCTGCATGACGCTGTGCAAGGGCAAAACGCTCTACAAGGAGGGCGAGTGGCTGACGCTCGACATCGAGCGGGCCAAGCGCGAGATGGTGGAGATTGCGGTCAAAACCATTCGGGAATAAGCGCCCGCTTCAGAATAAAAAGAGCCCGCATGGGGCTCTTTTTTTGCGGTCAAACCAGGGGACCCGCTCGACGATCCGCGCCCTTTTTGGACTTGATCGACGCTGTCTTCGCTGCCTGCAACGGACCCCTTTTTTCAACGGCATGACAAAAGAGCCCGCACGGGGCTCTTTTTGCCATGGGCATCCATCAAGCTGCGTCGCCCTCAGATCGAGAGGCTCGACTTGGAGAAGGCCTTGAGCAGCAGCGTCGCGCCGACGATGCCGACCAGGCCCTGGACAACGTCGCCGGGGATGGTCAGCGCGGCCGCGCCCTCAAAGCGCAGAAAGATCAGCGCAAAGAGGTAGTAGCCCACGACCATGACCGACTCGCAGACCAGGCCGGCCAGTACGGCCGCGCCGAGGTGGGCCTCCCTGACTCCTCCGTTGCCCCCCAGCCGCCGGTAGAGCAGGCCGGCCAGATAGCCCATCAGCCCCTTGATGATCAGCGTGGGCGGCACATACTGCACATAGCCGCCAAAGAAGTCGGCCAGCACCGAGCCCACCGCACCGGCGGTCGCCCCGGCCGCGGGCCCGAGCAAAAAGCCGGCCAGCAAAATGGTCGTATCCCCCATGTGGAAGTAGCCGCCCAGCGGCGTGGGGATGCGGATGACGAGGGTGGCCACGCAGACAATGGTGGCAAACAGCGCCGTGAGAACCATGCGCCGCGTCTTTTTTTTGTCCTTGGGCACCGCCCTGTTCTCCATTGGGAAGACCTCCTCTATGTATCCTGAACGCTCAGATTGTATGATTTAAAATCCATACAATAAAACATACAATCCACTTATTTTTATCATAGCATTGAATTGCCTGGCTTTCAATGCGATAATTGTATGTAGGACAATTTGGAGGTGAGGCCGATGCCTTTCAACGATTTTGCAGACTACCCGATGTCCTTCCAGCCGGACAGGGCCCAGCTGCACCGCCCGCTGCACCGCGCCATCGCCGACCTGCTCGAGCGGGAAATCCTGAGCGGTGCGCTGCCGCCCCACACCAAGCTGCCGCCCCAGCGCGAGCTGGCCGACTACCTCGACATCAACCTCAGCACCGTCACCAAGGGCTACGAGCTCTGCAAGCGCAAGGGGCTGCTCTATGCCTCGGTGGGGCGCGGGACCTTTGTGGCGCCGCAGAGCCGGCCGGCGCAGGAGGAGCTTTCGGGCGAGCCCCCGGAGGGCCGCATCGAGATGAGCGTGATCGAGCCCTACTCGGCCTTCAACGGCCGGGTGCTGCAGGCGGCGCGCGCCGTGCTCGCGGACGCGCGCGCCGAGCGGCTGTTTGCCTATTCGTTCCCGCTGGGCAGCCCCGGTCAGCGCGAGGCGGCGGCCGATTGGCTGCACCGCTTCGGCGTGGTGGAGTCCCCCGAACAGGTCATCATCACGACCGGCACCCAGAGCGGCATTGTGGCCGCGCTGATCTCGCTGTTTGAGGCCGGGGACCAGCTCGCCGCCGACCCCCACACCTATCCGAACTTCATTGAGCTGGCCAAGCTGCTGCAGCTGCGGCTGCTGCCGGTGGTGGGGGATGAATTCGGCATGCGCCCCGAGGCGCTGGAGGAGCTCTGCCGGACCCACAGCCCGCGCGGGATTTACCTGATGCCCTCCTGCAGCAACCCGACCGCCCTCTCGATGCCGGAGGCGCGCAGGCGCCAGCTGGCCGAGGTCATCGAGCGGTACGGCCTGATCCTGATCGAAGACGACGCCTATAGCTTTTTGGACCCCGTCTTGATCCCGCCGATGGCGGCGGCCATCCCCGGGCGGACGATTTATATCAACGGCGTCTCCACCTCGATTTGCGGCGGCCTGCGCATCGCGCTGATGACGGCGCCCGCCGCGCTGCGCCAGCCCCTGGTGGGCGGCCTGCACAACACCAACCTCAAGACCTCCTCGCTCAACACCGAGATCGCCGCCGAGCTCATGCGCGACGGCGGCGCGCTTGAGATCATTCGCCAAAAGGCCGAGCGCTCGGCGCTGCGCAACCGCATCTTTGACGAGGTCTTCGGCGAGCAGGGCAGGGCGCAGCACCCCGCCCCCTTCTTCCGGTGGCTGCGGCTGCCGGCCCGCATGGAGCGCCTGGGCCACCATGAGGTGGAGCACCTGGCCGACGAGGCGGGCGTGCGCCTGTTCCACGCCGACCGCTTTCGCCTGCCGGGGGCCGAGCCGGTCGCAGCCGTGCGGGTGGCGCTGTCCAGCGTCCGGACCGAGGGGGAGCTCAGGCGGGGCCTTCTGATCCTCAAAAACCTGTTTCAGGCCCGCGAGCCGGAGGGCTACACCTTTATCGTATGAGTGCAGCGCCCGCAAAGTCAAAAAGGGGAGGTGCCATGGCACCTCCCCTTTTTGATATGACGGACTCATTTGTCGGTCTGGACCGTGGGCAGGTTGCCCAGGTTGTTTTGTTCGCTGTCGTCGGGCAGCGACTTGAGGTATTCGGTGCCCTGGTTGGTGGCAATGCCGACCCCCTCGATGCCGCCGGCGCGGGCGAGGTCGATGCCCTCCTCCTTGCTGAGGATGCGGCCGCCCGAGAGCTGGTAGCCGGTGATCTCACCCGACTTGCGGACCAGGCCGACAATGCGCTCGGCCGCCTGACCCGGCGTTGGCACCTCCTTCAGCGTGTTCATGGGCAGCGACGAGAGGTCGCCCGCGGGACTTTTTTTCTGCTTCTCGGCCATTTACACAAGCTCCATTCCATCAAAATTGTACGGCAACGGTAGTATTTGCGCGCTTCCTGAGCCTATGTGCCGGCGGCGTTCCTAATTTATGCAAAAACAGACAGGGTGGGCTAGGGCCGGCAAGTTGGCCGCTATTTAACAGATTGTTTACAAAGGGCGCAGGTCCCTCTGCCGCAAGGGGTTGGGGGGAGGGGGCAGCGGGTTGACCCGCAAGTTGTCATATTTTACCCTTGTCAACTTTTTCCCAGATGTAGTATATATGATAGAGCACAACTGCAAAAAGGCGGTAGATATCGGGTTTTGGCGCCCGTGCGGGCGCCGGGGGCGGGGTCCGCCGAACCCATTGAAGTCCGCGATTTGGAGGGAATGGCTTGCGAATGCCAACCTGCGCGACGGCGCTGTTGCTCAGCATGGTCCTGATGGGACAGGCCTTGGCGCTCGAGCCCGGCACCTACGAGGTGACGGCCAAAAAGCTGCACCTGCGCGAGGGGCCGGGGCAGGAGTACGCCTCGGTCTGCCTGCTCCCGGCCGGAGAGTCGCTCTACCTCTGGGAGAGCGAGGGCGACTGGGCGCTGGTCGATGCCGGGGCGCTGAGCGGCTATGTCCACACCGACTACCTCCGCCTGCTCGAAGCGGCGGCCGAGGACCCGACGCCTGCGCCCGAGCCCACCTATGCCACGGTGCCGGTCGGTCCGGCCGAGGCGGCCGAGGGCATGGTGGTCTCCTGCTCGCTCAACTTCCGGACGGCGCCCGACACCGCTGCCGACCTCGTCGAACCGCTGCCCTACGGCACCGTCGTCGAGCTGATCGAGCGCCACGGCGACTGGTATTACATCTCCTTCAACGGCATTCGCGGCTATGTCTACGCCGCATTTATCCGCCTGCCCGACGAGAACGGCCTGTTTTCGAGCCGCGGGCAGGAGGTCGTGGCGCTGAGCCGCCAGTACCTGGGCTACCGCTACCGCTATGGCGGCAGCGCCCCTGCGACCGGCTTTGACTGTGGCGGCTTTGTGCGCTACGTCTATGCGCAGTTTGACTGTGCCCTGCCGATGGGGGCGGGCAACCAGTACCGCGCGCTGGGCCAAAAGATCAGCCGCGCCGAACTGCTGCCGGGCGATCTGGTCTTCTTTTACGGCCCCGGCACCGGCCGCATCGGGCATGTGGGCATCTACATCGGGGAGGGCCACTTCATTCACGCCTCCCGCCCGGGCGACGTGGTGCGCATCAACACGCTCGAGTCGGGGTACTACCTCACCCACTACTACGGGGCAATCGCCATGAACCGCTGAGCTGCCGGACGCCCTCAGTCGCGGGCGGACAAGCCCGCGCAAAAAATTACGGACCCGGCAAACCGTCCAAGTCGCAATGAGACGGGCGCCACCCTAAGGGTGGCGCCCTTTTTGTGTTGCGGAAACTCATGCGGACCCGCTCTCAGGACCCGCCGACCGTCCGGCGCATGGGCATATCGGCGGGCTTGTCTGCATAATGGTGGACAAAGGGGGTTGACCTATGCAGCACGTTGCAAACGAGTCAAAAACGGTGCCGTCCGGATATGGCGGCCTCACCGCGGAGCAGGTGGCGGCCGCGCGCAAACGGCATGGGGAAAATCGGCTGACCACCAAAAAGCGCACGGGCTTTTTGGCCGGGTATGTTCAGAGCTTTGGCGACCCGATGATCAAAATCCTGCTGGTGGCCCTGGCCATCAACCTGATTTTTTTAACGCGGCACTCAAACTGGTTTGAATCCATCGGGATCGCGTTTGCCATCCTGCTGGCCACGCTGGTGTCCACGATCTCGGAGTACGGCAGCGAGGCCGCCTTTGAGAAGCTGCAGGAGGAGGCCTCCCAAATCCGCTGCCGCGTTCGGCGGGCCGAGGGCGTCAAAGAGCTGCCCATGGAGGAAATCGTGGTGGGGGACCTGGTGCTGCTGCAGCCCGGCGAACGGGTTCCGGCCGACGGCTGCCTGCTGGAGGGCCGCCTCGAGGTCGACCAGTCGGCCCTGAACGGCGAGAGCAAGGAGGCACAGAAGCACCCGCGGGCAGGCGGGCGGGGCGAGCCGCCCGGGGAGGGGTTTCTGGCGCCCGAGCGCCTGTTTTCGGGCAGCATCGTCTGCGGCGGCGAGGGGCTCATGCGGGTGAACGCCGTGGGGGATCTGACCGTTTACGGCAGGATCGGGGCCGAGATCCAGCAGGAGGCGCGCGAGAGCCCGCTGCGCCACCGGCTGAACGGGCTGGCCGCCGGCATCGGCCGCTTTGGCTACCTGGCCGCCGGCTTTTCGGCGCTGGCCTTTTTGTTCAACAACCTGCTCATCGACAACGGATTCCATCCCGCGCTCATCAAGGCTGCCCTCACGTCTTGGCCGCAGCTGTTTCCGCTGTTGCTCCAGGCCTGCATGCTGGCGGTCACGGTGGTCGTAATGGCTGTGCCCGAGGGGCTGCCGATGATGATCACGGTGGTGCTGTCGGCCAACATGCGGCGCATGATCCGGGACAATGTTCTGGTGCGAAAGCTGATCGGTATCGAGACGGCCGGGAGCATGAACCTCCTCTTTACCGACAAGACCGGCACGCTGACCGGTGGCAGGCTGACGGTGACCGAGTTTGTCGACGGCGCGGGGAAGACCTGGGACAGCGCCGAGCTGGCGCGCAGCGGGCTGCCGCTGCACGGCCTGCTCAAGGACTGCCTCCGCTACAACACCAGTGCCGTGCTCGAGGGAAAGCGGGCCATCGGCGGCAATGCCACCGATCGGGCGGTGCTGGAGTTTGCCCGGTCGCTGCAGGGCGGGCAGGACGGCCTGCAATCTGCGACCCTCCTGCCCTTCAGCAGCGAGGAGAAGCGGATGGTCTCGGCCGTATCGGGGGCCTGGACGGCGACGCTCGTCAAAGGCGCGCCCGAAAAAATCCTCCCCCACTGCACCACGTTTGTGGACCCTGCAGGCAGGGTGCGCCCGCTGGGCGCGCGCCTGCAGGTCGAGCGGGCGCTCGAGCGCTACGCCGCGCAGTCCATGCGGGTCATCGCGGTGGCGGTCGGCGAGGCCGGCAGCAAGGACCCAAGGGCCCTGGGGGCGCTCCGGCTGGTCGGCCTGCTGGCCATTCGGGACAGCCTCCGGCCGGGGACCCGCAAGGGGGTCGAGCAGATGCAGCAGGCCGGGATTCAGACCGTGATGATCACCGGAGATGCCCAGGCGACGGCCGTCGCCGTCGCGCGCGAGGCCGGCATTTTGCGCAGCGACCGCGAGCGGGTCATCAGCCACGATGAGATGAGCCGCATCGACGATGCGGCGCTGGCGCAGCTGCTGCCGGACATTCGTGTGGTGGCCCGGGCGCTGCCCTCCGACAAGAGCCGGCTGGTGCGGGTCGCGCAGGCCATGAACCTGGTCGTGGGCATGACGGGGGACGGCGTCAACGACGCCCCGGCGCTCAAGCAGGCCGACGTCGGCTTTGCCATGGGCAGCGGCACCGAGGTGGCCAAGGAGGCGGGGGACATTGTGATTCTGGACGACCACTTCGACTCCATCGCCAAGGCCGTCCTCTACGGCCGCACCATCTTTCACAGCATCCGGAAGTTTATCATCTACCAGATGAGCATCTGCCTCTGCGCCGTGGGGGTCACGGTGATCGGCCCGCTGATCAAGGTGGATTTCCCGATCACGGTCATTCAGATGCTGTGGATCAACATCGTCATGGACACGCTCGCGGGGCTTGCCTTCAGCGGCGAGCGGGCGCGCGCCGAGTACATGAGGGAGCTGCCAAAGCGCAGGGACGAGCCCATCGTCAGCCCCGAGATGATGGGCCAGATCGCCACGGGCAGCCTGTACGCCACGGCGCTGTGCCTGTGGTTTCTCCGCAGCGCCTTTTTTGGCCGCATCGTGGGCGAATATGGCCAGACCTACGGCCTGACGGCCTTCTTTGAGCTCTTCATGTTCTGCGCGATCTTCAACAGCTTCAACGCGCGCACCAGCAGGCTCAACCTGCTGTCCCACCTCGCCGCCAACAAGTCCTTCATCGGGCTCATGGGCACGGTCGCGCTGGTGCAGGTCCTGATCCCCTTCTTCGGCGGGCCGCTCTTTCGCACCGTGCCGATTTACGCAAAGGACATGGCCGTCCTTGCGCTGCTGGCCTTTTCGGTCATTCCGGTGGACCTCTTGCGCAAGCTGCTGATCCGATGGGGCGCCGCCCGGCCGGCAAAGGGCCAGCCGGCCGCCCCCCTGCGCAGGCCGCGCAAAGGGGCGCCGCCCGCCCGGCAGGGCGCAAGGCCCTGACGGGGACAGTGCAAAAGGGCCGCTTTTGCCGCGCCCATCTGATGAGGCCGCCTTGTTTGACAGGCTGCAAAAGGGCCGCCCGGCAGTTGCCGGGCGGCCCTTGTTGTCCATAGACCCTTTAAGAGGATGCGACCTTCGGATGGCGGTACCGGCGGCGGTTGAGGAGAAAGATGCTGCCGATCAGGCAAAGGCCGATGAGGTCGGTCGTGAGTCCGGGCTGGATACAGCCCAGCCCGCCGGCCAGCATGAGCAGGCGCTGCCACCAGGGCAGCGGTCCCTCGATAAAGCCCTGCAGCGCGGCCGCCAAGCCGTACATGCCGATCAGCGCCGAGAGGGCGATGCCGATTGCCTCCAGGACCGGCTGGTCGAGCAGCAGCATCTGCGGGCTGAAGGCGAAGACATAGGGAATGATGAAGGCCGCGATGGCGATCCGCGTTGCATTCACGCCGGTTTTGAAGGGGCTTCCGCCCGCAATGGCCGCCCCGGCGTAGGCGGCCAGCGCAACCGGCGGCGTGATGTCGGCCACGATGCCGAAGTAGAAGACAAACATGTGGGCGGCCAGCACCGGGATGCCCAGCTTGATGACGATGGGGGCCGTGATGGTGGCCATGATGACGTAGTTGGCGGTGGTGGGCACGCCCATGCCCAGGATGATGCAGGCGATCATCGTGAAGAACAGGGCCAGCAGCACGTTGCCGTGCGAGAACGCAATCAGGCTGGTGGCCAGCCGCAGGCCGATGCCGGTCAGTGTGACGATACCGACGATGATGCCGGCCACGGCGCAGGCCACGGCCACCGAGATGGTGGCCTTTGCGCCGCCCTCCAGCGCGTCGACCAGCTTAGAGGGGGTCATGCGGGTGTCTTTGCGGAACATGCTCACGAGTATCGCCGCGACGGTGGCGTAGATGGCCGAGCGCGAGGAGGTGAAGCCGGTCGACATGCAGTAGACCAGCACGACCAGCGGCAGCAGCAGGTAGCCCTTCTGCTTCATGCTCTGGAAAAAGCGCGGGATCTCCTCCTTGGGCAGGCCCCGCAGGCCCAGCATCTTGGCCTTGAGGTGCACGGCCATGAAAATGCCGGTGAAGTACAGGGCGGCCGGCAGGATGGCCGCAAAGGCAATTTCAGCGTAGCGATAGCCGGTCATCTCGGCCATCAGGAAGGCGGCGGCGCCCATGATGGGGGGCATGATCTGTCCGCCGGTCGAGGCGGCCGCCTCGACGGCGCCGGCGAATTCGGGCTCGTAGCCGCACTTTTTCATCATCGGGATGGTGAAGGAGCCCGAGCCGACCGTATTGGCCACCGAGCTGCCCGAGATCATGCCGGTGAGTGCGGAGGCGATGACCGCCACCTTGGCCGGTCCGCCACAGCCGCCGCCGGCAACGGAGTTGGAGATGTCGATGAAAAAGCGCTGCACGCCGGTCTTTTCCAAAAAGGAGCCGAACAAAATGAACAGCATGATGAAGGTGGAGCAGACCCCGATGGGGGTGCCAATGACGCCCTCCAGCGTGTAGAACAGGTGGGAGAGGATGCGCTTGGTGCTGAAGTTGGCATAGAAGGCGTAGGACACAAAGCTGATGGCCACCACGAGGATGGGCAGGCCGACCACCCGGCGGCAGAGCTCGGCCAGCAGCAGGATGGCCACGGCCGCAATCACGAGGTCGGCCACGGTGTTGCGGCCGGCCCGGTTGACGATGGTTTGGAAGTTGAGCACATAGTAAAAGAAGCTGCCGCCCCCCACAAGGGCGAGGAGCCCATCGTACCAGGGGATGTAGTCGATCCGCTTGGTGTCCTTGCGGCGATAGGGGTAGTACAGGTAGCCAAAGAAGATGACGATGCCGACAAAGGAGGCCCTGCGGATCTGCTCGGGCAGCGTGGAGATGGCGTTCATCCAGAGCACATAGATCGAGAAGCCGGCCAGCAGGCAGCGCAGCAGCTTGGCGCGCCAGCCGGTGAACTGGCGGGTGTTGGACTCCCGGTCAAATTCGGCCAGCACCTGGGCCGCAAGCTCGGCCACGCGCTCGGCCTCGAGCTCGGGGTCTCCCTCGGAGGGCGGACAGGTGCAGGCGTCCGGGCTGTCCCCGGACGCCGCAGGGGCGTCCGGCTTTTGGGGCTGACCTCCGTCAAAGGGCGGCGGGCTGGTCTCGACAGCCGCGTTGGCCGCATCCGGAGCCCCGGTCGCCGGCTCCAGCTTGTTTGGATCACCATGGGAAGGCAATGGCAATTCCTCCTTCACGCTTGATGGGCGGGAGGCCGGGACCGGCGGCTCCCTTACAGTCAGGGACGGCGGAGCACGAAGCGAACGACCGCATTCTGTCCGCAGAGGTCGCGCAGACTGTATTGCCGGTCGCCAATGGACAGCAGGTGGTCGGACACGGTGCCGACGATGTAGGAGAGCGCCCCCATCTCGCGGTGCAGGCCCGAGAGCAGCATGGAGCCGTCCTCCATGCGCCGGAGCTGCTCCCCTGGGCCGGTCTCGGTGGCCATGCCGGCGCCGAAGCTGTAAAAGCGGCAGGCCTCCAGATAGAGGACCCCCTGCTCTACGCGGTAGAACTCCTCCACCTCGCGCTGGTTGACCGAGTGGACAAAGGAGACTGAGAAGGCCTCCCCCTCGGCCACCGGGAAGGCGCCGTAGAGCCGGCCGGTGTCGCCGTCCAGCAGCTCAAGGGTCAGCCCGGTCTGTGGCGGATGGGCGAAGATGGAAAAAATCGCGGTGGCGACGAGGATCGCCACCGCGATTTGAACAGCACGTCTGTTGAAGAGGCGTTCGCGCCGTGGAGCTCGCATCGGACGCCTTAGCTCAGCACGCCGATTTCCTTAAAGTACTTCTCGGCGCCCGGATGGAAGGGAACCGAAACGCCCTCGACCGCATAGGCGGGGTCGAGCTCGGTGCCCTTGTTGTGGCCAACCGCGATCTCGTCCTTGTTTTCAAACAGCGCCTTGGTCATGTTGTAGACCAGCTCCTCCGACAGCGAGGGGCTGACGATGAAGGTGGCCTTAACCGCGACAGTCACCGCATCCTGCTCCATGCCCTTGTATCCCTTGTCCACGGTGATGGTGTAGGGCGTGTAGAAGGGGTGCTCCGCGATCAGGCGCGCAGCCGCCGCGCCGTCCACATTGAGGATGGCGATCTTGCTGGTGGTGGCCAGCTCGGTGATGGCGGTGGTGGGGGCGCCGGCGGTGCAGAAGAAGGCGTCGATCTTGCCGTCCTGCATCGCGGTGGCCGAGTCGGCAAAGGAGAGGTTCTGCCGCTGGATGTCGTCAAAGGTCAGGTCGTAGGCGGCCAGGATCTGGCGGGCGTTGAACTCAACGCCGCTGCCCACGTCACCGACCGAGACGCGCTTGCCCGCGAGGTCGGCCACCGAGCTGATGCCGGCACTGGGGTTGACCACGATCTGGCAGACCTCGGCATAGGCGCCGGCCATGCTGCGGAAGCCGTCGGTCTTTTCGTTCTCAAACAGGTCGGTGCCGTTGTAGGCGTAGTCCATGACGTCGTTTTGCACGATGGCCATCTCGACCTCGTTGTCGTGGACCATGATGATGTTGGCGCGGGAGGCGCCGGTGGACTGCACGGAGATGTCGAGGCCCGGCACCTTTCCCATCAGTGTCTGCGCCACGACGCCGCCAAAGGCGTAGTAAGTACCGGAGGTGCCGCCGGTTGCCAGCTTGATGCTGGCCGAGGTCGCAACCGATCCGTCGGAGTCGCCCGCGTCATCCGAATCGTCGGATTGACCGGAGTCTCCGCAGGCGGTCAGCAGGCCAAGCGCCAGCGTGAGCAACAGGACCGATGCGATGAGCAGGCCAAGTTTCCTTTTCATAAGTGCGATTCCTCCCATAATTCATGAATTATACGTGGTCGGGCAGCGTGCCTGCCGACCTTTAGGGAAACAGGGGGATTGCCGGGTCGCCGAGACCCGAAAAGGATGCGCCAAAAGGATGCGCCAAAAGGATGCGCCGGGGTGTGCCGTGCACTAGCGGAAGCGCACCGAGCCCTCCAGCTTTTCCAGCCAGACCTGCAGCAGGGTTTCGAGGTCCTCGCGATAGTCGAGCCGGGCGGGGTCCTCGTCGTAGTCCAGCGTGTCCAGCACCGAGATCTCGAAGGCCGCCTCGCCGTGCTGATTCCAGGCCTCCTGCAGCGCCCGGTCGTAATGGTTGCCAAAGTTCAGGCTGAACACCACGCGGTTGAGCCTGCCCTTGACGTCTGGGGCCGCCTGCAGATAGACGGTGCCGGTGGGGAGGCAGCGCAGCATCAGGATGCCCATTTCGGGACGGGCGGCCAGGTACTGTGCCTTGAGCTGTTTTTTGCGTTCGGATGAGGCCACTGTAGCCCCTCCTTTCCCGGCCAGGCAAAGCATGGCCAACAATGGAAGAATACAAGAATACAATCTGATTTGTCCAGTAGTGAATATATCAAAAAAAGCAGCTGCCGTCAAGGAAAAAAGGTCAAATTGAGGCGAAAAGAAAAGACGGTTCAACAAAAAAGCGCCCGGCACAGGCGGGGCGGCAAGGCCATACCGGTCTTTTTGGGCGGCAGACAGCGCCAAAACGGCGCTGGGTGACCGGCGCTGCCGGCCGCATTTTTGTCAAATCAACCCTGTACCCCCCGGTTTACAGGCCGCGGGAGAGGGCTCTTGCGAACCCCCTCCCGCCTCTGCAGACAGCGGGCATCTGCGCCCCTGCGCCACTGTATGGCCCGCTGCTCAGTATTCGACGACCAGCTTTTCGCAGACCCTGCAGCACCAGGCATCCACGACCGAGCCCTTGAAGATGCTGCTGGAGGCCAGCAGCACCGCACCCTCCTGCAGGTGGGCGTCGGTGAACAGTGCGTCCCGCTTGTCGTCGGGCAGCCAGGCCATCTCGTGCTGGCCCTTGATGCAGCCCTTTTCCATTGCGGCCCCACAGAACGGACAGATCATATGAACGCCTCCTCATAAAATGAGAATCTTGGGGTCAACTGCCGTTGAACTCCCATTGAGTGTACATGGTTTTGGCGGGCTTTGCAAGTGCAGGGGCGTTGACAAGGGCGTTAAAAAACGGTATACTGACAAGCGTGTGATTATTAAACGATTAATTTTACGAGGAGTGATCGGACTGGTTTTGAAAAATCAGATCCACGACCGCATGAAGCGCATCCGCCTGCTGCACCACCTCTACCTGCAGCGCACCATGCCCGAGCACGACCTGTACCACGGGCAGCTCCCGGTGCTGGAGTACATCCGCAACCACGAGGGCTGCACCCAGGTGGAGGTGGCGCAGGCGCTGTCGGTGTCGCCGGCCTCCATCGCGACCTCGACCAAGCGCATGCAGTCGGCGGGGCTGCTGGAGAAGGCCTACGACCAGCAGAACCTGCGCATCAAGCGGCTGCGCGCCACGCCGCGCGGCATCGAGTGCAGCGACCGCTGCAGGCGGGCGCTGGACACCATGGTGGAGGAGAGCTTCAAGGGCTTCTCGGCCGAGGAGCTGGGCTGCTTTGACCAGTTGCTCGGCCGCGTGCTGGAAAACCTCTCGGCCCTGCTGGGCGAGGACCTCAGCGAGGCCCCCTTTGCCTCGCTGATCGGCAACCTGCGGCAGGGGCCGCCGCTGGGCCGGCACGACAGGGGCGGAAGGCGGGGTGGCGCCCGTGATTAAGACCCTCTGGCAGGGCATGAAGCGGCGATACCGCCGCTACACCTTTCTGGCGCCGCTGATCGTGGTGCTCGAGGTGCTGATGGACGTCTCGATCCCCTATGTGATGTCGCTGCTGATCAACAACGGCATCGGCAAAGGGGACATTGGCTATGTCCTGCGCTACGGGCTGCTGATGGTGGGCCTGTCCATCGTCTCGCTGCTGTTTGGCATCCTGTCGGTGCGCCTGGGCACCATGGCCGGCACCGGCTTTTCCAAGGGGGTGCGGGAGCGGCTGTTCCACAAGGTGCAGGACTTCTCTTTTGCAAGCGCCGACCGCTTCAGCATCGCCTCGCTGGTGACCCGGCTGACCACCGACGTCGGCAACGTCGAGATGGCCTTCACGATGTGCCTGCGCATGTTGGTGCGCTCGCCCGTGATGCTGGTGTCGGCCACCGCGATGGCGCTGTTCATGAACGCCAGGCTGGCCGCCGTCTTTCTGCTGGCCATCCCGCTGATCGGCTTCAGCTTCTTCTATATCATCCTGCGGGCCTATCCGCTGTTCCAGCAGATGCTCGAGCGGATGGACGGCCTCAACGGCCGCGTGCAGGAGAATTTGAACGCCATCCGCGTGGTCAAGGCCCTTGTGCGCGAGGACTACGAGATCGAACGCTTCGAGCAGCAGGCGCAGGACCTCAAGGAGGCCCAGATAAGGGCCGAGCGGCTGCTGATCTGGAACCAGCCGGTCATGAATCTTGCCATGTACGCCTGCATGATCGCCATCTCCTGGTTCGGCGGCATCCTGATCGTACAGGGCCAGATGGAGACCGGCGATTTGATGAGCTTCATCAGCTATGTGACTCAGATTCTGATGAGCCTCATGATGCTCTCGCGCATCTTCATCGTGCTGATCACCTCGCGCGCCTCGGCCATGCGCATTGTGGAGGTGCTGGACACCCCGGTCGACCTGAACGACGACGCGGCCGACCCCGCGCTGGCGCCGCAGGACGGCTCCATCGTCTTCGAGGGGGTCGGCTTTGGCTACTACGGCGAGGAGCGCCTGATTTTAAATGACATCAACCTCTCCATCCGCGCGGGCGAGACCGTCGGCATCATCGGCGGCACCGGCTCGGCCAAGAGCACGCTGGTGCAGCTGATCCCGCGGCTGTACGACGTGCAGCGGGGCCGTGTGCTGGTGGGCGGACACGACGTGCGGGACTACAAGTTCGAGACGCTGCGCGGCGCCGTGGCCATGGTGCTGCAGAAGAACGTGCTGTTTTCGGGCAGCGTGCGCGAAAACCTCCGGTGGGGCAACGAGCAGGCCACCGACGAGGAGCTCGAGGCGGCCTGCCGCGCGGCACAGGCGCACGACTTTGTCACCGAGCTGCCGCAGGGCTACGACACCGAGCTCGGACAGGGGGGCGTCAACCTGTCGGGCGGGCAGCGCCAGCGGCTCTGCATCGCCCGCGCGCTGCTCTGCAAGCCCAAGATCCTGATCCTGGACGACTCGACCAGCGCCGTCGACACGCTGACCGACAGCCGCCTGCGCGCGGCCCTCTCGGAGCGGCACCAGGGGGTCACGACGCTGATCATCGCGCAGCGCATCTCCTCGCTGACGAATGCCGACCGCATCGTCGTGATGGAGGGCGGCCGGATCGAGGCCGTCGGCACCCACGAGCAGCTGCTGGAGAGCAGCGCCATCTACCGCGAGGTCTACGAGACCCAGCTGAAGGGGGTGGCCTGAGTGTCGAACACCTCCCAGAGTCGCACGCCGCCCCGCGGCCCGGGCGGCCCCGGTCACGGCGGACCCGGCGGCATGTTTGCCGCCTCCGGCCGCCCAAAGCGCACCAAGGAGACTGTCCTGCGCATCCTGTCCTACATGGGCGAGTTCAAGGGCCGACTGCTGCTGGTCGGCCTGCTGCTGGTCGTCAGCACGCTGACCACGCTGGTGCGCACTTACTCGCTCAAGCCGCTGATCAACAACCACATCGTGCCCTTCATCGGCAGCCGGGACCCCGACCTGTCGGGGCTGACCCGCATACTGCTGGGGCTCTCGGTGGTCTACCTGATCGACGTCGCGGCCATCTACGCCACCAACCGCATCATGCTGCAGGTCTCCAACCAGACGCTGCACCGCATCCGCTGCGAGTTGTTTGAAAAGATGGAGCGGCTGCCCATCCGCTACTTCGACACCCACAGCCACGGTGAGCTCATGAGCCTCTACAGCAACGACATCAACACGCTGCGCAACCTGCTCAGCCAGGGGCTGATCGGCTTTTTCTCGTCGGGCATGGTCATTGTGGGGGTCTTCTTCGCCATGCTGTCCCTCAACCCGCTGCTGACGGTGCTGATGCTGGCCATGGTGCTGCTGATGTCAAAGAGCGTCACTTGGCTGAGCGGCCACGGCCGGGCGGGCTACCGCGCCCAGCAGAAGGCGCTGGGGCAGGTCAACGGCTATATCGAGGAGCTGCTGGAGGGGCAGAAGGTGGTCAAGGTCTTCTGCTACGAGCAGCGGGCCAAGGAGCAGTTTGACCAGCTCAACGAGCAGCTGCGCCAGGCCGCCGTCAAGGCCAACACCTTCTCGGGCATGCTGATGCCGGTCACCGGCAGCCTCTCCTATATCAACTACGCGATCATCGCGATTGCCAGCAGCGTGATGGCCATCTTCGGCATGGTCGACCTGGGCACCGTGGCGGCCTTCCTGCAGTACAGCCGGGCCTTTTCGCAGCCCATCACGCAGATCGCCATGCAGTTTGCCACGGTGCTGTCGGCGCTGGCCGGCGCCGAGCGCATCTTTGCCGCGATGGACGAGCCGCCCGAGCAGGACGAAGGCGAGGTCTCGCTCGTGACCGTGCGCCGGGGCGAGGGCGGCCGGCTGCAGCAGACCGACCGCCGCACCGGCCTGTGGGCCTGGCGCATCCCCGGCGCGGAGGGCGGGGAGGAGCTGCGGGAGGTGCGCGGCGACGTGGTCTTTAAGGACGTCGTGTTCGGCTACGTGCCGGACAAGGTCGTGTTGAACGGCATCAGCCTCTATGCCAAGCCGGGGCAGAAGATTGCGCTGGTCGGCGCGACCGGCGCCGGAAAGACCACCATCACCAACCTGCTCAACCGCTTTTACGACCTGCCCGACGGGCGGATCCTCTACGACGGCATCGACATCAACCGCATTCGAAAGCCCGATCTGCGCCGCTCCCTCTCGATGGTGCTGCAGGACACCCGCCTGTTCACCGGCAGCGTGATGGACAACATCCGCTACGGCCGGCTGGACGCCAGCGACCAGGAGGTGGTGGAGGCGGCCGGGCTGGCCAACGCCGACGGCTTTGTGCAGTACCTGCCCGAGGGCTACGACACGCTGCTGACCGCCGACGGCGGCAACCTCAGCCAGGGGCAGCGCCAGCTGCTGGCCATCGCGCGGGCGGCCGTGGCCGACCCGCCGGTGCTGGTGCTCGACGAGGCCACCAGCTCCATCGACACCCGCACCGAGGCGCTGATCGAGCGGGGCATGGACTCGCTGATGGCGGGGCGCACCACCTTTGTGATCGCCCACCGCCTCTCGACCGTGCGCAACGCCAACGCCATCATCGTGCTGGAGCAGGGTGAAATCATCGAGCGCGGCGACCACGACGAGCTCATCGCCGCGCGCGGCAAGTACTACCAGCTGTACACCGGCATGTTCGAGCTGGAGTAGCGCGCGGGGGGATCTTGTCTGCTGCTTCCCTGAGCGGGGCAGTCTGCCGGAAAAGGCTTTGCCTGTCCCTCGGGTGGGGGCACTAACGGCCCGGCGCAACTGCGCCGGGCCGTTGCGTCCCCTCTGCAAGAGGGAAAACCGCTTGGCGGCGCGCCTGCCGATTGAAATGATCCGTGTTTTGACCCGTAAAACGCACCCCTTTGGACCGTCCAGGGGGGTGCGCAGCTTATGAAAGAACGGCGGTAAATGCCCGCCGTTTTAACAGGGTTTTTGCCGCCAGAACCCGTTTTGGAAGCATGGTTGCGCCAAGGACAGCTCCCTGCTGTGGACCTTACAAAAGGCGGCGGTCAACCATCAAGTTGAGACCGCATGAAAGCAATTTCCCTATTGAAAAAATTGTTAATAAAATGTAAACGCCGCTGGTTTTTTGTTTACTGGCGATCGCTCATTCGTTATCCTTTAATTGGGGGTGATACCCAATGGATGGCGGAGGTCTTCGCATGAGGAGAATAAAAGGGTTCATTGCGGCGGCCATGCTGCTCGCGGCGGTATTGAGCGCCTGCCAAAAGGAGCCGCTTCCGATCCCCGAGGATCCGCTTGACGTCGAAACCATTGAGGTGGCCCTCGCGGAATGGGACATAGCCTGGCGGGTTGAGGAGGTTGAGACGCCTGTGGAGCGCAGCCCGGATCAGTCGGCCTACGCGCTGTACAGTGCCGGGGGGGATCGGCTGATCGGCTCCATCTCCAGCAGTCAGCAGGATGGCGAGCGGGTGGTGAGCCTGTCCTTCTGGTCCGACGCGCTGCCCTTGGAGGCGTGCGAGGGGGTCCTCGGCTGTGCGGCCCAGCTCTATGGCGGCTTTGACCCTGCGGACAAGGTGGCTGAGCGCTTTTCAGAGGAGTACGACCGCGTGAACACGACCCGGTGGGAGGCCTACACGAGGGTAGACGGCGAACCGGCGTCCGGCACGCGGGCGCGCTGGTCCCGCCACATCGATCAGGTGGCCTGCCAGGTCATCCTGGAGCAGCCCACGATGGAGGACCCGCAGCACCATGTCGTGCGCATAACCATTGCAAGCGACTGGGACACGTTTTTTCTGCTGGACAGATTTTAGGCGTGGCACCACAGCGTGTGGCCTTTTGAGAGGGGCGTTCGCATGAAAAGACGTTTTTCGATGATTCCGGCGGCCCTGCTGCTCGCGCTTGCGCTGTGCGCCTGTCAAAAGGAGACCCTGCCGGTCCCCGACTACCCGCTGGACCTCGCCACGGTCGAGCAGGCGCTGGCGGAATGGGGGGTTGACTGCACCGTCAAGGCAGACCCGGTCACCACGGCAAACGGCATGGCGCTGTCCGCCTTTCGGGTGTTCAGCGCCGAAGACGAGACGCACCTCTGCACCGTCAACAGTGGACTCCGCAATGGGGAGCGCGTGCTGACCATTTCGTTTCCCGCCTTCAGCGCCCCCAACGCGCTGACGCCGGAGCAGAGCCAGGGGGCCCTCGCCTTTGCGGCCAGGCTGTTTGGCGGCTTTGCGCATGCGGACCAGGTACACGAGCACTTTGTCAAGGAGTACAACAACACCCACACCGGCAGGGTCAAATCGAACGTGTACAGGAGCGACAACCGCTTCACGCTGGGGACGACGGCGCGCTGGGGCCGCCTGATCGACGGAATTGCCTGCCAGATCATCCTGGTACAGCCCTCCGTAGAGGATCCACAGGAAAGCATAAAAGAACTGCTGCTTTCCAGCGATTGGGACACCTTTTATCCGGAGCGGAGACTGTAGCGCGTGCATCCCATCCAGCGGTACGCCGGCATGTTCGGGCGGGAATGGCGCGCAGGGCGCGCTGCCCGCTGGTAAAAAAGTCCCCCTCGGCGCGCAGCGCCGAAGGGGACTTCGTTTTTGTGCGCGGAGGCTGCAATGTGCGTCAGCCCCCAAGCTCCTCGCGGGTCTTCTGCCCGTACTTCTGCGCAATGCGGATCAGCAGCTCGACCGAGAGGGCCATCTCGTCGACGCTGACATATTCAAAGCGCCCGTGGGCGCCCCGTCCGCCGGTCGGCAGGTTGGGGCAGGGCAGGCCCATGAAGGAGAGGCGGCAGCCGTCGGTCCCGCCCCGCACCGGCATGCTGACCGGCTGGCCCCCGAGCTCGCGGATGGCCTCGTAGGCCGTCTCGACAATGTGCCAGTGGGGCAGGATCATCTCGTACATGTTGGCGTAGGTGTCCCTGAGCTCAACCGAGACGCAGCCCTCGCCGTACTTACCCGTCAAAAAGTCGGCGCCGGCCTGCATGCGCGCCTTGCGCCCCTCGAGGATGCCGCGGTCGTGGTCGCGCAGGATGTAGCGCAGCTCGGCCCGCTCGGTCTCGCCCTTGATCGAGATCAGGTGGTAAAAGCCCTCCCGCCCCTCGGTGTGCTCGGGGCGCTCGGCCGCCGGCAGCAGGCCGTGGAACTCCATCGCCAGCAGCGAGGCGTTGAGCAGCTTGCCCTTTGCGCCGCCCGGGTGGATGCTGCGGCCGGTGAAGGTCACCACCGCCGAGGCGGCGTTGAAGGTCTCGTACTCCATGCCGCCAAAGGCGCCGCCGTCCACCGTATAGGCAAAGTCGGCGCCAAAGCCCTTGACGTCGAACAGGTCGGCGCCGCGGCCGATCTCCTCGTCGGGCGTAAAGCCGAGCTTGATGGTGCCGTGCTTGATCGAGGGATCCCGGATCAGCCGATCGGCCATCGTGAGGATGATGGCGATGCCGGCCTTGTCGTCGCCGCCCAGCAGCGTGGTGCCGTCGGTCACGATGAGCGCGTGGCCCACCACTTTTTTAAGGCTCTCAAACTCGGCCGGGCTCAGCGAGAGGCCCTTTTCGGCGTTCAGCAGGATGTCGCCGCCATCGTACTTCTCCACCACCCGCGCGCGGATGCCGGTCGAGGGCACCTCGCTGGCCACGTCCATGTGGGCGATAAAGCCGACCACCGGCACATCCCCTTCAAGGTTGGCCGGAATCGTGCCGTAGACGTAGCCGTGGCCGTCCACAAAGGCGTCGGCGATGCCGATGGCCTTCATCTCCTCCACCAGCGCCTCGGCAAAGACCCGCTGGCCCGGCGTGCTCGGGCAGGTGTCGGACGCGGCGTCCGACTTGGTGTCAAACGTGACATAGCGCAGAAAGCGATCCTTCAGGTTGCTCATGGCGGCCTCCTTGATGTTGATTTTGGGGACGTTTATACAGGGCTGCGGGATGCCCTACCACTTGATCCGATAGAACTCGGCCGTCACCGGGCGCATTTCCTGGAAGCTCAGCCCCGACACCCGCAGGTTGCACACCACGGGCTGCACGCGCTGGTAGAGCGGCACGAAGGGGGGATTTGCCGAGAGGGCCTGCCACAGCAGGTCGTAGAGCTGTGCCCGGCGCTCGAGGTCGGTCTCGGCCGCCGCGCGGGCCAGCAGGTCGTCGACCTTTTCAGCGCTGTAACCAAACAGGTTGAAGGTCCCGCCGCTGCCGATCAGCGCGGTCGGGTCGGGGTCGGGCGAAAAGCCCATGGCCATGAACCACATTTCGCAGCGCCCAAGGCGGATCTGGTTGAGCAGGCTGCCGTAGTCGAGCGATCGCCTCGTCAGGCCGATGCCGGCCTTGGCCAGCCCGTCCTGCAGCAGGTCGCCAAGCGCGGCCGAGGCCGGGTTGTTGTCGGTCGTGGTGAAGGTCAGGCTGAGCGTGACGCCCTCCTTGACAAAGATGCCGCCGCTGTTGCGCACATAGCCGGCCTGCTCCAGCAGCGCGACGGCCGCCGCCGGATCGTGGCGGGCAGCGGGGGGCTCGGCGGGGGCCGCAAAGGAGGCGGCCGAGACCGGCAGCGTCAGCGGCTTTGCGCCGCCGGCGCCAAACACGGCGTCGATCAGCGCCTGCCGGTCGATGCACAGCGCGACTGCACGGCGCACCGCGGGGTCCTTCAGCAGCGCCGACTGGCAGGAGAAGCCCAGCAGACCGTAGCTGTCCCCGGCCGTCTCGGTGCGCACCAGGTGGTCGAGCCCGGCCACCTCGAGGCTGTCGCTGCCGCCGGTGAGGTCAAGGTCGCAGGCGCCCTCCTTCATCATGGCGGCGGCCAGCTCGGGCGTGGCCACCTTGAAGTAGACAGTGGGCACCGAGGGGGCGCCGAGGTAGTAGTTCTTGTTGCGCTCCAGCGTCAGCAGCTCCATGGTCATTGCGGTCAGGCGGTACTGTCCGCAGCCCATCGGGCGGGAGCGCTGCAGCAGAAGGTTGTCCAATCGGCCCCAGGCAAAGTCGGTGCCGTAGTAGGCGCGCGAGAGCGGCGCCACCCCCAGCGTAAACAGGGCGGCCGCACTTGGCTCCTCCAGCGTCACCGAGAGGGTGCGCTCGTCGACCACCTCAACGCCCGAGAGCGTGGTGGCCGACCCTTCCACGTAGGCCCGGTAGCCGACGATGCCCAGCTCGGCCGGACGCAGGTGCCCGGCGTAGGTGGGGTCGCAGAGCACCTCCCAGGTGAAGAGCACGTCGTCGGCGGTCACGCGGTCGCCGCTCGAGAAGACGGCGCCCTCCTTGAGCGTAAAGGTGTACTTGCGGCCGTCCTGCGAGACCGTGTAGTCGGCCAGCACCGGCACGGGAGCGCCGCCCTCGCCCGGCTCGACCAGCGGGTCAAAGACCAGCCGCACGATCTCGCGGTCGGCCTCGGTCTCGAGATAGAGCGGGTTGATGGTGCCGCTGTAGGCATTGCAGGTCACCACGAGGTTGTTCTTGCGCGAGGAGGCGGGGTTGTTCACGCCATTCTTGACCGGGGCAAAGGCGGCGACCGCGTCGTCCGGCTCCCGCCCGCCGATCAGCGTAAATAAAAAGACCACGGCCGCAACCGAGACCAGGTACAGTCCAAATTTCTTCAGCATGTTGTAAGGACCCTCCTTACAGTGCTTGTCCACACTTTGCACAAGCGGGCTGTGCACTGCTTGTACCATTATATAAAGGGAGGCCCCCGGCGTCAACGCCAAACTGTGGGGCGGCAGGGGCAAGGGCGAGGGTTGAAGGCCGCCCTGGCCGGCCCTGAGCACCCGTGTGACCGGTCCGCATATTTTTTGTTTTTTTAAGGCTTGACTTTGTGTGGGTTATCGAGTATATTGATAAAGCTGTCGCAAAAAACGGCGCGACAGAACTGGACCTTGAAAATTAAACAACACGGGAAGAAAAAGGCCCTTGTCAAAGCGTGGGGGGCGGCTTTTGGCTGCCTTTTGCGCGACAAGAAAGATAAAGCCGCAGGAGCGCCCTTAGGGGGAGCACCTGCGCAACATGAGCAGAGAAAAACACTCTGAAATAAACAGAGAGTTTGATCCTG
>JAAYBB010000053.1 GCA_012719075.1 Clostridiales bacterium | reverse complement strand
TGTCGATCTGATCGAACGCGAAGCTCTCGTTCAGATCCGGGTACTTGTCAGCCAGCACCTTGGTGATCGCTGCAGTCAGCGTGGTCTTGCCGTGGTCGACGTGACCGATGGTGCCAATGTTTACATGGGGTTTGCTTCTCTCAAACTTAGCCTTCGCCATTGGGTGCTCCTCCTTTTATAACTCCTGATTATTCTTAAAGTGATTCAATGTTGAAAAGAATTTGACCATAGCTCATGATACCGTTTTTTTGCTTAAATTGCAAGCCTTTGACCACATTTTCGCCGCCAAAAGGGTCATGCGCCCCGCTGGTGGCCGATGATGCCCTCGGCCACCGATTTGGGCACCTCGGTGTAGTGGCTGGGCTCCATGCTGTAAATACCCCGCCCCTGGGTCTTGGAGCGCAGGTCGGTGGCATAGCCGAACATCTCGGAGAGCGGCACAAGCGCCGTGATCTCGTGCGCCCCGCCCAGCGGCTCCATGCCCTGCACCTGGCCGCGGCGGCCGTTGATGTCGCCGATCACGTCGCCCATGTAGTTGTCGGGGACGTTGACCACCACCTTCATGATGGGCTCGGTCAGCAGCGGGTCGGCCTTGCGCATGGCCTCCTTGAAAGCCATCGAGGCGGCGATCTTAAAGGCCATTTCGGAGGAGTCGACCTCGTGGTAGGAGCCGTCGTAGAGCGCCACCTTGACATCCACCACGTTGTAGCCGGCCAGCACGCCGGCCTGCATGGCCCCCTGGATGCCCTGGTCGATCGAGGGGATGAACTCCTTGGGGATCACGCCGCCGACAATCTTGTTCTCGAACAGGTAGCCGGCGCCCGGCTCGTTGGGCTCGATGCGGATCTTGACGTGCCCATACTGCCCCTTGCCGCCCGACTGCCTGACGTAGCGCTCGTCCACGTCGGCCTTTTTGCGGATGGTCTCCTTGTAGGCCACCTGGGGCTTGCCCACGTTGGCCTCCACCTTGAACTCGCGCAGCAGGCGGTCCACGATGATCTCCAGGTGCAGCTCGCCCATGCCGGCGATGATGGTCTGCCCCGTCTCCTCGTCGGTGTAGGCGCGGAAGGTGGGGTCCTCCTCCGAGAGCTTGGAGAGCGCAATGCCCATCTTCTCCTGCCCGGCCTTGGTCCTCGGCTCGATGGCCACCCGGATCACGGGCTCGGGAAACTCCATCGACTCCAGCACCACCGGGTTGCGCTCGTCGCAGAGGGTGTCGCCGGTCGTGGTGTTCTTGAGGCCCACCGCGGCCGCGATGTCGCCCGAGTAGATCTCCTCGACGTCCTGGCGGTGGTTGGCGTGCATCAGCAGGATGCGCCCTAGGCGCTCCCTGTCCTCCTTGACCGAGTTGTAGATCGTGGCGCCCTTCTTTGCCGTGCCCGAGTAGACGCGGAAAAAGCAGAGCTTGCCGACAAAGGGGTCGGTCATGATCTTGAAGGCCAGCGCCGAAAAGGCCTCGCTGTCCGAGGTCTTGCGCTCGACCGGCTCGCCGCTCTTGGGGTTGATGCCCGACACCGGCGGAATGTCCAGCGGCGAGGGCATGTAGTCCACCACGGCGTCCAGCAGCTTCTGCACGCCCTTGTTGCGATAGGAGGTGCCGCAGATGACCGGCACCAGCTTGTTGGCAATGGTTGCGGCGCGGATGGCGGCCTTGATCTCCTGCGGCGAGATCTCCTCCTCCATCAAAAACTTCTCCATCAGCGTGTCGTCCACATCGGCGACCGCCTCGAGAATGTGCTGGTGGTATTCGGCCGCCCGCTCCTGCAGCTCGGCCGGGATCTCCTCCACCCGCACGTCCTTGCCCATGTCGTCGTAGTAGACATGGGCCTTCATCTCGACCAGGTCCACGATGCCCTTAAAGGTCTCCTCGGCGCCGAGGGGCAACTGGATCGGGACGGCGTTGCACTTGAGGCGGTCCTTCATCATGGCCACCACGCGGTAGAAGTCGGCCCCGACGATGTCCATCTTGTTGATATAGGCCATGCGGGGCACGTGGTACTTGTCGGCCTGGCGCCACACCGTCTCGGACTGCGGCTCCACGCCGCCCTTGGCGCAGAAGACCGTCACCGAGCCGTCCAGCACGCGCAGCGAGCGCTCCACCTCGACCGTGAAGTCCACATGGCCCGGCGTGTCGATGATGTTGACGCGCACGTCGTTCCAGTGGCAGGTCGTGGCGGCCGAGGTGATGGTGATGCCGCGCTCCTGCTCCTGCTCCATCCAGTCCATGGTGGCCGAGCCCTCGTGGGTCTCGCCCACCTTGTAGTTGATGCCGGTATAATACAGGATGCGCTCGGTGGTGGTGGTCTTGCCGGCATCGATGTGCGCCATGATGCCGATGTTTCGGGTTTGTTCCAGTGGGAATTCTCTGGGCATGTTGTCCTCCTAATTTCTCTCGACCAAACACGGCCTTCGCCTGTGGATCAGGGGTTGGCCGCCCGGAATGGCGTTGGCGCTGAAAGTCGCCTGCACGCCAATTGCCCCGGCCGCCGATCGCCCGTCTCCCCTGCTCCGCCTGGCGAATTAATACCGGTAATGGGCGAAAGCGCGGTTGGACTCAGCCATTCTGTGCGTGTCGTCTTTTTTCTTGACGGCGCCGCCGGCGTTGTTGATGGCGTCCATCAGCTCGCCGGCCAGGCGCTCGCTCATGGTGCGCTCGCTGCGCTGCCGGGCATAGCCGGTCAGCCAGCGCAGGCCAAGGGTGCGGCGCCGCTCGGGGCGCACCTCAATCGGCACCTGGTAGGTCGCGCCGCCGACGCGGCGGGCCTTGACCTCGAGCACCGGCATGATGTTTTCAAGCGCGGTCTCAAAGGTCTCGAGCGGGTCCTTGCCGGTCTTGGCAGAGACGATGTCAAAGGCATTGTAGACAATCTTCTGGGCAATGCCCCTCTTGCCATCGTACATGATGTTGTTGATCAGACGTGTCACCATCTCGCTGCCGTACAGCGGATCGGGCAACACCTCTCTGACGGGAACGGAACCTCGTCTGGGCACTTTGCTTCCCTCCTTCATGAGTCTATTGAACTCATCGGTACTCGAAAGTGAATCACTTCCGCTGTGCCCCCAGGCGGTTCCCAAAGGCGCAAGGCTGCGCCCATCTATGGTCACTTGCCCCGGGAGGCAAAGCTCTATTCGCGATGTGTCGTGCATGGGTCCCCCGGACCCTTTTGCCTAGGCCTTCTTCGGGCGCTTGGCGCCGTACTTCGAACGGGCCTGACGGCGCTTTTGCACACCCTGGGTGTCCAGCGTGCCGCGGATGACGTGGTAGCGCCCGCCCGGCAGGTCCTTGACCCTTCCGCCGCGAATCATCACGACGTTGTGCTCCTGCAGGTTGTGCCCTTCGCCCGGGATGTAGGCCGACACCTCGATGCCGTTCGAAAGCCGGACTCTGGCAATCTTGCGCAGCGCAGAGTTGGGCTTCTTGGGCGTCATGGTCTTGACCGTGGTGCAGACGCCGCGCTTCTGGGGCGCGTTCTGGTTGGTGGTCTCCTTGCGAAGGGTGTTGAAGCCCTTTTGCAGCGCCGGCGCCGTCGACTTGTGGGTCTCGTTCTTGCGGCCCTGCTTGACCAGCTGGTTAAAGGTCATCTCATTTCTCCTTTCTGTCTCATTTGGGTGCAGGGTTCTTGTCCCATTGCCCATTGGAGAAGGCGGCCTTGCTGCCCTCTCCAACAGGCAACCGTTCAGTATGCTCCCTACTGCTCCTACTGCTCCTTGAGTTCGGCTGCGACGGCGGCCCCGGCCCTGACGCCGCAGGCGGCGCCCAGCGCCGCAAGGCTCTGCACCATGACCGGTTTTATGCCCCGCTCTTCGCAGAGCGCAAGGACGGGTGCGGTCACGCGCGCATCGGCATCCTCGGCCACATAGACGACCGCCGCACGGCCATCCTGCAGCGCGCGGGCGGTCTCCTTGGCGCCAACCACCTTTTTTTTGCCCTGCAGACCGGTCACGTGACCCCCCCTTTTTCGCAGTCTGAACCCCCTGTCGGCAGCCGTGCTGCCGACAGGGGCCAGACTGGTTAATTATATGCCCGCAAGCTCTTTCCTGTCAAGCTTTTCGTCGGCCTGGCGGCCGGCGTGGCCGCCCATCTCCACGACCTCGGTCTCCTGGTAGAGCTGCATGCCGGTTCCGGCCGGAATTAGCTTGCCGATGATGACGTTCTCCTTGAGGCCGAGCAGCGGATCGACCTTGCCCTTGATGGCGGCGTCGGTCAGCACGCGGGTGGTCTCCTGGAAGGAGGCGGCCGACAGGAAGGAATCGGTGCCGAGCGAGGCCTTGGTGATGCCCTGCAGCACCGGCTCGGCCTCTGCGAGTGAGAGGCCCTCCTCCCCGGCCTGCTGCCTGGCCGCGATGGCGGCGTTGGCGGCGTCGAACTCGCTGCGCTCGATCACCGCGCCGGTCAGCAGGTCGGTGGAACCCGCCCGGTCGACCCGGACCTTGCGCAGCATCTGGCGCACGATGACCTCGATGTGCTTGTCGCTGATGCCCACGCCCTGGAGGCGGTAGACCTTCTGCACCTCGCGGATCAGGTAGCTCTGGGTCTCGTGCACGCCCGAGATGCGCATGAGCTCGCCGGGGTTGACGGCGCCCTCGGTCAGCTGCTGGCCGGCCGCCACCTGCTCGTCTTCGACAACCCTTATTTTGGACGCATAGCTGATCTGATATTCCCTGCGGTCGCCCTCCTGGTCGTTGACCACCACAATCTTGCGCAGGCGGCCGCTGTCCTCGAGCTGCACACGCCCCGAAATTTCGGAAATCGTGGCCTGGAACTTGGGCTTTCTGGCCTCGAACAGCTCCTCGACGCGGGGCAGGCCCTGCGTGATGTCCTCGGCCGTCGCGATGCCGCCGGTGTGGAAGGTGCGCATCGTGAGCTGGGTGCCCGGCTCGCCGATGGACTGCGCCGCCACGATGCCGACCGCCTCGCCGATGTTGACCTCCTCGCCACTGGCCAGGTTGGCGCCGTAGCACTTGATGCAGACGCCGTGCTCGGCGTGGCAGTTGAGGATCGAGCGGATGTGCACGCCGGGGACCCCCGACTTCACAATGCGTGCGGCATCCTGCTCGTCGAGCAGCTTGGTCTTCGGAATCAGCAGCTCGCCGGTCTCGGGGTCGGCGAAGTCGTGCAGCAGGTAGCGGCCGAGCAGGCGCTCCTGCATGGGCTCGATGGTGGACTTGCCCTCCATGATGTCGGTGACCCACAGCCCCTCGTCGGTGTCGCAGTCGACCTCGCGGATGATGACGTCCTGCGCAACGTCGACCAGGCGCCGGGTCAGGTAGCCCGAGTCGGCCGTGCGCAGCGCCGTGTCGGCCAGCCCCTTGCGGGCGCCTCTCGAGCTGATGAAGTACTCCAGCACCGTCAGCCCCTCGCGGAAGTTGGCGCGGATGGGGATCTCGATGGTCTTGCCGGAGGTGTTGGCCATCAGGCCGCGCATGCCGGCCAGCTGGCGGATCTGCTTCATGGAGCCGCGGGCGCCCGAGTCGGCCATCATATAGATGGGGTTGTAGGGGTCCAGCCCCTCCGAGAGGGCCTTCGTCACATCCTCGGTGGCCTGCTCCCAAGTCTTGATGACGGCGTTGTAGCGCTCCTGCTCGCTGAGCAGGCCGCGGCGGTACTTCTTGGTGATCTCCTCGACCGTGCGCTCGGCCCCGGCGATGATGTCCTTCTTTTCGGAGGGCACCACCATGTCGGCCACCGAGATGGTGGTCGCGCCCTTGGTCGAGTACTTGAAGCCCAGCACCTTGATCTGGTCGAGCACCTCGGCCGAGGTGGCAAAGCCGTACTTGCGGATGCAGCGGTCGACAATGCGGGAGAGCCCGCGGCTGTCGGCCACGAAGGTGATCTCGAGGTCAAAGAGCTTCTCGGGGTCGCTGCGGTCCACAAAGCCGAGGTCCTGCGGGATGGGCTCGTTGAAAATGAGCTGCCCCACCGTGCAGTCGATGATCTTGCTGCGCTCGGCGCCGTCGATCACGCGCCGCACGCGCACCTTGACGGCGCTGTGCAGCTCCACCTCGCCGTTGTCATAGGCCAGCAGCGCCTCATTGGGCGAGGAGAAGACCTTGCCCTCCCCCTTGCGGCCCTCGCGGCGCAGCGTGAGGTAGTAGGAACCCAGCACCATGTCCTGGCTGGGCACTGTCACCGGCCGGCCGTCCTGCGGCTTGAGCAGGTTGTTGGCCGAGAGCATCAAAAAGCGCGCCTCGGCCTGCGCCTCGGCCGAGAGCGGCACGTGGACAGCCATCTGGTCGCCGTCGAAGTCGGCGTTGTAGGCGGTGCAGACCAGCGGGTGCAGCTTGATGGCGCGCCCCTCCACCAGCACCGGCTCAAAGGCCTGGATGCCCAGCCTGTGCAGCGTGGGGGCGCGGTTGAGCAGCACCGGGTGCTCGCGGATGACCTCTTCGAGGGCGTCCCAGACCTCGGTCGTGGCCCGCTGCACCAGCTTTTTGGCGCCGTTGACGTTCTGGGCCAGGCCCAGCTCCTCGAGCCGGCGCATGACAAAGGGCTTGAACAGCTCCAGCGCCATCTCCTTGGGCAGGCCGCACTGGTAGAGCTTGAGCTCGGGGCCCACCACGATGACCGAGCGGCCGGAGTAGTCCACGCGCTTGCCCAGCAGGTTCTGGCGAAAGCGCCCCTGCTTGCCCTTGAGCATATCCGAGAGGCTCTTGAGCGAGCGGTTGTTGGGCCCGGTGACCGGCCGGCCGCGCCGGCCGTTGTCGATCAGGGCGTCCACGGCCTCCTGCAGCATGCGCTTTTCGTTGCGCACGATGATGTCGGGCGCGCCCAGCTCCAGCAGCTTCTTGAGCCGGTTGTTGCGGTTGATGACCCTGCGGTAGAGGTCGTTGAGGTCGGAGGTCGCAAAGCGGCCGCCGTCCAGCTGCACCATCGGGCGGATGTCAGGCGGGATGACCGGCACCACGTCCAGCACCATCCACTCGGGCCGGTTGCCCGAGAGGCGGAAGGCCTCCACGGCCTCCAGCCGCTTGATGGTGCGCGCGCGCTTTTGCCCCGTGGCGCTCTCGAGGTCCAGCTTGAGCTCCTCGCTGAGCTTTTCAAGGTCGATCTCGGCCAGCAGCGTGCGGATGGCCTCGGCCCCCATGTCGGCCTTGAAGTCGTCCTCGTACTTCTCGAGGTTGTCGCGGTACTCCTTTTCGGTCAGCACCTGCATCTTGGTCAGCGGCGTCGTGCCCGGGTCGATGACGATGTAGAGCGCGAAGTACAGCACCTTTTCCAAAATGCGCGGAGAGAGGTCCAGCAGCAGCCCCATGCGGGAGGGGATGCCCTTGAAGTACCAGATGTGGGAGACCGGTGCGGCCAGCTCGATGTGCCCCATGCGCTCCCTGCGCACCTTGGCCCGCGTGACTTCGACGCCGCACTTCTCGCAGATCTTGCCCTTGTAGCGGTGGCGCTTGTACTTGCCGCAAAAGCACTCCCAGTCCTTGGACGGCCCGAAAATGCGCTCGCAGAACAGGCCGTCCCGCTCGGGCTTGAGGGTCCTGTAGTTGATGGTCTCGGGCTTCTTGACCTCGCCGTAAGACCAGTTTCGAATCATCTCGGGCGAGGCCAAGCCAATCTTGATCGAAGAAAAGCTGTTGTTCTCCATTAAAAATCGTCCTCCCCTTCGCCGTCCGCGGTTTCGAGGTCGCCCTCTTCTTCAAAGAGGTCCTCCTCGAGCTCGTCCTCGGTCTCCTCAATGCTGTAGCCGCGCTTTTCGAGCTCCCCGTCGTCGGAGAGGTACTCCTCGCGCTGGGCGCCGGCCATGCCAAAGTCGTCCTCACTGTCGAAGTTTTCCTTCAGCGCGATCTCGCGCATGTTCTCGTCGAGCACCCGCACGTCGAGCGCCAGCGACTGCAGCTCCTTGATCAGCACCTTGAAGGACTCGGGAATGCCGGGCTTCGGCACGTTTTCGCCCTTCACGATGGCCTCAAAGGTCTTGACGCGGCCCACGGTGTCGTCCGATTTGACGGTCAGAATCTCCTGCAGCGCATAGGCGGCGCCGTAGGCCTCCAGCGCCCAGACCTCCATCTCGCCAAAGCGCTGGCCGCCGAACTGTGCCTTGCCGCCCAGCGGCTGCTGGGTCACCAGCGAGTAGGGGCCGTTGGAGCGGGCGTGGATCTTGTCGTCGACCAGGTGGGCCAGCTTGAGGAAGTGCATGTAGCCCACCGTGACCTCGTTGTCAAAGGGCTCGCCGGTGCGGCCGTCGTACAGCACGGTCTTGCCGTTTTCGCTGTAGCCGGCCTTCTCGAGCATTTCGGCGATGTCCTCCTCGCGGGCGCCGTGAAAGACCGGCGTCAGCACCTTGAGGCCCAGCTTGTGGGCCGCCAGGCCAAGGTGGACCTCCAGCACCTGTCCGATGTTCATGCGCGAGGGCACGCCGAGCGGGTTGAGCACGATGTCGAGCGGGGTGCCGTCGGGCAAAAAGGGCATATCCTCTTGGGGCAGCACGCGGGAGACGACGCCCTTGTTGCCGTGGCGGCCGGCCATCTTGTCACCCACCGAAATCTTGCGCTTTTGCGCCACGTAGCAGCGCACGATCTTGTTGATGCCGGGCGCCATCTCATGTCCCTTGTCGCGCGAGAACACCTTGACGTCCACGACGATGCCGTACTCGCCGTGGGGCACCTTGAGGGAGGTGTCGCGCACCTCGCGCACCTTCTCGCCGAAGATGGCGCGCAGCAGCCGCTCCTCGGCCGTCAGCTCGGTCTCCCCCTTGGGGGTGATCTTGCCGACCAGGATGTCGCCGCTGCGCACCTCGGCCCCCACGCGGATGACGCCGCTCGCGTCGAGGTCCTTGCGGGCCTCCTCCGAGAGGCCGGGGATGTCGCGGGTGATCTCCTCGCTGCCCAGCTTGGTGTCCCGCTCCTCGAGCTCATACTCCTCGATGTGGATCGAGGTGAAGATGTCGTCCTGCACCAGCTTTTCGTTGAGCAGGACCGCGTCCTCGTAGTTGTAGCCCTCCCAGGTCATGAAGCCGACCAGCACGTTGCGCCCAAGCGCGATTTCGCCCTGGTCGGTGGAGGGGCCGTCGGCGATGACCTCGTCCTGCTCCACCCGCTGTCCGATCTCGACGACCGGCCGCTGGTTGATACAGGTGCCCTGGTTGGAGCGCAGCAGCTTGATGAGCTTGTAGTGGTCGACCTGTCCGCCGGCATCCACCGCGATGTGGTCGGCCGCGACGCTGGTGACCGTGCCGGCCCGCCGGGCCAGCACGCAGACGCCCGAGTCGACGGCGGCCTTGTACTCCATGCCGGTGCCCACCAGCGGGGCCTCGGTGCGCAACAGCGGAACCGCCTGGCGCTGCATGTTGGAGCCCATCAGCGCGCGGTTGGCGTCGTCGTTTTCGAGGAAGGGGATCATGGCGGTGGCCACCGAGACCACCATGCGCGGCGAGACGTCCATGAAGTCGATCTGCTCGCGGTCGATCTCGAGGATCTCCTCGCTGTGGCGGGCGGCCACGCGGCGGTTGGCAAAGCGCCCCTGCTCGTCGAGCGGCTCGCTGGCCTGCGCCACGACGAACTCGTCCTCCTGGTCGGCCGTCATATAGACCACCTCGTCGGTGACCTGGCCGGTCTCCTTGTTTACCCTGCGGTAGGGGGCCTCGATGAAGCCGTACTCGTTGATGCGGGCGTAGGTCGACAGGTAGGAGATCAGGCCGATGTTGGGTCCCTCGGGCGTCTCGATGGGGCACATGCGGCCGTAGTGGGAGTGGTGCACGTCGCGCACCTCAAAGCCGGCGCGGTCCCGCGAGAGGCCGCCCGGGCCGAGGGCCGAGAGGCGGCGCTTGTGGGTCAGCTCGGCCAGCGGGTTGGTCTGGTCCATGAACTGTGACAGCGGTGAGGAGCCGAAGAACTCCTTGATGGCCGCCACGACCGGGCGGATGTTGATCAGCGCCTGCGGCGTGATGATTTCGAGGTTTTGGGTGGTCATGCGCTCGCGGATGACCCGCTCCATGCGCGAGAGGCCGATGGGGAACTGGTTTTGCAGCAGCTCGCCCACCGAGCGGATGCGGCGGTTGCCGAGGTGGTCGATGTCGTCCACGCGGCCGATGCCGTAGGACAGGCCGATCAGGTAGTTGAAGGAGGCGTAGATGTCGTCCACCACGATGTGCTTGGAGATCAGCTCGTCAATGCGGGTTTTGAGCTGCTCTCGCAGCGCCTCCTCGTCGTCGCCGCAGGCCTGCAGGATCTCCTGCAGCACCCGCAGGCTGACCTTTTCAAGCAGCCCGACCTCCCTGGGGTCGAAGGGCAGAAACGCCGCGGCGTCCACCATGCCGTTGGAGAAGACCTTGACCCTGGCGTCCTCCACCTGCAGGTAGACCGTCGAGAGGCCCGAGGCCTCGATGGCCCTGGCCAGCTCCTTGGTCAGGCGGGTGCCGGCCTCGGCCAGCAGCTCGCCGGTGAAGGGGGACACCGCGTCGTCGGCCAGGACGTGCCCGGCAATGCGGGCGCCCAGCGCCAGCTTTTGGTTGTACTTAAAGCGGCCGACGCGGGGCAGGTCGTAGCGCCGCACGTCGAAGAACATGTTGAAGAGCAGCTGCCTTGCGCTCTCCACCGTGGGCGGCTCGCCGGGGCGCAGCCGCTTGTAGAGCTCCAGCAGCGCCTCCTCTCCGGTCTTGGTGGCGTCCTTCTCCATCGTGGCCAGCAGGTTTTCCTCGGGCCCGAACAGCGCGATAATGTCCTCGTCGCGCTCGAGGCCAAAGGCCCGCAGCAGCACCGTGGCCGGAATTTTGCGGTTCTTGTCAATGCGGACATAGTAGACGCCGGCCGAATCGGTCTCGTACTCCAGCCAGGCCCCGCGGTTGGGGATGATGGTGGTGGAGAAGAGCCGCGCGCCGCTCTTGTCGCGGTTGACGTCGTAGTAGATGCCGGGCGAGCGCACCAGCTGCGAGACGATCACGCGCTCGGCGCCGTTGATGACAAAGGTGCCGCTCTCGGTCATGAGCGGAAAGTCCCCCATGAAGATCTCCTGCTCCTTGACCTCCATGGTCTCGCGGTTGATCAGCTGCACCCGCACTTTAAGGGGCGCGGCGTAGGTGGTGTCACGCTCCTTGCATTCCATCACCGTATACTTGGGCGCTTCCTCCAGCGTGTAGTCGATGAACTTCAAAATCAGGTTGCCGGCGTAGTCGGAGATGTAGGCCATGTCCTCAAAGACCTCGCGAAGACCCTCCTCCACAAACCAGGCATACGACTTCTTCTGGATCTCGATCAGGTTGGGCATCTCCAGGACCTCGTCAATCCGGGAGAAGCTCAGGCGCTGACTCTTGCCAAGCGTCACGGTTTTCGGCATAGGTTCCATCACTCCATCTTTTGTTAGTCACGCGCGCGATTGACGTATTGCCGACGCCGGCCGGGGATGGGAATCCCTCCCCATTCTTGACAGGCATACGGCCATGCGATACAATAACAGCAGTCTCTTCCCTCCGAAATTTGCGGCAGGCGCCGGCGCGCGCGGCGCATTCGGCGTTTTTCTGCACACCCTTCGGAGCGTTTCGGAAGATTTCCCCCTTTCGGGTTCACCATTTTGACCCTCAAAATGGCTTTTTTTGTGTTTTTGTGCCTGATGTCTATCAACAAGCACAAAAATGTACCTGTACATGTTGAAAATTTCTGTAGTTATGCCTATTTTAAAAACGGATCTGCCAAAAGGGGCAAACTATTCCATTGTAATACAATAAAAAATTGTATCATGCCTGTACGGCTTTGTCAAGCGGCGTTTTGGCTGTGCCTGTCGCGCCTCACCGCTTTTCCGCCCTGCTCAGCCTCAGCGCCATCAAAACAAGGCCCTTCGCCGCCTGGCGAAGGGCCTTTTACCATTGAACTTGCACCGTGAAGCGGGCGTCAGCGCCCCTTGACCTCGATGAAAAAGCCCTGCATCACATCGAGCGCCTTTTCGTTCAGCAGGGGGTCCCCGCCGCCGGTGCAGCGGGCGTCCACGCAGATGGCCGCCTCGGGCAGTGCCGCCCGGGCCAGCGCCGCATTGCTGATGACGCAGATGTTGCTGACCAGCCCGCAGAGCTCGACCTCGTCGTACTGCCCCGCGCGCAGGTATTCGGCCAGCTCAAAGGAGCCGAAGGTCGGCTTTTCAAAGCAGCGGGTCTGCGCGTCGCAGTGGGCCGCCACGCCGCCGTAGAGCCCCCAGCCCTCGCTGCCCTTGATGCAGTGGGGCACCGGCAGGTCCCGGCCCTCGCGGGTTTCGAGGTAGTCCCCGTGATGGGTGTCAAACGTGAAGACGACCTCGCTGCCCTCCGCCCTGACCTGCTCGATGCGCGCGCAGATGGGCGCCTCGAGCCGCTCCGCGCCCGGAAAACCGAGGGCGCCGTCCACAAAATCCCTTTGGTAGTCCACCACAACGAGAATCTTTTTCACGGCCACGTCTCCTTTTTGCTCACCTGGCACCGGCTAGTCGGCCCCCGCGGGCGCCGCCACCACCACCAGCCTATCGCCTTCGAGGTCAATTGTCAACCGGCTGCCGGGCAAAATCTCGCCGCTCACAATGCGCTTGCCGATCAGCGTCTCGACGTGCTGCTGCAGGTAGCGGCGCAGCGGCCGCGCGCCGTAGACCGGGTCGTAGCCCTGTTCAATGACATAGGCCTTGGCGCGGTCGGTCAGGCTGCAGCTCAGCTGCCGCTCGGCCAGGCGGCGGTTGAGGTCCCCGAGCATCAGCTCCACGATCTTGGCGATGTCGGCCTTTGTCAGCGGCTTGTAGAAGACGATCTCGTCGAGGCGGTTGAGGAACTCGGGCCGAAAGGCGAGGTGCAGCATCTCCTCGACGCCGGCGCGGGCCTGCTCGGTGATCTCGCCCGAGGGACCGATGCCCTCGAGCAGCAAGTGGGAGCCCAGGTTGGAGGTCAGGATCAGCACGGTGTTGCGGAAGTCGACTGTGCGCCCCTGCGAGTCGGTGATGCGCCCGTCGTCCAGCACCTGCAGCAGCAGGTTGAAGACGTCGGGGTGGGCCTTTTCGACC
>JAAYBB010000052.1 GCA_012719075.1 Clostridiales bacterium | reverse complement strand
GGCAGAGCGCATCCTTGGTAAGGATGAGGTCTCCAGTTCGAATCTGGATAGAAGCTCCAGAAAAAGCCCTGTGGTTGTATACCTCGGGGTTTTCTGCTTTTTATCGGGACAGGGCAAGCTGGTGTCTGGTGTTGATTTCAATCGAAACAGACATGGGCGAACAACAGGCGGCCCAAGGTGATCTCTTGGCCGCCTGTTGTTTTGTTTGGCAAGCGCTGTATTCGCGCTGGGCTGCGTAGGATAAAGCCGTGTTGACCGGCGCTGCGCAAACCAGAGTGGATGGCGTAAACGGTTTGCATATCCCGTTTTTACGTCTCCGGTCAAGTGTATGGACATATCCCATACGCGCGAGGAGGTATTCCGGTCCATCGCAAAAGGGTACCTGTCCGACGGCCATAGATCAGACGAGCGGTCCCGCTGTGGGAGAGACCGACTGGGAAATGGGGAAGAGAAAAGCGGCCGCCCCAAGCCGGGGTGGCCGCTGTCTCGGATGAAGGACCCTGCTTGGGAACGCGCAGGGCGATGGCCGTCGCCCGACCGGCAAAGCGCAGTCAGGCACCAAGGGTTGGCGCGTCAGTGCCTGGGGGCGACAGGGTCATCCCTGCACGGCTTTTGACCGGAAGGAGCCGATCAGATTCCTTCGCCGAAGAGCTCGGCAAAGAGCGCCTCGATGGCCGCCCGGCTCTGCCTGACCAGCAGCAGGTAGCGCCGTACCAGCGCCTGTCCCTCTGGGGTCAGGGCCGAGCTGCCGCCGCCCTCGCCGCCCTTTCGGCTTGTCACCACCGGGTGCCCAAGCTGCTCCTCGATGGCCTGGAGCATCTTCCAGCCCTTGCTGTAGGAGATGCCCATGTCGGCGCAGGCCGCCCGCAGCGAGCCGGTCTCGCCGATCAGCTCGAGCAGCGTCAGCCCGCCCGGGCCAAAGAAGACCTTGTCCCGCGCCAGCGAGATGCGCAGCTCGGGGCGCAGCCGGTTAAGCTCGTGCGTCCGGACCAGGCGCTGCAGCTCGCCGGGGGAGCCCTGCCCGCCCACGTCGCACAGGATGCCGGGGTCGGAGACCTCGAGGTAACACGGCCTTACCGCCCCTGCGGCCAGCGCGCCCTCCAGCCCGTCCGGCCCTTCATAGGCCAGGATGTCGGCGTAGCGCGAGGCGCGGAGCATGACCGGGTGTCCGGGGTGCCCCCGGTGGAGCGGAATGGCCACTTCGGCCGCCTGGTCCAGCAGCGCCCGGACTGTGTCCGCGCCAAACAGTGGCACGTCCACCGGTGTGACGACCACCTGCGTGTACCGCTCCCCGAGGTAGCGCAGTCCAAGCTGCAGGTTGTGCAGCATCTCGGCGTCGGGGCGGTCGTTGTGGAGGCAGATGGCGCCCATGCGGGCGACGTGCCGCTCCAGCGCGCGCAGGTCGCCCGAGGTGACCAACACCACCCGGTCGACGCCGGCGCGGCCAAAGACCAGAATGAGGCGCTGTACGGCCGTGATGTCCCCCACCTCGAGGTAGGGGTTGAATTCGCCCGGGTGGGCGGTGCGGCCCGAGACGGCAATCAGCGCGGCTTTCACAGCGGCACCTCCAGGATCAGAAAATACGATGTTGGATATGTTTTGAAAAACCAATCGCACTGTGCTAGAATAGGAGGCAAAGGCTGCCCTGTCAGGTCTGCGTGGAAGGTTGCACGGCCGGGCGGCACAAACAATGCATTGCAATGCATGACATGGGAGGGTATGATATGAAGAGAAGTCTATGCACGTTGGCGGTCCTGCTCTGTATGGTGGCGCTGGTGCTGCTGCCGGCCTGCTCCGGACCTGCGCAGAGCGGCGGCGAGGACGGGGACCAGCTCGAGCTCGTGGACATGGCAGGGCGCAGCGTGGTACTGCAAGCGCCCGGCGCGGACATCAAGGTGGGCTCGACCTCGCCGGTTGCGGCCTATCTGATCTACACGGTCAATCCCGACAAGCTGCTGGGCTGGAACTACGCGCTCAACGACCTCGAGCGCTCGCACATTCTGCCCGCCTACCACGACCTGACGGTCTACGGCATGGGGGAGGGCCTCAACAGCGAGGCCATCATTGCGGCGGCACCGCACTTCAACCTCTACATCTCGGACAAACTGGACGAGGCCGCCGTTGCCGACGCCGACCAGCTGCAGCAGAGCATGGACATTCCCGTGCTGGTGGTCAGCGGCAAGCTCAAGGACACCGCCGAGGCCTACCGCCTGCTGGGCCGGGCCATGGGGGAAGAGCAAAAGGCGGAGGAGTTGGCCGCCTATGCCGAGCGCATTCTCTCGTCGGTCGACGCGGTTGACATCCCCGCCGAGGAGCGGGTGCGCATCTACTACGGCAACGGTCCGCTCTCGCTCGAGACCGCCCCGCAGGGCTCCACCTCGTCCCAGGTCATCGACATGGTGGACGGAGACAACGTGGCCAAGCTGGAGCTGGGCAGCGGCAACCGCATTGAGATCTCGCTCGAGCAGGTGCTCAGCTGGGATCCCGAGGTCATCGTGGTCAACGGTGAGCCCAAGCAGGGGCTGAGCGGCAACAGCGCGGCCGAGCAGCTGCTGGCCGATCCGGGCTGGGCCGACGTCTCGGCCATCCAAAATGGCCGGGTGTACGGAAGCCCCAAGGCCCCCTTCAGCTGGATCGACCGGCCGACCGGCCCCAACCGCCTGATCGGGCTGGTCTGGCTGGCCGAAATCCTCTACCCGGAGGCCTATGGGTTCGACCTCGATCAGGAGGTCAACAGCTTCTATCAGCTATTTTACCACGAAACACTGACCGATGAACAGCGAAACGGCCTCTATCTCGACTGATTTGCGGCCGCAAAGCGTACTGGGCGGGTGAGGGCGAGGTCATGAACAAGCTGTTTTTGCAGGGCGACAGTGGGGTGGGCAAGTCCACGCTGATCCAGGCGGCGCTGCGCCACTTTGAAGCGGCCGGCGGCAGGGTGGGCGGCTTTTTGACCAAGCGAATGCCGGCGGCGGAGGGTACGGCCGGCTTTGTGCTGCGCCCCTCCGGCAGTGATCGGCGGGGCCGGATGACGCCTTTTCTTTGGCGGCAGGGTGAGGACTGGATTTTTGACGGCGCCGTGTTTGAGGGGTACGCCACAGAACTGCTGGAGCAGGCGCTGAGGTGCAGGCCGGGACTGGTGGTGCTGGACGAGCTCGGCGGCGCCGAGTTTGCCTGCCCCCGCTTTATGGCGGCGCTCGATCGGCTGCTGTGCAGCGAGCTGCGCTGCCTCGGGGTGTACAAGCAGAGGGCAAACGATGCGCGGCAGCGCGCGGCCATGCCCAACCTGCCCGATCGTTCGGCACAGCGCCGGGCCTTTGAGCAGCGGCTTTTGGCGTCCGGCGGTGTGCTGCTGACCCTGACGCCCGAAAACCGCGGGCAGGTGGCGCGGCAGATCGACCGCTTCATCGCGGGCAGTTGATAAACCTGGCCGGCGCGCGTTTCGCCGCCGACAACATAGGCGCTTGATCCACTCAGTGCCGTACCCATGGCGCGGCCGCCCAAAGGGGGCTAAAAGCCCCCTTTGCCGCCGGTCCCGGCCGGCACCCCGCAGGGGTTGTCCGCATCCGGTGGAAGATGCCGGATGTGGCGCTGTAGGCGCCGCCGGGGCCGGAGGTGCATGCGGCGCAGGTGGGCGGCCGGCGCGGGGACAAGGGGCAGGTCGATCGGCTTGAGCCGAAAGGGGGACGAGCAGTTGAAGAGGGGAGCAGGGCATCCGTCGACCGGGCCGGCCGGCCCGGGGCGCAGGTTTGCCGCCATCGCGCTGATCGGTGCGGCGCTGTTGCTTGCGGCCGTGCTGTCGCTCGGGGTGGGCTACTATGCCCTGACCCCGCTGCAGGTGGTGCAGGCCATCGGCAGCCGCCTTGGCCTCTACCACGGCGAGGTGCTGCCGCAGGCGCTGACGGTGGTCTTTCGCTCCCGGATGCCCCGCATCATCGCCTCGGTGCTGATCGGCGGCGCGCTGTCGGTATCGGGCGCGGCCTACCAGGGCATGTTCAAAAACCCGCTGGTCGCGCCCGAGATCCTCGGGGTCGCGGCCGGGGCCGGGCTGGGGGCCTCCATCGCCATTGCGGGCGGCTTTCCCTACTACATGACGCAGGTGTTCGCCTTTGTCTTTGGGCTGGCGGTGGTGCTGATCGCCTACCTGATCAGCGGGCGCACCACCCAGCTGCCGACCGTCAGCCTGGTGCTGGCCGGCGTCATGCTCAAGACGCTCTGCACCTCGGCCATCTCGATGATCAAGTATGTCGCCGACCCCACCGACGCGCTGCCGGCCATCACCTTCTGGCTGATGGGCAGCCTCAACAAGGTCACCTGGGACAGCCTGCGCTTCAGCCTGCCGATGATGGCGGCGGGCTTTCTGGTGCTCCACCTGATGCGCTGGCGCATCAACCTGCTCACGCTCGACGACGAGGAGGCCATCAGCCTTGGCGCCAACCCGCGGCGCGACCGCATCATGGTGGTGGTCGCGGCCACCGTCCTCAGCGCCGCCGCGGTCTGCCTCGGCGGCATCATCGAGTGGGTGGGATTCATGATCCCCCACATCGCACGCATGCTGTTCGGCTCCGAGTACAAGTACATCGTGCCGGCCAGCACGCTGCTGGGCGCGCTCTTTCTGCTGGCGGCCGACGGGCTTGCGCGGTCGCTGCTGGTCATGGAACTGCCATTGAGCGTGCTGACCTCGTTTGTGGGCGCGCCGTTTTTCATCTTTTTAATTCTGCGGCGGACGGGGAGGGGATAGCCATTCTGCTGGAGGCAAGGGGACTGTCGGGCGGATACGGCAAGACCACCGTCTGCCGCGACATCGACTTTTGGCTGCGGCCCGGGGAGACGGTCTTTCTGCTGGGACCGAACGGCTGCGGAAAATCGACGCTGCTGCGCCTGCTCATGGGCTTTTTAACGCCGTCGGCCGGCAGCGTCACGCTGGGCGGCGAGGAGATTGACCGCATCCCCAAGCGGCAGCTGGCCCACCGGATCGCCTACATTCCGCAGCGGCACACGCCGGTGTTCACCTACACGGTGCGGGAGGTGGTCACGATGGGGCGGGCCAGCCACTTCGGGGCCTTTTCAAGCCCCCGGGGCGTGGACCACGCCGAGGTGGAGTGCGCACTTGCGCGGCTGGGGCTGTCGGAGAGTGCCGACCGGATGTTTGCACAGCTCAGCGGGGGCCAGCAGCAGCTGGCGCTGATCGCGCGGGCCATCGTGCAGCAGGCCGGCCTGCTGCTGATGGACGAGCCGACCGCCAGCCTCGACTACCACAACGCCATGCAGGTGCTGGAGCTGGTGGGGGAGCTGGCGCAGGACGGCTATGGGGTGCTGCTCTCGACCCACAGCCCCGAGCACCCCTTTGCCTACGCCGACCGCGTGCTGCTGATGAAGCAGGGCCGGGTGCTGGGCTTTGACACCCCCGAACAAACGCTGACCAGCGAGAATTTACTGAGCGCTTACGGCGTGGACATGGACATTGTGACGATGCGGGACCGGCACGGCGCGCAGCGGCGCATCTGCCTGCCGGTGAGGCGTGCGCCGGCAGGGGAGGGAGAGGTGTGGTAGCCTTGTTTGGAACTACGGCAGCCCCCGGCGGGGGCGCGCTGATCCGGCAGGCGGTCGGGCTCTGCGGCTTTGCGCAGGGCGATCCGGTCGCCGACATCGGCTGCGGCGCCGGAGAGACCGTTGCACTGCTGCGCCGAGAATTTGGCCTTGAGGCCTGCGGCGTCGACATCGACGCGGCGCTGGTCGCGGCGCTCGCCGACCCCCATATTTTACAGGGCACAGCCGAGCGGCTGCCCTTCGGGGACGGCTGCATGGAGGGCCTGCTGTTTGCCTGCAGCCTCTCGCTCGTGCAGAACAAGCGCGCGGCGCTGCGCGAGTGCGCGCGGGTGCTGCGGCCGGGCGGCCGCCTTGTGGTCGGCGACCTGTACGCAAGGGCGCCCGAGCGCGCCCGGCCGGAGGACCTTGCCCGCGTGGAGCCCTGGGCGGGGCAGCGGGCGCGCATCGAGGCGGCCGGCTTTGCGCTGTGCCACTTTGAGGACCGCTCGCCAGACCTTGCACAGCGCTTTGGCGAGCTGATCTTCGCGCACGGGGGCGAGGCGCTCGAGCAGCGCATGGGGGCCGAGCTCGAATTGCTGAAGCGGGTTTCGGGCGGGTACTACCTGGCCATCTTTGCGCGGGAGGGGTGAGGCATGACATCGGCCATTGACCGCTGGGTGGGTCGGTCGCTGGGCGGCGGCCTGTCCGCACAGGAGGTGGAGCGCGGGCAGCTGGAAAAGCTGCGGGCGCAGCTCCGCCATGCCAGGCAAAACAGCCCGTACCAGCGCGACAAGCTCGCCGGCGTCGACATCGAGGGGCTGACCCGGGTAGCCGACCTTGGCCGCCTGCCCGTCACGACCGACCGCGAGCTGATCGACCACGCGGCGCAGATGCTCTGCGTCCCGCTCTCGGAGGTCGAGCGCATCAGCACGGTGCGCAGCTCGGGCACCTCGGGGGAGCAAAAGCGCCTCTACTTCTCCAAACGCGACCTGTCGCGCACGGTGGACTTCTTTGCCGCCGGCATGGCCGAGGTGCTGCGGGGGGCCGACCGCTGCGCCATCTTCATGTCGGGCCCCACCGAGAACAGTATCGGGCGGCTGCTGCAGCAGGGGCTTGCGGACATCGGCGTGCAGGCGGTCATCCACGGCAACCTCGGAGATGTGGAGCAGGCCCGCTTGGTGGCGCAGGGCGCCGGCTGCTATGTCGGGCTCCCGGGCGAGATGCTCTACCTCTGCCGGACCTGTCCGCAGCTTCGGCCGGCAAGCTT